>CAMKDH010000131.1 GCA_946411215.1 uncultured Treponema sp. | reverse complement strand
ATACCGGTCAGGAAGCTGCAAAACTTTTCCGTTCAAAACTTAAGAAAATGGGAATCAAATCCTACTATCATTATACAATTCCGGGATATCCTTCTAACGTTGCTCTTATTGATAGTGATGAAGGTTACGGAAAAAATGATTATATAGAAACAACCCGTCCGCTTGTTGTTATTACAGCACCAGGCCCTGGTTCGGGAAAAATGGCTACCTGTTTGAGCCAGCTTTACCACGAAAATAAACGCGGTGTAAAGGCAGGCTATGCAAAGTTTGAAACCTTCCCAATCTGGAATCTGCCTCTCAAACATCCTGTAAATCTTGCTTACGAAGCTGCAACAGCAGACTTAAATGACGTAAACATGATTGACCCATGGCACCTGGAAGCCTACGGAAAAACTACTGTAAATTATAACCGCGATATAGAAATCTTCCCTGTTCTTGACGCTATTTTTAAGGGTATTTATGGAGAAAATCCTTATAAGTCGCCGACAGATATGGGCGTTAATATGGCAGGCTATTGTATTTATGATGATGAAGCCTGTCGAGAAGCAAGCCGTCAGGAAATTATCCGCCGCTACTATGCAACGCTCAACCGCTACATGGATGGAGATGCTTCAGAAGCCGAAATTAACAAGATTGAACTTTTGATGCAGCAGGAAAAGATTTCTACAGATGAACGTCGTGTAACTGTTGCTGCAAAAGAACGTGCCGCTAAATCAAAATCTATCTGTGCGGCTATTGAACTTGCAGACGGAACAATTATTACTTCAGAGACTACAGATTTGCTTGGTACAAGTGCTGCCCTCATTCTTAATGCAACAAAGCATCTTGCAGGTCTTGACCACAAGCTCAAGCTTATTCCAAAAGAAATGATTGAACCTATTCAGAAAATGAAGGTAACCTACCTTAGCGGAAACAATCCTCGCCTTCACACTGATGAAGTTCTTGTTGCCCTTGCAATGCTTTCTAAAGATGACGAAAACTGCCGAAAGGCAATTGATCAGCTGCCAAATCTGCGTGGCTGCCAGGTTCATACAACTGTTATGCTTAGCGAAGTTGACCGCAAAATCTTTAAAAAGCTTGGCGTAGATCTAACTTGTGAACCGGTAAGCAAGAAACAGAAGCCGCTGATTGGCTAGTTTTTCATTGACACTTTTCCTCGTTTTTGTCATAATCCCATTGTCATTGTCGGGCTCGACCCGATAATCTTTTATATTGGAGTATCTTTATGGAAAAAAATGTATCTCGTACACGTAAATTGGTTTTAACTGCTGCTCTTAGTGCTCTTATAATTGTTCTTGGTATTACAAAGCTTGGTCTTATTCCTCTTGGTCCTGCCGCTTCTATTACAATTCTTCATGTACCTATTATTCTGGCTGCCTGCCTTTGCGGTTTGCCTTCTGCTCTTTTTACAGGTGCTGTATTTGGAATTATGTCACTTGTTCAGGCTGCAATGAGCCCAAGTGGTGCTCTTGATCCTCTTTTTGTAAATCCGCTTGTTTCTGTGCTTCCACGCATGCTCACAGGTCTTATTGCCTGGGCTTTGTGGTTTGCATTTAATAAGCTTCCTAAATTGCCAAAAACAGTAAGTGCCGGTATTACAGCCTTCCTTTCTACTGTTTGCCACACTCTGCTTGTAATTGGCTGTCTTTATCTTTTCCAGGGCGCTGCTACCCGCGAAGGTATGGGCGGTATGGGATACTTTGCAGTAATTGGAGTTCTTGCTCCACAGGCTGCTCTTGAAGCTCTTGCTGCAACAATTATCTGTGTGGCCGTATATGTAGGCCTTTTTGTTTCAAACAAACGCAAATCTAAGATTTCTCAGGAAGCAGAAGAGAAATAAAGACATATTCCCCAAAGAATGGTATAATATTCTAAAAAGGGGAACCCCATGAAAATAGTAATTGTAGGAGCTGGATTTACAGGCCTTCAGCTTGCCAAGCTCCTCATAAATGAAAAAAACGAAGTTGCAATTGTTGATAATGACGAGCATACAATCCGTCATGCACAGAATATTCTTGACTGTACAGTCGTTTGTGCAGACGGAAACAACCTTGAAACTTTGGAAGATGTTGGTATTGCAAAAGCAGATGCGCTTGTTTGTGTAACATCTTCTGATGAAGTAAACATGATTACCTGCTCGCTCGTTGATGCAGTTTATCCTGACGTTCTTAAAATTGCACGAGTTCGCAATTACGCCTACTATGTAAATACAACAAAAGCCGAAAAAAAGCATTCCGGAGAATTTGGCGGTAAGCATCGTCCTCTTTACGGAATTAACTACATGATTCATCCTGACGTTGAAGCGGCAGATGCAATTGTGCAGGCTGTAGAAAACGGCGCTGTTGGTAATGTAATCACCTTTGATAATTCAGGTCTTGAAATAGCAAAAATCCTTGTAAATAAAGATAGTGTTTTTGATGGAATTACTCTTAAGGAAGTTCGTTCAAAAACCCAGGTTCGCTTTCTTGTTGGTTATGTTGAACAGAATGGAATCACATCTCTTCCAACTGGTGACACTGTTATAAATGCGGGCGACACTCTTGGTGTTCTTGTAGACAAGGATGATATTAATGCCGTGCTTGAACTTTGTGGTTCTGTACAAAAGGAACTTAAAAAAGTAGTTCTGATTGGTGCGGGCAGAATTGGAAATATCATTGCAGATAAGCTTATTCAAAAGAAGGCGGGCGGTTTTGCAAGATTGTTCAGTGGCGCCAAGGCACGTCATTCGCAGGAATTTGTAATTATAGATAGCGATGATGTTCTTGCAAAAGCAGCAGCTGAACGATTCCCAGATGCACGCGTTCTTTGTGCCGATGCTTCTGATGAAAACTTCCTGCGTGAGGAAGGTCTTACTTCTTTTGACCTTGCAATTTGTGCAACACATAATCACGAATTAAATATGATTCTTGCGGCTTACCTGGAATCTCTTGGAGTAGGGCAGTCAATCAGTCTTGTAAAGAGTCATGATTTTGTAGAAATCAGCGAAAAGCACTTGGGCGTAGATGTTGCTATTCCTTTGCGCGACAGTGTAGTTGATTCTATTATGAGTCACTTGCGCGGAAAATCTGTAAAAGAAATTCATACTGTAACAACAGGCGAACTCGAAATTGTAGAATGCGAAATTACTTCAAGTTCAAAAGTAAGCGGAAAGCCTTTGCGCGAAATTGCAGATCCTGGTTCGTTCCTTGTTCTTCTTGATAAAAAGCTTGGCTCTCAGAATTATGCAATTCCTTCTGGTGATACTCAGTTTGCTGCAGGCGATCACGTAGTTCTTATTACAAAATCAGAAAACAGCAAAAAGGTTTTGTCATATTTTGCAGGCAAACAGTAGCCGGGGAAGCGGGTCCTTATGTTTGTTGTAACATTCTTAAAAATCAGTTCAATTCTTCTTGCTCTTGTAGGGGCACTTTTTTCAATTCCACTTTTAGTTGCAATTGGATGTAATGAAACACAGATGATTCTTCCTTTTGTAATTCCTATGGCTGTGAGTTTTGTTTTCTGCGGTATTGTAAGCTTCTTTACCCGTAAATCAAAAATTGCGATGTCTATAAAACAGACATTTATAGTTGTAGCAATGTCATGGGTTGTAATGTCTGTTATGGGTTCTGTTCCTTTGTTCCTTAGCGGATATTTTAATTCGTATGCAGATGCGCTGTTCGAAAGTGTAAGCGGATTTTCTACAACCGGTGCAACTATTCTGAGCGAAGTAGAAACTCTTCCTCGTTCAATAAATATGCTTCGTTGTCTTACTCACTGGATTGGCGGTATGGGAATTGTAACACTTACAGTTGCTTTGCTGCCATTGCTTGGTGTGGGTGGTTTCCAATTGATTAAAGCAGAAACAACCGGCCCCGAAAAAGGCAAGGTAACTGCACGAATTACAACAACTGCAAAAATCCTTTGGCTCATTTATGCAGGGCTTACTGTTGTTGAAACAATTGCCCTTATGCTTGCTAAAATGGATTTTATAGATGCACTTTCTCATTCTTTTGCAACACTGGGAACGGGCGGATTTTCTACAAGAAACTCTTCTATTGGAACATACAATTCTCTTGCGGTAGAAATCATTACTACTGTGTTTATGTTCCTTTCGGGTATAAACTTCAGTTTGTTCTTTGTTCTGTTTCAGGGCAAGTTTAAAGATATGTTCGGAAACGCAGAGTTCAAGGCATATCTTGGAATTCTGTTTGTTTCAATTCTTGCAATAACACTTTCGCTTATTCCTTATTACGGTGGCTTTGGTACAAGTCTTCGTTATTCTGCGTTCCAGGCAACTTCAATTATGACAACAACAGGTTTTGGTACTGCTGATTATCTTGAATGGCCTGTGATTGCCCAGTTCTTTTTGTTTGTTCTGTTTTTTATTGGCGGAAGCTCTGGTTCAACTAGTGGTGGTATTAAAGTTGTGCGCTGGGTTGTTCTTGCAAAACAGCTCAATAATGAAACAAAAAGAATGCTTCATCCGCACGGAATTTTTACAATTCGCTTGAACGGAAAAGTAAGCAGCAAGGATATTGTGTTGAGCGTAACAAGTTTTATGTTTATGTACGCGGTTGTTGTTGCAATTACTGTTTTTGTTGGATGTCTTGGAAAGCTTGATGTTTTGAGTTCTTTTACAGGTGCCCTTTCAATGGTAGGAAATGTAGGTCCCGCTTTTGGACTTTTGGGACCAACATCAAATTACGGGGCACTTCCTGTTTTTGTAAAGCTCTGGTACTGCTTTGCAATGCTTGCAGGACGTCTTGAGCTTTACACAATGTTTATTTTCTTTATGCCAAGCTACTGGAAAAAGTAATTACTGTGCGTAACCAAATGCAAGAATTGTAAAACTCTTTTCTTCTTCGCCTGCTGCAGGTTTGATTTCTACTGTGTGCTGTGAAGAAGAAGGTTCATCAATAATCATAACAACCATACAGTTATTCCAGCCGCCTTCTTCGTGGCCTGCATAAGTTCCCTTAGATTGTCCGTCTACAAAAACCTCTGCCTTTCCAAAGGAATTGTTGTTTGCATTTTTGTAAATCATTATGAGGCTTTTGCAGTTGAGGGTCATTGTGAATGGAGTGTTTCCACCGTCGCCTGATCTGCTCCAGTTCTGAGGGAAGCTTTTTCCGCCATGCATGTATGCCTGAATTGCATCATCCTTGTGGTCAAAGGCTCCTGGTTTTATAGAAACATTTTTGTCTTGTGTATCGCCATAAATTGTTGCAAACTTTATAAATGGATTTTCGTTTTTATAGCCTTCTGGAATAGCTTGTTTTTCATCAATCGGCGAAGCGTCAATTTCATCAATAAGATTCAAAATACATCGTGCCATAAATTCATGACCGCGTGCAGTTGGGTGAACCATATCGGTATAATAAACTTTAGAACCATTCTGCTGATTTATACCTGAACCTCTAAGTCCGTCGCTCACACTTACCTGTGGAAGCTTATAAAAATCGGCAACAGGTTTAATCTGGGCCTGCTGGTTGTTATAGGTTGCAGCACCATAAAGCATGATTACTGCAGTGTTGTGCTCAAGAGCATTTCGTACAAGATATTCCATTGCACGGGTTTTTGAACATTCAAGCCAGTCATTTACTGCAAACTCAATAATCAAAAGATCAGGGTCGCGGCCACCTTTATTTACAACATCCTTCTGATAGCGCACAAGTCCCATTGGAGAAGGGGTTCCTCCAATTCCTGCTGGAACAAATTTTACATTGTCTTTGTTAGCGGCATATTTTTGTGTAAACAAATCATTAAACTGGTAAGCGTAACCCTGTTTGAAAGAAGCAGGACCCGCACCTTCTGTTACTGAACCACCAAGTGCTGAAATGATAACTTCATCGCCGGCGCGCATTTTTTCAAGAACCTTTTTTACAAGGTAGTTATTGTTCTTTGAAACAAGACTTTTCTTTATGCTTTCTTCATATTTTACATCCGAAATGCCAAGTCCATTTGTAGAAGGCTCTGTTGGTTGTTCCTGTTCCGGTTTTTCTGCTTTATTTTTCTGACTGTTCAAATATTTAGCTCCAATTGAAGATTCTGTTTGGATTACATTTTCCATTTTGTTTTTTTCCTTTTTATTGCAGCCAGAGAATGTAAGAATTGCAAAAATTGAGGCTGTAGCAATTATGCATTTTGTGATTTTAGATGTTTGTATTGTTTTCATGGCTCTATGATAGCTTGTTTGCAAAGTTTTTTCAAATTAATTGTAACAGATACATTGTATTTTTCTTTTTTTTTATAAATCTATTTTCTCGCCGCAGTAAGGACAATACTTTATTGATTTGCTTTCTTTTTCTTCTGACAGTTCTTCAATAAAACCTGCAGAAATAATACCAGTTGGAACTGCTACAAGGCCAATGCCTAAAAGAGCAATAACAGCACTCAGGATTTTTCCTAAAGTTGTTATAGGGTAAATATCGCCGTATCCAACTGTTGTTAATGTTGCCAAAGCCCACCACAGTGCATCAAAAGCATTTTTGAATACTTCGGGTTGCGCAGTGTTTTCAATGTTATACATCAAAACAGCTGCTATAATCATTAATAAAAGAACAACAAAAATAGATGACAGCAATTCGTGTTTCTTAAGTTTAAATACTTTGAAGATATTTGTGAGCGCATCGGTATATCTGTTGATTTTAAAAATTCTGAACAGGCGGATAATTCTGAGCATCCTGAGGACGCGTAAATCAATTGGTATAATGAATGGCAGATAGAACGGAACAATTGCAAGAAAATCTATAATAGCTAAAAAAGAAAAACAATATTTTAAGATTGCAATCGGATACTTTTTATCCGGGAATAAACAATCTGCAGTCCAAACACGTAATATATATTCAATTGTAAAAATAATAACAGAGACAGTTTCGATATAATAAAAAATATTACTGACACTTTGTGGAATGTTAAAAGTTTCCGCAATTACCATTCCAACATTTATTACAATAAGAACAATTAATGTGACATCAAAAATTTTACTGACTTTGTCACCAGGTTTTGCATCTTGAATAATTTCAAATACTCTTTGTTTGACTTTCATTTTTTATCCTGCTATTTTAAAAAATATGTCTTCATTTCGC
>CAMKDH010000130.1 GCA_946411215.1 uncultured Treponema sp. | reverse complement strand
ACCAATGTATCACGAACAGTAGCATTTTTTTCAAGACGAACAGAAATGTGAGCTTCTACAGTTTCGTCGAAGTTAGCAAATTTCATGTCCTGAACCATTTTACAAGCTGAAGCTACATCATATTTCTTTGAAAGATCATACTTTGCAGCAGCTGCGTTATATTTCTTTCCATGTTTCATATTACTGCTCCACCTCTACACCCATACTGCGTGCAGTACCGGCAATGATTTTCTTTGCTGCTTCGATATCGTTAGCATTGATATCTGGCATCTTTGTTTTTGCGATTTCTTCAAGATCTGCCTTAGACAACTTTGCAACCTTGTCGCGAAGAGGATTTCCAGAACCCTTTTCGATTTTGCAAGCCTTCTTAATAAGAACAGCTGCTGGAGGAGTCTTAAGAATGAATGTGTAAGTTTTGTCCTGGTAAACTGTGATTACTACAGGAATGATGAGACCGCGTTCCATTGACTTTGTTCTGTCGTTGAATTCCTGAACAAATTTAGGTGCGGAAACTCCGTGAGGACCAAGTGCTGGACCAATTGGAGGAGCTGGTGTAGCCGCTCCTGCAGGACACTGCAACTTGATAATAGCCGAAACCTTTTTTGTAGCCATTTTCTTTCTCCCAATATTGGTGTGTAAGCGTCATATAGACTTACTTACTAACGAGATGCCTATGTCCAACGGACCTGCACCTCTCCCAAAAACAGGATTTATATGATTTGCATTTGGGGTGCAAATCCCTGATTTTGCCTTGTTAAAGAACTTACGCCTTTTCTACCTGAAGGAAGGTAACTTCTACAGGTGTAGGGCGACCAAAAATCTGAACTTCTACGCTCAGCTTTTCCTTTTCGAGATTAATCTCTTTAATTGTACCTGTGAATGATGCAAATGCACCGTCGTTAATCTTAACAACATCTCCAACATTGAAAGACTGACGAATAACAGGTTTTTCACCTTTGATAACTCCAGATTTCTGAAGAAGATTTTTAGCTTCATCTGGAGTAATAGGGAACGGGCGGTTATTGCGGCTTACGTTTCCAACAAAGCCTGTAACACCCTGGATTTTATAAAGTTTAGCACAGGTATCTTTCCAACCAATTTCCGGCAAGTCCATTTCAAGCATAATATAGCCAGGGAGGAATTTATTATTGCGGGTACGTTTCTTTCCGTCTTTAATTTCTACAACTTCTTCAACAGGAACACGAACATCAAGAACTACATCAGAACTGATTTCCTGTTTTTCGAGAAGAGAGCGAATTGAGCGTTCGATTTTTCCCTCATAACCTGTGTAAGTATGAAGAATATACCAGCTTCTAGACATCTATTTCCGTCCTATCTTAAAATCAAGCGGAACAACTCAGAAAAGCCCAAATCAAGGGCTCCAAGAAGAACTGCAACAATGATTGTCGAAATGATAACAACTTTGATTGAAGAAAGCACATCAGCCTTTGTTGGCCATACAACCTTTTTTAATTCTGCTCTGCTTTCTTTGAAAAACTGAAAAATTTTAGCCATCTTTATTTTTCCTTATTATCAGGGCAGGCAGGACTTGAACCCACGACAGGCGGTTTTGGAGACCGCTGCTCTACCAACTGAACTACTGCCCTATATATTTAATCCGTCAGGAAACCCGGCGGTAAATATCAAAAATTATTTTGCTTTTGTTTCTTTGTGAAGAACACTCTTCTTGCACCAAGGACAATACTTATTCTTTTCAAGCTTGCCTGTGATGTTCTTGCGGTTCTTGTAAGTAGTATAATTCTTTCTCTTGCACTCTGTACACTGCAAAGCAATGATTTCTACTGAACCCTTTTTCTTGCTAGCCATATATTACTCCTAAATAAAATCACTTAAAATGTTTTCAAAAGCCCATGTGCAGAATCGAACTGCAGACCTCCACATTACCGATGTGGTGCTCTACCAACTGAGCTACATGGGCATGCAGTAATCTCCACAATCAACAGAAAACGTGCGTCTGATAAATATAAAGAAAGATGAAAATATTGTCAATAGTTTGAAAAGGAATTTGAAAATTGAATTTATATGGAAAATCGGCATGCTTCCGCTAAGGTGCGTCTGCAAACTACTGCTGAGCTTGCAATGAAAGATTTATCTCGCTTCGCTCGGCAAGCTCAGATGTAGTTTGCAGCCACCCCTACGCTCACGCATGCCGATTTTCAAACAGCTTCATTTTCAAACACTTCCTTTTTCTTTTATTCTATTATAATATGTTTCTATATATTTATCTCGTTAAACTGGAAAAACGTCATTGCGAGCGAAGCGCGGCAATCCACTTAATGGGAAGGAACTTGTATGACAAACATAGACAAACTTGTAGATGGGATTATGGATTCTTATGAGAAGCACGGGCTGGTGAATAGAAATGATGCGGAGAACTTTCCTAACAGGCAGACGGTTGTTTCTATTTTGAGTGATGTTCAGTCTCTTATTTTTCCCGGCTTCAGGACAGAAGAATATATTGACCCTGTTAACATCCGCTATGTTACAGGGCAGAAGGTTAACAGCATAATTGCCAAGCTTACAAAGGAAATTCAGAAGGCTCTTATTTATACAATGACACATACAAAGGGTTCTTCTGATAATATAGAAAATTCTCACTGCTTTGCTCTTGCCGAGAAAACGGCGCTTGCTTTAATAGAAGAAATTCCAGAAATCAGACGAAAGGTTCAGCTTGATACAATTGCGGCTTTTAATGGAGATCCTGCTGCAAAAAGCAATGAAGAAGTAATTCTTTCTTACCCGGGGCTGGAAGCTATTGTAGTTCACAGAATTGCGCACTTCCTTTATAAAAACGGGGTTCCGATTATTCCTAGAATCATGAGCGAGCACGTTCATGGAAAAACAGGCGTAGATATTCATCCTGGTGCTACAATCGGCGAATCTTTCTTTATTGACCATGCAACCGGAGTTGTAATTGGCGAAACTACAATTATTGGAAATAATGTAAAAATATATCAGGGCGTAACTCTTGGTGCCCTTAGCGTAAAAAAATCTCTTCAGGACAAAAAACGCCACCCTACTATAGAAGATGACGTTACAATTTATGCAGGAGCCACAATCCTTGGCGGTGATACAGTTATTGGTAAGGGTTGTACGATTGGTGGTAATACGTGGATCACTAAGTCAGTGCCTGCGGGATCAGTTATTACAATCTAAAAATCCAGCATTAAAAAAAAACAGGATTCCCAAGGTAACCCGAGAGAATCCTGTCGTCCTGTAACCAGGACATCGGAGAGAGTTTATCAGCTTATTTACAAGCTAACATAAATTTAGCACAACTCAATTCATAATACAATACTTTTTTAAAAAATAATTAGATTTTTAACGATTTTTTTGCGAATTTTTCACACTTTTCTGACATAAATATGTAGTCTAAATTCGTTTTTAACTCAAAAAGTTTGTACATACTATAAAACTCTTTAAAAATCACTACTTACATACTATACTCTGTGTATGGCAAAAAAGAACGGATCAATAATGTATAAGTGCTCAAACTGCGGCTACAGCCAGCCAAAATGGCTTGGACGATGCCCTGAATGCGGTGAGTGGAACTCTTTAGAAGAAATAATAATAGACAGAAACGCAATTACTCCAGGCGGACGCGGTTCCGAAGAAGTTCAAAAGCAAAAGCCTGTTGAACTTGCAAGCATAAAGGCTATGGAAGCAGTAAGGCTTTCTACAGGCATAGAAGAATTTGACCGTGTACTTGGCGGAGGAGCCACAAAACGTTCTGCCATACTTTTGGGCGGAGAACCTGGAATTGGTAAATCTACCCTGCTCCTTCAAACTGCAGCAAGTGCCGCACAAGAACCTGCCCGCAAAGGAAAAATCTTATATGTAAGCGGAGAAGAATCTGCCACTCAGATAAAAGATCGTGCAGACCGCCTTGGTATAGACAGCTCTGGCATTCAGGTTTTGTGTACAAGCCGCCTTGAAGATACCCTTGATGCACTTGATGCCCTTAATCCGATTTTTGTTGTAATTGATTCTATTCAGACAATTTATTCTGCAGAAGCAGGCCTTATTCCAGGAACAGTGAATCAGCTTAAGTATTGTGCAAATGAGCTTGTATCCTGGGTAAAGGAACGAGATTCCGTTCTTATTATGACAGCCCATGTTACAAAGGAAGGAACAATTGCCGGTCCAAAATCCCTGGAACATATGGTAGATACCGTAATTTCTTTTGAACGAAATACTGATGACATACGCTTTTTGCATGCTCAGAAAAACCGCTTTGGTTCCGTTGATGAGCTTGGGATTTTCACAATGACAGAAAAAGGCCTTGTGCCTGTTGTAGATCCTACATCGCTGTTTTTGACTAAGCGTGGAGCGGTCCAGCCTGCAGGTGTAGCATGCACCCCTGTTTTTGAAGGTACCCGTGTTTTTCTGGTAGAAATTCAGGCGCTTACAGTTCCTGCAAAAGCCAGTGTTAGCCGTGTTTACAGTGAAAAAATCGATTCCGGCCGTGTTGCCAGAGTAGCCGCTGTTATAGAAAAACGCTGCGGTCTCAAGTTCAGCGACCAGGATATTTATGTAAACGTAGGTGGCGGTGTCCGCCTTTCTGAAAGTTCTATTGATGCCGCACTTGCCTGCGCCCTCTACTCTGCCCGTACCGATATTGCCCTTAAACCAGATACTGCAGTTTTTGGCGAATTAACTCTCGCAGGCGAAATCAGACCCGTCCGCAAGGAAAAACAGCGCATTAAAGCCGCACAAAATCTGGGATTTACAAATGTTGTAGGGCCAGATAAGGAAGAAGGAGCGGAAAAGGCGGAAAGCATACGTGAGTTGGTGAAGATTTTGTTTAAATAAGCCATAAATTGATTTTCTGACACACTACATTGCGTCCTTTTGACACACTCGCCCTGATTATGAAGGCATTTTTGCGTACAATAGGCACGTCCCGGACCCCACGGGAGCCAGATTTGGAGCCCTTTAGTCCACCACCATGTCAACAAATAAAAAAAATGGAGACTACTCCCGTGGTGAGCGGCTTGTGCCTGCGGCTGAGCAATTTTTTTCTGGTAAAAATCATGCGGTTTGCTACGCAAATCCTCTGATTTTTCCTTTGGCATCCGCCAAAAATTCTCAGATGCAGTCACAAACCTCTCCCCACTCCGTATTCTCCATTTTTTTCAACTTTTTTTTATAAAACCGATTATTTTTTTTTAACTTGGCACGGAACTTGCTATATATTAAGTGAATAAAAAAGCATTAGTTCAAGGAGGCAAATTATGAACGAACTTTCTTTATTAGATTCACTTTTTAATGATGTCTTGGATTGCACACCAAGTACTATTTATCGTGCAGGTGTAAGTACACCTCGTGTCGATGTTACTGAGGAAGATGACGCTTACACATTAGAGATGGAATTGCCTGGAAGAACTGAAAAAGATGTAAACATCGAGCTTGACCACGACAATTTGACAATTTCTTCTAAGGTTTCTGAAGAAAAAGAAACTAAGGAAGACAAGAAGGATAAAAAGAAGGCCAAATACATCCTTAAGGAACGCCGCTACAGCGAGTTCACACGACGTTTCTCACTTCCTTCTGATGTTGATGAGGAAAGCATTAAGGCTAACTTCAAGAATGGTATTCTTTCTATCAACATGAAGAAAAAGGCCATTGCTGCACCTAAAAAGATTGCGATTATGGCATCGTAAAAAGATAAAACTAGATAATGCTTTCTAGTTGAAAAAGGCCGGCTGCTCCCGTGGAAATCGCCGGTCACCTGCTGGCTGAGCAATTTTTTGGGAAGAAATCCTGCGGTTTACTTTGTAAATCCTCGGATTTCTTCTATGGCATACGCCAAAAATTCTCAGATGCAGGTGCCCGCCGATTTCCACTCCGCAGCCGGCCTTTTTCTATTGGATCTATTATACTAATTTTATCTTTTTACAATCCTGGCCGTGGGAAATTGCGTTTTTTTGGACACGGGCCCAGCAAAGGTCGGCAATAGTTTTATAAGGGCTGGATTCCTGTAAGGGTTCCGGTTTTTGGATTAAGATGGTGTGCCTGGTGCCGCCATCTTTTTTATTTAACGCACATACTGATTCAAACGTTGTTCCGCTGCCGGCAAAAAAATCCATTATCAAGGCGTCTTTGCGTATGGCTGTTATTTCTATGAGATGGCTTATGAGTTCTACTGGTTTTGGGTTATCGAAAAGGCCTTTCTGGCCTAGAAGCTCGTCCAGGTGAGCCTGTGCATGTCTTGTGCTTTCTACGCAGTCTATTATGTTGCGCGGAATTATTTCCTGGGTGTCTTCGTTGAAGATTTTTATGCGGGGAACTCCTTTGTAATCTGGGGCCGGGCCAAAATAGATTCTGTTATCTGCCAGGAGAGCGTCCATTTCTTCTTTTGTGCGCTGCCACTGGCGGGTCCATTTTACGCCTGAAGGGGATGTTATTGTAAAATAATTTTTGTGATTCGGGTTGCTTCGTTTTTCGCTGAAGGAAACACTTCCGCTGAACCAGTTTCCGCGTGGATCGTTATCTTTGTTTGAGGTTGCCCAGGCGGTTTGTGCTGTTTCTGTAAACGGTGCAAGCTGATGTTTATCTTTGGCATAGCAGAGTGTGTGCTGCTGGAGCGTGCGTGACCATGTGTCTTTTTTTCCTTTGCCGTGGAGCCACATAAAATCATTTACATAGTTCTGTTCGCCAAAAATCTGGTCGCAAAGGATTTTTAAATAATGAAGCTCAGACTGATCTATTGCTATGAAAATGCAGCCTGTTGGTGCAAGAAGCTTTTGGGCCAGGCGCAGACGCCGTACCATAAAGCTAAGCCATTCATCACTGGCAAAATTGTCTTTGTATGCAAAGCTGTTTCCGGTGTTGTATGGAGGGTCTATATAAATGATGTCTATTTTGTTCTGGTAGTCTGGCAGAAGTTTTTGGAGAGCGGGATAGTTGTCGGCGGAGATGAAGATGTTATTGTCGATAGTTGTGGGAAGTGCAGGCACGAAAGAAAGATTATTTACAAGAGATATGTCATCATAAAGTTCTGGGGTGTCGTTCCAGGTAAACGAAGGCATACCCTTCCTCCCTATTCATTTGCCGTTCACTACGCTACTCGGTTCAAGTCCGGGAAGCGGCTGAAAGCCGATTCCCGGACTTGAACCGAG
>CAMKDH010000129.1 GCA_946411215.1 uncultured Treponema sp. | reverse complement strand
TACGTAAATCAATAAAGAAAGGGGAGTGTGTAATTAAAAAGAAAAGCTTGTTGCAATGATGCTTTGCTTCCTGACGGATTTCGTTCATAAAAAACAGCTGGAACTGCGGATGAAGATGAAGCTCCGGTTCATCAAAAATAATCACATCTGTTGAAGAAGAATAAAGGTTTATAAGCAGGCTGATTATTTTTTGAAGTCCGTGACATTCAACATCTTCCATCATGTATTCAACGTTCCAGGCGCGGTTTCGTACAATTGGAATAAAAGTTCCGTCAATATCTTCTATAAATGTAATTGATTTTCCAAACATTTCGGAAAGGACTTTTTCTGTCTTTTCCCTGATTTTTTCGTTGTTGCGCAGAATCGAAATATTGTCACTGTCGCGTTCTGCACTGATGAACTTTACTGATTTTCCCGAGGCCTCAAATTGCTTGGTGAGTTCGGTTGCAAGGATTGTTTTTCCGGAACCGTTTGGACCAACGATAAGGTTGATCTGAGACCAGCGGGATTTTTTAAATACAGATTTTCCCCATAGAAAGGGAACCCGTACTTTTGTTTCAAGTTCTATCATTCAGCCTCAACGACTTTTATGTGTGCGCCAAGTTCCTGCAGCTGTCCAACAAGGTCTTCATACCCGCGTTCAATCTGGTAGACGTTGGAAATGCGGCTTTCTCCGTGTGCACACATAGCGGCAATTACCATGGCCATACCTGCTCTGATATCTGGAGAAACAAGATGATCTCCGTGGAGCATAGATGGTCCACAAACTACTGCACGATGCGGGTCACACAAGGTGATTTTTGCACCCATGCTGATCAGTTTATCTACAAAGAACATTCTGCTTTCGAACATTTTTTCAAAAATCAAAACTGTTCCGTCTACTTGAGTTGCAACTACTGTCATAATTGAAGTAAGGTCGGCTGGGAATCCTGGCCAAGGCATGTCATCAATTTTTGGAATTGCGTTTCCAAAGTCATCATTTACCTTAAGCTCCTGAGTGTTTGGAACTGTAAGCTCGTCTCCATTAAGACTCCAGCTTATTCCAAGCTTTGCAAAGCTGTATTTGAGCGGACGCATTTCTTCTGGGCGAACGCCTTTAATTGTGATTTTACCTTTTGTTGCAGCAGCCATACCAATGTATGAACCAATTTCAATATAATCTGGCCCGATTTCGTATTCGCAGCCGTGAAGCTTTTTTACACCTTCAATTGTGATTTTATTAGAACCAATTCCGTTGATTTTTGCGCCCATTTTGTTGAGCATGTTACAAAGGTCCTGAATATGTGGTTCGCTTGCAGCATTCTGGATAATTGTGTTTCCTTCTGCTAAAACTGCAGCCATAACAGCATTTTCTGTTGCAGTAACAGAGGCTTCATCCAAAAATATATCTGCACCTACGAGTTTATTTGAACTAAAATCAAAATGTCCGTTTACCTGGATATTTGCACCAAGCTGTTTTAATGCTAAAAAGTGTGTATCAAGACGGCGACGACCAATAACGTCTCCTCCTGGAGGCATCATTTCGCAGCGGCCAAGGCGTGCAAGAAGCGGTCCAACAAAAACAATAGAACCGCGAACTTTTTTTGTATATTCACTTGGGATTGTGTGCGACTTTATATCATCACACTGGATTTTCCAGCTGTTGTTTCCAAGATCTTCAACCTTCGCTCCGATTGCTTTCAAAATTTCAATCATTACGTGTGTGTCCTGAATCTTTGGAATATTATGCAAAACGATTGGCTCAGAAGTTAAAAGTGTAGCAGTCAAACATGGCAAAGCCGCATTTTTGTTTCCACTGGCAGTAACTGTCCCCTGAATAGGATATCCACCCTCAATTACATATTCTTTCATTTTTACTCCGCTAGCAGCCACCGAGAGCCACTATATTAATTAAAACATCGGCTGCTTTACACATGGAGTTAAGAGAAACCCATTCATTGCGCGAATGAAATTCGTGGCCACCGGTAAAGATGTTTGGAGTTGGAATGCCCATTTCGGTAAGGCGCGAACCGTCTGTTCCGCCACGAATTGGCTTACGGATTATATGAACTCCTGCTTCTTTGTATGCATTTTCCAGGCGCTGAACAACCTGAGGATGTTTATCGAGTGTATCTTTCATATTCAAATACTGCTGCTTGAATGTTAATTCAACCATTCCGCCATATTTTTTCATTATTTCGTTTGCGTTTCGGTCCAAAAGTCGCTTTTCTGCTTCAATTTCTTCTATATTAAAGGCTCGCAGGAGGAATTGTGCACTTGCTTTTTCTATTGTTCCGTTAATTTCCATAAGGGCAATAAAGCCTTCGTGATCTTCTGTAGTTTCCGGGAGCTTATCGTGTGGAAGCTTAGAAACAAAATCTCCTGCCATGAGTGCTGCATTTATCATTCCTAACGCTTTTGCATCTCCTGTGTGGCAGGCTTTTCCTGTAAACTCGGCCTGACATGACCATGCATTAAAGCATTCACTTTCAAGTTCACCTTCGGCACCGCCATCTACAGTGTAAGCATATTTTGATTTTATGAGGTTGAGCGGAACTTTATCCATGCCGTGGCCAGTCTCTTCATCTGGAGAAAAAATTACTTCTATAGGGCAGTGAGGAAACTCCGGATGCGCTGTAAGATATTCAAGGCATTCCATAATTGCAGAAACGCCTGCTTTGTCATCGCCTCCTAAAAGGGTAGTGCCGTCGGAATGAATTATTGTATCTTCACCTTCCTCTGTGAGAACAGGCTGAACATCCTTTCCTGTAACTTCATCAACTGTGTCCATGTGGGCAAGAAGGAGGATTGGGGGCTCATCATTGCCTGGCAAATATCCATAAACATAGCAGTCATCAGTTACCTGTACTTCCTGCAAACCAAATGCGTTAAGTTCACTTTCAAGAATTCTTGCAAGATCAAACTGTCTTTGTGTAGAAGGAAAAACTCCGTTATCTGCAGCTTCTCCATCGCTTTCGGTCCAGATTTTTACATAACGCAAAAATCGCTCTAAAAGTTTATTTTTATATTCATCATTGTTAAAAACGTAGTTCATGCTATAATTGTAGTGAAAAACACGTTTTGGGTCGATAATATAAGGTATGGAAGAAGAAATAATGATATTTACAAGCCAGCTTGAAGTTGCTCTTATGGCAAAACAGGGCTGGTTTAACACAGAACGACTCCAGGGTATGCTCGAACAGTTCCGCTTGCTGTTTACTTGTGTAAGAAATTTGAATGAAGTTTTTGTAAAGCGTTCACTTATTCAGCCGGACCCTTACAAGCTTGAATCAAGAATTTCTGAAATTGGAACAATCGAAACATCAGGCTTTACAGAAAACGAAGATCCTATTATTTTGGGCAAACGTTTTTCTGATTACGAAATGATGCTCGATTTTATTTGTACCTATTTCCGCTTCTCTGTAGAAAATATCAATGTTACCAGAATTAAAACTCTTAACGAACTTCTTAGTGCTTTTGACTGGACAAATCTTTCTTCCAACTCTTCAAAATCAAATACACGCGCACTTGCAACAACAATTCAAAAAGCAAAGGTAAACGCACCAAACGTTACTGTAAGTCTTATAAATGATAGTGTTGAAAAATGTTCAAAGTGCTGTAAGGTTATTGCTTCTAATCTTTCGGAACTTGCTGATTTTCAGAAAGAAATGTACAAAGGAAATCTTAGAAAGGATCTTTTTGAACATCCTGATTTTGACAGAAAAAAAGCTTTCTCTTCACCAGAAGCAGAGATGGCAGAAATCAGACGCCTTTATGTAAAAACAACAGGCAAAAAAACTTTTTATACAGATTTAGTTCAGGAAATTATTGCAGAAGACCAGGGTAGTGATAGAGCCGCGTTAAGACAAAAGCTTCTTGATAAACTCGAAATCAAAATCACAGAAGCAAAGAAAGAAACTCGTACAGTAAATCCTCATGACCTTTTGATGAGCGCAGTTTTCTCTTTGGGAGTAATGAGTTCAATTCTTGGCGGACTTTATGTAAAGCTTTCTGATAATTTTGATTTACTGTTCGCCGAAAAACAGTCCCTCTTTGCAAAGTTCATTGTTGCCCTTAAAAAAGCACTTGGACTTAAAGAAAAAGAACGTGAATGTACAATTACAGTTGTTGATCAGCAGTCGGGTTCAAAAAGCAATCAGACTGTTCAGGTAAATGCACTGCTTGCACAGATTTCAAAACTTTCTCATATTTATGCGGGCATTGCTTCAAAGGGAAATGAATATAATAAAATAAATGCTGCAAAAGAGGATGATGCGCTGATTTTCTTAAACCGTCAGATTCAGGAAAATCAGAAATTATTCACTATTATAAATGCACTTGATGATCATTTTAAAGCTCATGTAGAAGTAATGCTCAGACCAAAAGTAAAAGGTCTTAAAATTGATTTGTCATCATACAGAAATGCAATTATTTCTACAAATAAAAAGCGTGGAGAATATGCTTCGGCAAAAGAAGAAATTGAACAGATGCAGAAGCTTGGAATACAAGGTTGATTATGATTTGTAAGATTAAAAAATGTCTGATTTTTACAGCAATCCTCTTTTTTTCGACATTGCTTTTTGCAGATAACCTCACTAAGTTTTCAATTATCGAATCTATTCGCGAGCATGATTTAAATCCGCATACAACAAGTTATGCGTCTGATGCACAGCTGCTCACAGGTCTTTATGAAGGTCTTTTTTCTTATGATCCTGTAAACTTAAACCCAACTTACGCAATTGCAACAGATTATCGGATTTCGCGTGATAAAAAACGCTGGACTTTTACAATCTGTTCCGATGCCTGCTACAGTAACGGTGAAAAAATTACAGCCAAAGATGTTCGCGATTCCTGGCTCAGACTTTTGAGTACACCAGGTGCGCCTTATGCTTCGCTGCTTGATGTTATTGTTGGTGCTGAAGCTTACAGACTTGGAAAATGTTCTCAGGATGATGTTGCAATTTACGCTAATTCTGATGATTCTCTTTCGATTCATCTTGTAAAGCCCGCAAATTATCTTCCAAAGGTTTTGTGTCATCCCGCATTTTCGGTTGTGCACAGAAATCCTACAGTTTATTCCGGTCCTTTTTATCTTGATGATATGGAAGCAGGGTATTACTCCTTAAAGAAAAATCCTTATTACTGGGATAAAGATAAAGTTGAGCTTGAAGAAATTGTTATTTACCAGAGTGATGATGAAAAGGAAAATGCCTTCTATTTTAATACGGGCCTTGTAGATTGGGTTACTGCTGCTCTTGATACATCTATATTAATAGATAAAAAAGCATTCCATTACAATGCGGAATTTGCTACAAGTTATTTCTTCTTTAAATCTGATGATTCTGTTTGGGGAAAACCTGAATTCAGAACAGCGTTGTTCGAAGCCTTCCCATGGGATGAAATCCGCAAAGATTATTATGTTCCTGCAAAGACATTTGTTTATCCGCTTTCGGGATACCCTGAAATTGACGGTTTTTCATATACCGATTTAGGTGAAGCCAAAAATCTTATGGCTGCAGCCCGCGAAAAATATGGAATACCCGAAGATAAAATTCTCACCCTGATTTTTGAAATGCCAGAGAATGGATTTTCAAGCGACAGACTTTCTGTTATAAGCGATGCCTGGGCTCAGCTTGGAGTAGAGTTGCAGCTTCGTGTAAAAAAGCCTCAGGATTATTATGGAAGGGTAAGAGATTCCTCTTCGAATCTTTTTATTTACACCTGGATTGGAGATTTTGCAGATCCGCTTGCTTTTCTTGAATTATTCCGGGGCGATTCAACTTTGAATGATACGTTCTGGAAAAATGATGAGTTTGATAAGCTCATAGATTTAGCAGCAGAAGCGACAGAAGAAGAACGATACAGACTGCTTGGACAGGCAGAAACAATTCTTCTTGATAACTGCATGGTTATTCCTATTCATCATCCGGTTATTACAAATGTAATAGATAAAAATGTGTGCGGCGGCTGGTCCGAAAACGCTTTTGATATACATCCGTTGAAATATTTGAATAAAAAAGTGGAAAAATCCACTGTGCCAAATATTGTTATGAAATAATTCTGATTAAGGAGTTTTTTGAAATATAAAAATATCTAAAAAAATGCGTAGCGAAGGTTCGTGTTTTGCGGAACGTCCTTTTCGTTTAGTGGAGCAAAATACGGTTCTTCGCGGGAGCATTTTTTTATATGATTACATATAATTGAAAAAACGAGTGTAAAAAGATATAATTTTACAACATTTTTTATATACATAGAGGATTTTTATGGTAATTCTTACATTGAACTGCGGATCTTCTTCCGCTAAATACCAGGTTTACGACTGGGACAACAAAGAAGTAATGGCTAACGGTGTTGTAGAACGCATCGGAATTGAAGGTAGCTGCATTACTCACAAGGCTAAGGGACAGAAAACTGAAATTACTAGCCCTTGTCCAACACACAAAGAAGCAATTGAACTTATCATTAAAGAAATTACAGACCCAGAAGTTGGTGTAATTAAATCTATGGACGAAATCAGTGCCGTAGGACACCGCGTACTTCATGGTGGTGAAAAATTCACAAAGTCTGTACTTATCACTCCAGAAGTTCTCGATGGCTTCCGCGAAGTAATTGACCTTGGTCCACTTCACATGCCTGCAAATATCATGGGTATTGAAGCAGCACAGAAGGTTATGCCAAATATCCCACACTCTGCAATTATGGATACAGCATGGCACCAGACAATGCCAGAAGAAACTTTCCAGTATGCTATTCCTCGTGAATGGTACGAAAAATACGCTGCACGCCGCTACGGTTTCCACGGAACATCTTTCCTTTATACTGCAAAACGTGCTGCTGTTCTTCTTGGAAAAGATCCAAAAGATACAAACCTCATCATCTGTCACATTGGTAACGGTTCATCAATGTGTGCTGTAAAGAACGGTGTTTGCTACGATACAACAATGGGTATTACTCCTCTTGAAGGTCTTGTTATGGGTACACGCTCTGGTGACCTTGACCCAGCTCTTCCATTCTACATCATGCGCAAAACTGGTATGACTGCAGACGAAATGGATACAGCACTCAACAAGAAGTGTGGATGTCTTGGTATCACAGGTAAATATTCAGACCGCCGCGATATTGAAATTGATGCTGCAAAGGGCGACAAGCTCTGTCAGCTTTCTATTGA
>CAMKDH010000128.1 GCA_946411215.1 uncultured Treponema sp. | reverse complement strand
TTTTTTCAGGACGGATTGTAAAGGCAACCTTCTGTCCCTTGTCTGTATTTTCGTAATCAGTAACCTGCATGTAGCGGTCAAGAGCAGCTGTTGCTTCTGTATCAGAGGCGAGTGGAGCCTGCTTTCCGAGTTCCGGGATACTGAGAGTAGCCATGAAGTCATCGTTACCGTTAGCATCCTTGTGAGGAACGCAGTCTACAACTTCGGCATCAAAAAGATTTGTTTCGCCGATAAACTGAGCTACAAACTGAGTTGCAGGGCTTTCGTAAATTTCGTATGGAGTTCCAATCTGAAGAACGTGACCTGCATTCATAACAGCAATGCGGTCAGAAACAGAAAGGGCTTCGCTCTGGTCGTGAGTTACATAAATAAATGTAATACCAATCTGATCGTGCAGGCGGTCAAGGTCAATCAAAAGGTTTGCACGGAGCTTTGCATCAAGTGCACTGAGTGGCTCGTCGAGCAACAATACCTTTGGTTCGTTGATAAGTGCACGCGCAATTGCAACACGCTGCTTTTGTCCACCAGAAAGCTGATTTGGTTTTTTGTCGATATGCTGATCAAGCTGAACAAGATGAACATATTCGCGAACCTTTTTATCAATTTCATCTTTTGGAAGTTTTTTCAGACGCAATGAGAATGCAACATTTTCATAAACAGTCATGTGAGGAAAAAGTGCATAAGTCTGGAAAACTGTGTTTGACTCGCGCTTATCCGGGTTTAAAGGAATTACGTTCTTGTCATCAAAAAGAACAATTCCATCATCCGGGAATTCAAAGCCTGCTATAATACGGAGAAGGGTAGTTTTTCCGCAACCGGAAGGACCAAGGAGAGAGAAGAATTCTCCTGGTTTAATAGTAAAGTTGATGTCATCCAAGGCTACAAAATCGCCAAATTTTTTGGATACATGATCAATGGTAACCTGACTTCCTTTCATTCAAGTGACCTCAATCTAAAAAAATGATAAGCCGTACATACGCACGACAAAAAGCACTTTCTTACAAAAACTTAGCTATTTTGCTGGGTCGTTTAGTAATATTTCTTTCTAGTGATAAAATGCAACATATACGCGATTATGTCAATACCTTTTTTTCCGTCATTACGAACGTCATTGCGAGCCCGAAGGGCGTGGCAATCCACGTATATAAATGCCTTGTCATATGTGGATTGCCACGTCGTCCTTCGGACTCCTCGCAATGACGTGAAAATAAATTGTAAAACCATAAATCCTATGTTAAAATAACCCTTATGGACGAAAAATCACTTGTAGAGACCGCAATCGGGATGAAAGACAAGGCTTATGCCCCTTATTCAAACTTCCACGTAGGCGCTGCCCTGCTTGGAAAAGACGGTAAGGTTTATACCGGTTGCAACGTAGAAAATGCTGCTTATGGCCCAAGCAATTGTGCAGAACGAACTGCTGTTTTTAAAGCTGTTAGTGAAGGCTGCCGCGAGTTTGAAGCAATTGCAATTGCAGGAGACGCAGAATATTGTTCTCCGTGTGGTGTATGCCGCCAGGTGCTTGCTGAGTTTTGCGACAAGGATTTTAAAATCATCCTTACAGATTGCAAGGGTGGCATAAAAACATACACGCTGGGCGAACTTCTTCCGCTCAGTTTTAGTCTTGAAAAATAACATGCTTATAAATGGAGAAAAAATAAAATGTTTACTATTATATTAGGATTACTTTTTGTCGGCTTCACAGTTTTTGCCTGTCTTCCAATGGGCCCGCTGGCCTGGGGCGATGACGTAATTTCATTTCTTAAAGGCTGTGCCCCTGTTCTTTCGGCATTATTTGGCTTTATCTGCTTTTTTATTGGTGCCGCAGACATAAAAGATAAAAAAGAAGCAAAGAAAGAAGAGGAAGAAGCAGAGGAGAATAAATAATGAAATACTAGGCTATGCTTTTTCGGTAATTTGCTTCTGTAACTCCAGGACTTTTCCGAGAGGCAAGCCTGTGCATCTGGCGATTTTTTCGGGAGAGTCACCTTCTTTTAGAAAGGCAATGGCGGTTTCTATGGCTTTTTGTTGAGAACCTTCAAGAATGCCTTCTTGCTTTGCCATTCTTGTTATATCTCTGTCATGCAAATTCATAGCTAAATAATCTTTCCTGAACTTATCATTTTCGATAAGTTTCTTTACTGTCTCTTCAAGATGATTAGCAAAATCATCTTCCCCAGTTTTATTGGTGTACACATAATGGAGAAAAGTTCGAATCCTTTCATCTTTCTCCTGTTCGTACGCACTTGCATTATAAAGCACCTTTAGTGTTTTGTCATCTAAATTAACCGCGCTGTTTTCCTTGCACGTATTTTGAAATGTGTAACAGGGAAGCCCGTAATATTTTTCATTTGTATCTTTGAAAGGGTCATCTTTACAAATAAAAAGAATATAACTTTCCTTGAGTTCTGAATAATCCTGGCCTTTCATAAGACTGTCAATATCAACCATACTCTGATAATAGCGAGTTCTTTTTCCAGGGGCTTCCATTTTGTAATTCTGAATTTCTACATCAATGACTTTATCTGAGTTCTTAATGTAAACATCAAGTCTTATTCCTTTGCTTGAATAATATGGTGCAATTGTTTTTTCAAGCTCCGGATAATCAATGCGATTTACCTTGATATGAAGTAACCGTTCTACAACTTCGGCACAGATTTCAGGGTCATGCATAACTGCTTGAAACATACCATCATCAGTAAAGGTTAATTCATCAACAGGTTTTGTTTTATAATTATTTGACATAATGTCTCCCACTTTGTTCCTCAAAGAAGCAAAGATTTTATATAGTTGTAATTAAGGAAAATAAATTTCCCCACTATATATATGCCAAAAAAAGTGGACTTCTTACAAAAATTAAGGAAAAAAAATAAAAATTTTTTGAAAATTTATTAAATAATACAGAAAATCGGGGTTTTAGGGGGTGAAGCCCCCTAGGAGAAGGGGTAGGCGGAAATGAGCGAAGCGAATTGAAGCCGAGGGGAAGGCTTTCCCCTACAATTCATAAGTCTTCATCAGCCCCTTACCCTTAACATCACATTCTTCCATGTGGCATTTAAGGTGGCGTCCCGGAGTTTCAACTAAATCCTTTACGGCCTGAGTAATACGGATATGTCCCGGTGAACAGGCACTTTCCATTCGGCTTGCAACGTTTACTGTGTCGCCCCAGATATCATAAATAAATTTATTCTGACCAATTACTCCTGCAATTACAGGCCCACTGTTCAAACCAATTCTTATATTAAATTTAATTTTTGCAGTTTTGTTGTATTCGGCTAAATCTTTATACATTCCTATTGCAAACTTGAGCATTGTTTCTGCGTGTTTTTCATTTGGAGTAGGAACACCGCAGGCGGCCATGTAAGCGTCTCCAATTGTTTTGATTTTTTCTACGCCCATGTGAGCGGCTCGTTTATCAAAGCGGGAGGTGAGGGCATTGAGTGAGCTTACAATGTTATCGGCAGATTCGTTACTGGTTGTTTTTGTAAAGCCTACAATATCCGAGAAAAGAACTGTAACATTTTCAAAACGGTCAGCAATTGTTTTTTCACCTGCAAGACCTTTCATGCGTTCTGCAATTGATGTTGGAAGAATGCTCTTCAAAAGTCTGTCGGAATCATCCTTTGCCATTTGAAGTTCAACTGTTGCCATCTGAATCTGAGTTTCAAGCATGAGCTGTCGTTTTTTGTTTGTGCGGATTACTAAATAGAAGGTAAGGGCTGTCATGCCTATAACAAAAACTGCAATTGCAATCCAGAAGCTGTAGCGCTGATAGATAAACGGCTTTTGAATGAAATTAACTACAGCGGGATCCTGCGAAGTAAATTCATCGGCGTTGATTATGTTTACAAAGAAAGTATAGTTACCAGGCTTAAGGTTTGTGTAAGAAACTGTACGGTTTGATGTGTATTCAGAAAACTTTGTATCAAAGCCCTGCATCATGTGGCTAAAACGGTTCTGCTCACTTGCAATAAAGCTTAATCCTGTGTACTTAATGTCAACGTGCTTTGTTCCTGCTGGAATTATAATTGGCTCTTCAAATCGTGTGTATTCAGTTTCGTCAACTTTAACGCTTTGGATTTGAACAAGTGGCAGTACGTTTTTGTTACGAATCTTAAGAGGGTCGTAAAGTGCAAAACCGTCTGTCATTGTAAACCATAAGCGGCCGTGAGAATCCATCATGCTGAGTGCTGTAGAGTTTGCACCACTTGATTTAAGACCGTCGTTTTGTGTGTAATATTTTACGTTAAGGTTTGTGCGTTCGCCTTTTTCAATTTCGTAGAAATTTGTGTAAGGTACAGATGTAATTCCTCGGTTACTTACCATCCATACTATTCCGTTAATATCAGGAATCATCTGGAAAATTGAATCTGATTGAAGTCCGTTTTCGGAAGTAAAATTAAAGATTGTTGTATCTGAAAAGTTGTTTGTGATGTCTGTGCGCAAAAGACTTATGCCTGTACCTGTACAAATCCAGAAAGCACCGTCTTTGTCACTTGTAATTTTGAAAACTACGTTGCCCGCAAGTCCTGTAGAAGCGGAATATTTTTGAACAAGCTTGTTATTTTTAAGAATATAAATTCCGTCGCCGTCTGTTCCAACCCAGATGTTTCCTTCGCTGTCTTCATAAATACACATGATGTATTCGTTTACAAAGCCGTCTGATGATGTAAAGTTTTTGATTTTTCCGTTCTTTGAAATTACAGATAGTCCTGTGGTTGTTCCTACATAAAGGTCGCCGTTTTTTGCTTCCAGAGAAACACGGGTTTTGTTGCCCGCAATTCCTTCATCGGTTGTCCAGTTTATAATGCCGTCAGAAGTGATTCTTACCTGAGCCGGGGCGGTGTAGCAGTTTACAAGCAGGTCTCCGTTTTGTGCAAGTGCAATGTGGCGGATTCTTGTGTTGCTGCAAAATTGGGTTGCTTCGTTTTCTATGCGTGTTTCGCCGTTCTTATAGCATTGAAGTCCTTCGTCGGTTCCTACCCAGACGTTGCCGCTTTTATCTTCGCAGATTGCGTTTACACCAGTGTTTAAAAGTGTCATGCGGAATTTTCCCGGGCTGATTTTTCCAATACCTTCGGAATCGGTTGTTACCCACAGATTTCCTTCACGGTCTTCAAACAGTCTGTTTATGGTGCTGTTCATAATTGATTTTGTTCCGCCATAGGTTGTGTAGGTTCCGTTGTTGCAGATTACAATTCCTTTTTGTGTTCCAAACCAGATTGTTCCGTATTTATCAAAGTAGATGTCGTAAACAGGAGTATAATCAAGGAAGGTTCCCGATTCTATATGTGTGATTTTTCCGTTTGAAAATTTGATGATTCCTTTTTCGCTAAGGCCAATCCAAAAGTCACCGTTAGGATCTTGTGAAATGCAAGAAACTGTATAGTCGCCGATTTCATCAATCTGTGTAAAGCGCTGGAAAGCTCCGTCTGAATAATAATAAAGTCCGTGGTTTGCAGAAGTTACCATCCAGATTTTGTCGGCAGTATCTTTGTAAAGCTGCGAAACAAGAACAAAATCCTGAACCTGATCTGAATTGATTTTTGGATTTATAATCATGTTTCCCGGTGTGATGTAAACTATGCCGCTTGCAGTTCCAATCCAGATATTGTGCTGTTTATCTTCTGCAAAAGCGCGGATGGAATTATTTGGAAGCCCGTTATCTGTGGAATAAGAGTTTGTGCTGTCTTTGCCGATTTTCTGAACACCCTCGTCGTTAGAACCAACCCAGATATTTCCCTGAGAATCCTGAAAAATTGATCGTGCAGAAATAAAAGAATATTTTTTGTCTGAATATTTATTGATGCTTTCGAATTCATAACCATCAAAACGAACAAGCGCCTCGTAGCTTCCAAAATACATATAGCCGTCTTGAGATTGAAGAATATCAGAAACAGAATTTCCCGGGAGTCCGTCTATACTGGTCCAGGTGCGTGTTACATAATTATCAAGCTCCGAAAATTGAGCGTATGCGTTTACCGTGAATAAAAAGAATGATAAAATGATTGTTATAATAGAAAGATTTCGTTTCATAAAGTATAGTATATACCTTAGAAATAGTTTTTTAAAGAAAAATCTTAGGGGTTTTCTCTTATGATATTAGTCTGTGGACCCATGGCAACAATTTCTCATTCTGCTTTTAGAACCTTGATTGAACAGTTTGGCGGTTGCGATGAATATTTTACCGAGATGATTAATGCGGGAACTTTGCTAACGGGCGGGCAGTTTGAAAATTACTATATTAATCCTGCTCCTGTACCAGAAAAAATAGTGTGGCAGCTTACGGGTCATGATATTGAACATATGAAGGATGCTGCTGAACGTCTGGCGGGGCTCCCTGGAATTGGAATTGACATTAACATGGGGTGTTCGGCTCCTGATATTTATAAGTATGGCGCTGGAATTGCCTGGATGATTAAAGATAGGTCAGAAACTCAGGCCATGTTTCGTGCCGTGCGTTCTGTTGTTACTGCAGGCAAGCGTCTTAGCGTAAAGCTTCGCCTTGGTGATGACAATTTTACAGAAGCCGGATTTTTTGATTTTTGCGATATGCTTGTAGGTGAGGGAGTCGAGTTACTTACACTTCATCCCCGCACAAAAAAAGAAAAGCTGGTGCGTCCTCCACGATATGAATATTGTCAGAAACTTGCAGAACGTTATAAAGGTCGCGTGCCTGTTTATTTGAATGGGAATGTAAAAGACAGTGCCTCTTATGAAAATGCAGTTGCCCGTTGCCCTGACGTAAAAGGCGTGATGATTTCTAGAGCAGCAGTGCAGAAGCCGTGGGTGTTCAGGGAGATTGCAGGTGAAGGGCCACATGATGATGCAATCTCTATAAATATGGAACAACTCAGTCTGGACTACATCTCTTTAATAGAAAAATATCAACCACCTGAATTCTGGAAAACCCGTCTTCAGCGCTTTTTTACATATTTTGCACAGAACTTCAAGTTTTCTCATTATGCTCAGACTCAGTTTATCAATGCCGCTGCCCAGAATAATGATGCCCTTCGCACCGCAATCAAAGAGTTTTTTGAAAAGTGCCCGGAAGAAAGAATGCTATTGACCTAAATGCTAAAAAAACATATTATATTATACCCGTTAAATATGATTTTGGACTGCTCATCTAAAATCATAAGCGATGAAGGACACGATGCAAAAGTCTGGAGTTGCAAGAAAATTTTTAATTCAAGGGATTATCATGAAAACTATTTTCGTTAATG
>CAMKDH010000127.1 GCA_946411215.1 uncultured Treponema sp. | reverse complement strand
AATGCTCGAAGTAAATGAAGTTGAATTCAACAAAATCTGGAGAACTGTAACTCCATCAACTTCAATCAATCTTGTCGTAGACGGCAAAGAACATTTGGCTTTGATTAAGGATACTGAGTACAATATCCGTACCGACAAAGTTCTTCATGCAGATTTCTTTGTACCTGCAGCAGACGAAAAATTGGTAATGAATATCAAAGTTCATTATTCTGGAACACCTGCCGGCGTATTAAAGGGTGGTTTCAAGAAAGAACGCAACAACCAGATTAAAGTAAAGGCTGCTATTGCTGATCTTCCTGAGACAATCATCGCCGACATCTCTAAAATTAACGTTAGCGAAGCTCTTCGCGTAAAAGACCTTGAGCTTCCAGCTTCTGTTGAAGTGCTTACCGACAAGGAACTTCCTTTGGTAACAGTTTCTCCAGCACGCTAATTTTGTACTAGAGGTAACAGTAAAATCACGGATGTCATGCTTAGGTTTGACTCCGTGATTTTTTTTTGAGGTGTGTGGATGTCTGACTTTGAAGATCTGGTTCGTGAAGGCCTGTTAAATTGCCATATTCATCTTCCAAATGTTTCTCATGATGGCGGAATAATTGGAGCAGCTGTTTCTGGCGGTGCCGATTCTGTAAGCCTTCTTGTTTCTCTTTGTCATTTACTTAAACCTCATTCTATTCCTCTAAAAGTAATTACTGTAAATCATTATATAAGACAGGAAAGCGAAACATGTGGCGATGTAGACTTTGTAAAACAGTTATGCCAGTCCCTTAAAAATCAGGGGTATGATGTTGAACTTACAGTACACGAATTACAAAAAGGACAGGTTGCAGCGCTCGCAGAAAAAAAATCAATTGGAATTGAAGCGGCTGCCCGTGAACTTCGCTATGAGGCTTTTGATAAATTTATTAAACAGAATAACTTGAAATGTCTTTGCCTTGCTCATAATAAAAATGATCAGCTTGAAACTCTGCTTATGCGTTTTTTGCAGGGGGCAGGCACAGATTCTGCAGCAGGCATTCCGCAAGTCCGCGGAAAATATATTCGCCCTCTGCTTGATATTGAACGCACAGAAATTGAAGATTATCTCACACAAAACAATATAACCTGGCGCACCGACAGTACTAACAGTGATACTGCATATTTACGAAACAGAATCCGCAGTAAACTTGTGCCTCTTTTGAACGAAAACTTTGCGGGCTGGGATAAAGCAGTGCTTACAGGCGCTCAGAAAGCTGCTGATGATTCAGAAGTTTTAAGCCAGATTATTGTGATGGAACCAGATGAATTGAGCTGGGACGATTCTTTTTATGAGTTTCCGCGGGGCCTTCAAATTAGAGTACTTTTAAAACTTGCAAATAATGCAGGTTGCAGCACCCGTATACCGTATGCATTTTTGCAGGATGTGTGTGATTGTGTCAAATATGCCGATAATTATAATAGAAGAAAAGTAGAAAAACGCTTTGAAGATTTGTGCTTCACCCTGGATGAGAAAGGTGTTTCTGTAAAAAAATGCCAGGAAGTACAGAACGAAATTGTTTTTTCTGCTATAATAGAAAAAAGTGGTTTTTATGAAGCTCCTGCGGGGCGTGTTTTTATTCCCGAAGGCTTTAATTTTCCACTTCGCATAAGAAGCTGGTGCCCTGGCGACGAGGTACAAACAGCAGACGGCGGTACAAAAAAAGTTGCTGATGTTTTTTCGGACTGGCATGTTCCTCAAGAAAAACGTCAGTGTATTCCGGTTGTTCAGGAATTGAAACCTCCTGAGCAAAAAATTGTTTGTATTTTAGGCAGCAGTTTTGGCTACAAAGATTGGATTGTTAAAAATGAAAAAATGTAGATTCTTTTTTGTTTGTTTAGTTTTGATTGCAGGAATGCACAACGCCTTTGCACAGAATAAAGGTGTTGCTTCGGCAAATAGAAAAACTGCAGAAAGATGTCTTTCGCTTTCTGAAAATTATATGCTTAATTCCGACTGGCAGAATGCTCTTAATCAGGCAGAGCTTGGTCTTTCTTATGATGAAACAATTTCTGACCTTTTTTATGTAAAGGCTGCCGCTCAAAGTAATCTTGGGTTTACAAAAGCTCAGGTGCTCGAGACAATAAAAGAATCATTTTCAAAAGATAACTGGATTAATTATACAAAAAACAGTGCCCGCATTTTGTACGCAGATATTCTTTGCGCAACCTGTCAGTACGAGCAGTCACTCGCAGTTCTTGATATGGAACCGCTTTTGTATTCTGCAGACTCTGAATTTATCAGAATCAAAAATTATTACAGAATGGGAACAACTGCTTCAATTGCACAGGCTAGGGCAAGACTTAATTCTTCAAGAAAAATCTATCCAAAGGATGTTCGTTTTCCAAATCTGTTCTTTATGTTCGAAATGGCATTTATGAATTATGCAGAACGAACAGGAACTCCTTATGAAATCCCGGAGCTTGTTCAGACAATTGCAGATTCTTATATTGCAAAGCTCCCTGATTATTCTTCAACAGATATTGAAAGTGAAATTATTGCTCTTTTATTCTGCAGCGGTGAACAGCAGAAACGCCTTCTTAAAGCAGTAGGCGAAAAAAATCAGAATCATCCGTTGTATGCGTATGCAGCGCTCAAAGCGGGAGTAATTTCTGAAGAAAAAGCATTTAATCTTTTCTTTGAATCTTCCGGTGATGTTTATAATCTTGGACTTTTAGAAAACTTTTCAATGCTCATTACAGACGAAGCGCTTGTTCAGAATTTCAGCGACCATTTAAAATCAATGACCGGCACAATTTACATAGACAACGACCTTGATCTTCTGGATGAGCTTACAGTTGTTTATGAACGTGGTCGTGCAAAATCAATTGTATATGACAAGAACTCTGATGGTGTTGCAGAATTAAATGCACAGTGTGATTTTGGAACTCCGGTTTCTCTTGTTCTTGATGGCGGTAAATTTGATTTGGTTTATGATGACTATCCTTGCGTTGGAAAAATTACAGATTCAACAGACGGTAACGTATATCATTTCTTAAGCTATGATTTTTCATTTGATCCTTTTGAAATGACTGTTGATACTTTGTTCTCTCGCTTTAATGCCGATTTTTATATTCCGCTTATCGATAGCGAAATTGAAAGCCCGGATAAATATCAGCTTGCAAAAAATGCTTCTTCGCTTGAGCTTGCAACAAAAGAAAGAGACGGCTCTCGTGTCATCTACACAGTTTTTGAAGGCCGTCCTGTTTTTGCAGTATTTATGAGCAACGGTGTGCGTTATGCGTATGCTACAATTGAACCTGGTTGTCCTTTTGTTCGTTATTCAGATTCCGATGGCGATGGTGTTTATGAAACTGCCGAAACCTTTGATATTGATAATGAAAACAAATACACAGACCAGATTGATATTCAGATTGTAAAAAATATTTTTGGTGAGAATGTATTCAGCGAAAAATTATTTATAAAGAAAATTGAAGTTGACCGAAACGGTGATACACTCATAGAATTTTCAGAGCAGTATCTTGGAAATAATGGAAAAATTTCTTCCTGGGATACAGACAGCGATGGAAACCTTGATTATGAATATATCCGTTATCCTGATGCACCTGGCACTAAGCTTACAGAAGAGACTATCTTTTATGCAAAGGATGGTACAGAATTTGTTTCACTCCAGAATGAAGATGGAGTTCCAACAGTTCTCAAATATGAAGGTGAGCTTGTTGATGTTATTAAAGGTCAGACAAAAAACTTTTACTGGGTTGGAGAGCAGGGAAGTTTAACTCAAGAAAATGCTGTAGGTGATGCAGTAAAAGATGGCATTATAGATGGTGCAGTAATGCTTGTAAAAATTGAAGAAAATAGGGTTTCTGTAATAAAGATTGGAAGTGCATATTTTTTAAGAATGATTCCTTCTACCGAAGTTACAGAAGTTGAGACTGAATAAAATGAAGTTTGTTAGTTTTAAAAATCATAAAAGCTTATCACGATTTTTTATTGGTGTATTATTGTGCTTTGGATTGTTTAGTTGTAAAACAATAAAACAACCTGAAAGTGTAGCACAGCCTCTTGATTATACCGATCAGGATGTTATTGAAAATGAAATCAATACAATCCGTGAATTGCAGGAAAAGGAAAGTACCCGTGCTTTGTTCCGTGCCTGCCTTCTTGAAGATGAAGAAATTATAAATGAATGTGTTGAGCTTGTTTTGCAGCAGGTTCAGAAAGCGCAGGAAGAAAATGATTTTGCAGGTGCAATCCGATTGTATAAATCGCTGTTCTCTGTTGAGCAGTTGTTTCCTCAAAAAATCAAAAGCGAATTTCTTCACGATAATCAGTATGAAAAATGCGTAGAGGAATTATATAAAGACGTTCCGGGCCTCACTGTTGATAAAGAAAAACTCCCGAACTCTATCAGCGATTGTATAAATGCAACAGTTACTGTGTGGGTAGATCAGGGCTACAAAGTTGAAAACGGAGCAGGCTATGCAGATATTGTAATTGGGTCTGGATTTTTTATTGACCGACGCGGCTACATTGTTACAAATCATCATGTTATTGCAGAGGTTGTAAATCCTAAACGAAAAACAAACTGCAAGGTATTTATAAAACTTCCGTCTGATATGGAAAAGAAGATTCCTGCTAAAGTTGTGGGCTGGGATTCTGTATTAGACCTTGCTCTTTTGAAAGTTGATTACGAACCTGATTTTGTTCTTGCCCTTGGCTCAAGTTCTGATCTTGAAGTTGGAGATAAAATTTCGGCAATTGGAACTCCGCTTGGTCTTGAAGGAACAATCACAAGTGGAATTATTTCTTCAACTTCGCGCACCTTGATTACAATAGGAAAAGTTTTTCAGATTGATGCCGCTGTAAATTCCGGTAACTCTGGTGGTCCATTGATTGATGATAATAAAACTGTTCAGGCTATTGTTTTTGCGGGCATGCTGCAGTTCCAGGGTTTGAACTTTGCAATACCGGTTGAGTACTTAAAACAGGAATTGCCGCTGTTGTACCGTGGTGATGAATTAAAGCATAGTTGGCTTGGTTCTTATGGCCACACAAAAAAAATCAGGAATAATTCAGAAGGACTTGAAGTTCAATATGTAATGCCAGGTGGTTCGGCAAGTTATACAGGCCTTGAAATTGACGATGTGATTATCAATGCTGATGGCAAGCCTATTACAACTCTTGAAGAGTTCCAGATTTTGTGCATGAAGTATGAGCCTGGAACAATAATCTGCGGAACTGTGCTTCATAATGGTCAGGAAAAAAATGTTTTGTTCTATTTAGATAAACGACCTGAAGCTCCTCTTAAAGAAATCTTTGAAAGTGATTTTGTTGATGATTCATTTATTCCGATTTTTGGAATCAAAATGGTGCGTTCATCGACAATAAATAAAAAATCCTATAGAATAGAATACGTACTGGAAGGAAGCGTAGCAGACCAGAATAGTTTTTCAGAAAATGATAATCTTGAACTTCAGGATGTTGCATTTGATGATAAAAACGAAGTTTTCTATGCTCTGATTCAAATTGAGCGAAGAAAGAAGGGGCTCCTGAAAATCCAGATTGGGCTCGGTGCTTCCTACGACAATCCAAATTATTTTTAATACGTCTACGTACGGAGAAAACTGATGACAGAAATGAAATACAAGCGCAACTTTTGTATTGTAGCGCATATCGACCATGGTAAATCTACTTTATCTGACCGTCTCATCCAAAAAGCAAAAATCATTGATGACCGCAAGATGATGAATCAGATTCTTGATAACATGGATATTGAACGTGAGCGCGGAATTACAATCAAAAGTCAGGCTGTAACAATCCCTTATCACGCAAAGGATGGTCACGATTACGAATTAAACTTTGTAGATACTCCGGGCCACGTAGATTTTAGTTATGAAGTTTCCCGGGCAATTGCTTCTTGTGAAGGAGCGTTGCTTTTAATAGACGCTACTCAGGGTGTAGAAAGTCAGACTGTAAGTAATATGTACATGGCGCTTGAGCATGACCTTACAATGGTGCCTGTAATTAATAAGATTGACCTTGCGTCTGCAGATATTCCTTCCTGCAAAACTCAGATTGATAATGAGCTTGGACTTGATTCAAGTGAAGCAATGTGCGTTTCTGCAAAAACTGGTGAAGGAATTGACGAGCTCATGGAAGCAATCGTTACAAAGTTTCCTGCTCCTACTGGAGACCCAAACGGAAAACTTGCAGCTCTTATTTTTGACTGTCATTATGATGTTTACCGTGGTGTAGTTGTTCATGTTCGCGTTATGGAAGGACGACTTAAAACCGGTGATCTTATTAAAATGATGAGCACCGGCCGCGAGTATAAAGTAGAGCAGTGCGGTATTTTTAAGATTAATTATGAAGAGACTGGTGTTCTTGAAGCCGGCGACGTTGGATATATTATTTCGGGTCTTAAAACTGTAAGCGATGTAAAAGTAGGTGATACAATTACTTCTGTTGCAAACGGTGTTGATGAACCGCTCCCTGGTTTTAAGGAAGTTAAGCCTGTTGTATATTCTTCTATCTATCCAATGGATTCTAACGATTATGAAGAGCTCAAAGACAGCATGGAAAAGCTTAAGCTCAATGATGCAAGCTTGATTTATGAAAAGGATAATTCTCTTGCGCTTGGTAACGGTTTCCGCTGCGGATTTTTGGGACTTCTTCATCTTGAAATTGTTCAGGAACGTCTTGAACGCGATTTTGATCAGGCAGTAATTTTTACAGCTCCGTCTGTACGTTACCTTTTGCATTTGCAGAACGGCGAAGATATGTATATTGATAATCCTTCGGAATATCCTCAGGGAAGAATCAGAGATGCAGAAGAACCTTATATTAAAGCTTCAATTATTACACCTGCTGAGTATCTTGGTTCCATAATGGCTTTGTGTACCGAAAAGCGCGGTATTCAGACAAATATGCAGTATCTTGATACAAAGCGTGTTGAGCTTTCTTACGAAATGCCTTTGAGCGAAGTTCTTTTTGATTTTTATGATCGCCTTAAGAGCTACAGCCGTGGTTATGCTTCTTTTGATTATGAAGTTATTAGTTACCGCCCAACAGATCTTGTAAAGGTTGATATTCTTTTGAACGGAAAGATGGTTGATGCACTTTCTCTTCTTACATTCAAAGCTAATGCAGTTGATCGTGCACGTAAGGTATGTGAACGCCTTAAGGGTGAAATTGCCCGCCAGCAGTTCAAGGTTGCAATTCAGGGTGCAATCGGTAGCCAGATTATTGCCCGCGAAACTGTGAACCCTGTACGCAAGGACGTTCTTGCCAAGTGTTATGGAGGGGACATTACCCGTAAACGAAAGCTCCTCGAAAAGCAGAA
>CAMKDH010000126.1 GCA_946411215.1 uncultured Treponema sp. | reverse complement strand
ACAAGCTTTGCTGCAGGTGATTTGAACGCAAACGGAATTAACGAAGTTGCTTTGATGAACGGAAATACAGCTGCCGCTAAGTGCCTGGCTTATGCTCAGATTACTCCGAGTGTAAACGTGACTTCTGCAGACAGCCTTCAGATTGACTGGCAGATTACTGTAAGCGGAGCTTAATATGGGAACCACCATAGCGGGTAATCAGCATATAGGAACTAATTATCTTAAAAACAATTATATCTGGAAACAAGGTCTTGGCGGAAAAACTGCGGATGTAGAGCTTTATGAAGAAGACTACATTTTTGTTTATGAGTTTTTTCCACCCTATGACCAGAGGGATGACGGAGAACTTGCGATAGAGTTTTATTATTACTATCGCAAACCGACTACTTCGGATTTCTGGAATTATTGTTATGACCCTGATTATTTTTACATTCTGCCTTTTATTGCATCCAGCAACGATAATCCACGTTATGGACCAGTTGGTAAATGGTGGGGAATGATAAATTATAATTATGATAAAATTTCTCTTGTTGGCCGCGAATCAGGATGGATTCATGTAACACTTTATATTGATGAATATATCTGGGGAAGATATACAGAAAATGGGCAAACATATGAGAATCCGCTTTACTTTGGGCTCTATTCTCCAATTCCTGTTTTAGTCTGGGATAATTCAGTTAGTGGCGGAATACCTGTAACACCTTACGACATTCTGTGGGATTATTCTGAGTTTGAAGATGATGATGTTTATGATGTTTTGACCGGAGGCTATCTTGAAGACTGTTATGTAAGCAGACGCCAGATAAATGATTACCCGAGTTTCTATATAACTTTTCATGATGTTACTCCAGATAATTTTAACTACGCTGTAAATGAAGCGGCTGTCATAAATGTGAGTTCTGCAGTAAACAGAAAATCTGTTTTGAAAAAGATTGTTAGTGAAATAAAAGCTGTGACTGGAACTGCAGGAAGACATCAGCTGCATATAAGAAATGCCGGAAACCATAGGCTTGGAGTTTCTGACAGTTTTGCAAAGAGGATGTATTTTGCAAGGCTGCTTTCTGAAAGAAAAAGTATGGCTACTCTTTTGAGCCGCAAGCATTTTATGACACGACAGTTTAATGATGTGTTTGAGCCTGTGGCTTTGAAAGATTATCAGAGGCTTCTTTTTAGAAGCGGCGATGATGCTTTAGTTCCTGCAGATTCGATTGGAAAAACTTTAAGCTGGAAAAGATTGCTACAGCTTGAACCTGAGATTGAAACTGAGGTTATAAGAAAACAAGTTGTCTTCCGCAATAATCTTGATGAAGTGCAGTTAGCGTCTTTGCCTTTTGCCTCCAGATTATTTTTCAGGGCGGTTCAAACTGTTATGAATTTGTGGGATTGGATCCGCGGAAAAATCAGAGAAGCAAATAATGTGGTGACTTTGTTCTGTCCGATTGCGACAGAGATTGAATTGGAGTGTCGTATATGAAGTGGCTTTTCAGAGCGAAATCAAAATTAAGAATTCTTATTGATACTAAATGCGACCTTTCGGGTTATGAGACTGTTTCTATCTGGGCGAGGAAGCCTGATGGAAATGTGGTGAACTTTCCTGCAGTTGTAAAAGATGTTGAGAACGGAATTATCTTTTACGACGTGGTAGATGAAAATGACATTGACCTTAAAGGCTGGTGGATCATCTGGCCGGAAGTTATTTTTGATGATGACAGAACTGCGGCAGGAAGAGCTGTGAAAGTTTTTGTTCACGAGGCTGGCAGCTTATGAAAAGAAATATAAAGGTATCGCAGGATTACATTCCAATGGACTGCTGGAACGAGGCGAAAGAATTTTATCTGACGCTTCGTGATGATGTAGATATTTATAAAAAGTTTAAAATCTTTCCAGATATGAAGCCAAGCGAAGAAGCTGAAAAGTTTGCGGCCTGGTTTACTTTGGAGCGCTTTGTTGATTATCCTCGTTCTTTAATTTTGATTTATGAGCATATGGATGAAATTGATAAAAAGACCGGGGAATATGGTGTGCTGGATGGCTATGGGCAGCTGCAGTTTAAGCTGATTCAGATGTACAGACTTTTGAAAGAAAACGGAATGATAGATGAGTGAAATAGATTTTTCTAAAAATGAAAAAGCGGTCCTCGAAGAAATCGGTCTTGAAATGAAGGCGAATAAATACGTAAGCGGTGAAATGCAGTTTACCGACCTTACGAATACGCTTTATTTTTTGAGAGCTTATGAGGACACTATCCGCTACTGTATTACCTGGGATAAGTTTCTTGTGTGGAACGGAACTAACTGGGAGATTGATGCACGTGGTTTTGTGCAGGAGCGTATTCCGATTTTTATTCATCAGATGTACAGAATTATGCGTTTTATAAATGACCGCATTTTGAAATCTGATTTTGAAAAGCACCTTATAAAGAGTGAAAGCTTCCGTCGCATTCAGGCGATTGTTGGACTTTTGAAAATGCAACCTTCTATCAAAGTAATTGAAAAAGAGCTTGATACTGATATTTACCTTTTTAATGTTGAAGGGCTTACGCTGAATTTGAAAACCGGAAAAGCGAGAGAGCCCAATATTAAAAATCTGATTACGAAGAAGAGCCGCTTTATTTATGAAAAGGATGCAGAGTGTCCTACCTGGAATCTTTTTTTAATGCAGATATTCAATAAGGATTTGCAGCTTATCCGCTTTATTCAAAAAGCTATGGGTTACGCTTTGAGCGGCGATGTAAGCGAACAGTGTCTTTTTATTTTGTGGGGAACAGGTGCCAATGGTAAATCAACTTTCTTAAATGTAATGCTTGAGCTCTTTGGAGATTATGCTTTAAGCACAGGCATTGAAACCTTTATGAAAAAGAACTCTGAACAGAGTAACGATATTGCTCGCCTTAAAGGAATGCGGCTTGTTACTACAAGTGAAATAGAACAGGGCCGACAGATTAGCGAAAGCCTTATTAAAATGGTAACCGGTGAAGATGCTCTAACTGCCAGGTTCTTGTATGGAGAGTATTTTTCTTTTAAGCCGACCTTTAAGATTTTTATGGCAACAAACCATAAACCGAAAATCCGAGGAGCTGATAACGGAATCTGGCGTCGTATTAAAATGATTCCTTTTACTGTGACTATTCCTCCTGAGCAGAGAGATAAGAACTTGACAGAAAAACTGATTGCAGAAAACTCCGGAATCCTGAACTGGCTTTTGAAAGGCTATGCGATGTGGAAGAAAGAAGGACTTGAAGAACCAGCTGCAGTAAGAGAAGCAAACGAAGAATACAGAATGGATATGGATAGTGTCGGAACTTTCGTGACTGACTGCCTGGAGCTGGATGCGTCTTTACAGTGGCGTCTTCCTACAAATCTTCTTTATCAGACTTATATCAAATGGTGTAGCAAAAACAATGAGCGTGTAATGAGCCAGAAGTGGCTTGGTATGAGAATGAGTGAGAAAGGTTTTAAGCGTGTTATTACAAATGGACAGCGGCTCTGGTGCGGGCTGGCGATAAAATTGGAATGGAGATAGCTTACTGCGAGAGACCCTCCCCGATAGCAAAGGGCGTGAGAGTTGGACATCGGAGAGAGTTTGGAAGCTGATTACAAGTGAAAAAAAATAATTTTTTGTCCAAAAAACGTCATTTAAAAAATCTATTTTGCCTTTTAAGATTTGATTAAAACAAATATTTAGGAGACAAATATGAAAATGAATCTTAATCAAATCTACATTCCACACAAGAGCAATACTTGTTTTTCAAAAACAGGTAATCCGCTTTCGGCTTATAATAGTTTAGCGGAGGCCCAACGGAGTGCGAATTATCAATCTTCTGAAAATAAGTTTACACCTTATTATTGTAATACCTGTGGTAAATATCATTTAAAGCCGACAGAATATTACTGTAAAAAGAAAAACTCAACTTGTGACTGTAGGGACCATCAAGGAAATAAAAAAGATACTTATGAAACTAGATATGATGCTGAAAAAATGGTTAAAATAAGAGGACAAGCTGGTATAACTTTATATGTTTATGAATGTCCGCAAGGAAATGGTTTTCATCTAACAAGCAGCAAAGGATGGTAGACTATGGAACAGATGCAGCACGGAACAATAAAAATCGGACAGATAGTAAAATTATTCTCAGACAGTATTGGAATGGATGCTCTTCTTTCAAATGTAAATGAAAAAGCAAGAGCTACTAAAATCATACAAAGACTTATCGAAGAAAAAGAAAGCAAAATAGATAATCTACGTGAATTTGAAACACTAATTAAAAATTTTTGTAGTGACTCTCTAAAATCAAACTACATCAATAAGGCTCAAGCCTATGTTATACAAACACTATATTTTGACATGTTAGCTTTAATAACAAAAACTAACCCTTATAATAACCCCACACAAAAAGAAGTCGAATTACAGGTAATGTATTGTATAGCTCTTACATTCCGGGAAATATATGATGACATTGCAAAAAGGAAAAATAATCTACCAGGTGAGATATTACAGGAAGCACTATGGTTATTTGATTTTTGGAAACCAACCAAACATGAGAAAAATATCAAACTGATACCTTCATGTTTTGATTTCATATTCTCTGAAATAACAAATGATAAAGTAGATTTAATAGCATATTGGGAAGAATGCAAAGATAAACTTGAAGAATATAAAGATAGCGAAAAAAGTACGGATTATTCCAAAACCATCAATGACTGGATGTTACAAAAAACAAAACCTAAATGGAATAACCTAAAACGTAAACGTCAATTCTCATGTATTTTCCAAAAATAAATCTTTGAACTAAACTTCTACGCAAGGTGGAAGAAATTATGAGATCAAATTACAGTCGTGAAGAACGTCAGAAAATTGTTGAGGAATACATTCAGTCAGGAAAATCACAGACAGTATTCGCTCCAGAATACGGCATTAAACCAAATACTTTGTCTGCATGGGTGACTAAATACAAATCTGCAGAAGCATGCCAGGCTGCAGATGTTCATTTCGTTGAATTAAAATCAACATTCATAAAGGAAAAACAGAACCTGATAATCCGTAAGGCTGGAATAGAGATTGAAATTTCTGGAAACAGTAATGCGGTAATTATCCGGGAAATCCTTGCAGCAATGGCTTCTTTATGAAAATAGATTTTGAAGGTGCAAGACTTTACGTAAGACCTGGTTCAACTGATCTGCGCAAAGGAGTTACAGGTCTTCTTGCAATCATTGAAAACGAAATGCATCTGGATGCTTTAAGCAATTCCGTATTCTTTTTCTGCAACAAGAGTCATAAACTGCTCAAGATTATATTCTGGAACAAGACAGGTTTCTGGCTTGCTCAGAAAAGACTTGAGATGGCAACCTGGCCATGGCCGAATACAAGCCAGGAAGCAAGAGAAATAAATACAGAGCAGTTTGAAATGCTTCTTGCAGGAATTGATTTCTGGCGTGCCCATGAAGAAATAAAGTTTGATTCAGTTTTCTGATTTTTCTTTTTAAAACTACTTTTTAAAAGAATTCAAAAATGCTATTCTTTAAATATGAAAGACGGAAAACCAGAATCACTTGCAGAAGCTTTACTCCTACTCGAAAAAATGAACGCACGTCTTTCAGAAAAAGACCAGAAAATCCGTGAACAGCAGGCAGAAATAAAGATTCTTAATGAAAAACTTGCAGTTAAGAGAGCAAGAGAATTCGCATCAAAAACAGAGTCACTCAAGAAACTTTATGAATCACAGCCATTCCTTTTTGACGTTGAGGAAATGGGCCTTAAACTTGAAAACCAGTGTCCTGAAATCTCTGATGAAGACATAGTACAGGCCCTTAATGATGATGATCTTTTTGACAGAAAATCAGAAAGAAAAAAGCCCGGAAGAACCAGAAACAAATCCAAAAATCTTCCCCGCCAGAAATATGTAATAGACCTTTCTGAAGAAGAAAAAATCTGCAGTAACTGCGGAACGAAAATGGTAAAGGTTCGTGAAATCGTCAGCGAAAGAATCGTTCATGTTCCTTCATCAGAATACATCGAGGAAGTTCACCGTTATGTTTACGAGTGTCAAAACTGCCTTGATGATAACGATAAGCCTGTAAGAAAAGCTGCAAAGGAAAAGCGGATCATTGAACATTCCATTGCTACACCAGAACTGCTTGCACATATATTCATCAGCAAGTATATGAAACATACGCCTTTCTACTGCCTTGAAGATACCTACAACTGGCAGGGAATCCGCATCAGCAGGCAAAATATGTGTAACTGGTCACTGAAGGTTCATGAAAAACTTAAACCTCTGGAAAAGTTTCTTAATTCAGAACTGAAGAAGACAAAACTTCTGATATTTGACGAAAGCCCGGTAGAAGTTCTGAAGATAGATCCAGAAGAATTGAAGGCTGAATACTGGGACGAGGCCAGGTACAGGAAGAAAGCCGATGACATTGAAGATGAGTGCCGCAAAAATTGCTACATGTGGGTGGTTCTTGGCGGAACAAAGGAACATCCTGTTTTCTCATACAATTTCAGATGGACCCGTAGTGGAAAGAACGTCCTGGATTTTCTTGAAGGCTATGAAGGGAATGTAATCCAGTCCGACGGATATTCCGGCTACAATGCTGCCATCAATTACTGGAACCTTAGCCATCCAGACCATAAAATAGAATTACTCAACTGCTGGGTTCATGCCCGTCGTGGATTCGCTGATGCAGTAAAGGCAACAAAGTCAAAACATGCAGTACAAGCCATAAAGCTGTTTAAGGATGTATTTGACAATGAGAATCGACTCAGAAAACTTTTTGATGAAGGAAAAATTTCTGAAACTGAGTTCCTTGAAAGACGAGTAAATGATGTAAAACCTCACATGGATACCCTTCATTCATGGCTTCTTGAAAAGAAACAGAAGGAAATGATTCTTGATTCCTCAAAGACAAAGGAAGCTATAAACTACTGCTTAAACCGATGGGAGAATCTTGAAAACTTTATAAAATATCCGGAAGCAACTTTTTCGACCAATGCTGCAGAACGTAGCGTAAAAAGCTGGGTAATGGCAAGACGCAATTTTCTTTTCAGCGGTAGCGGTAATGGAGCAAGAGCATCATGTTTTTTTCTGTCCCTTATTGAAACTGCCAAGCAGAATGGGATTGCTCCTGAAGATTATCTCAGATGTCTTTTTGAAAAAGCCCCTTATGCTGAAACTGAAAATGACTGGGAAAAACTTCTCCCCTGGAATATTGAAATTACTCCATATAAGATTCGTGGAGAATGGATTTAAATTGTGGTATAATTATGTAAACGTAAATTCAATTTGCGGATACGATAGACCGCCAGCACTACACTATTCCGAACCAAAGACCAAAAGATAAGCATTG
>CAMKDH010000125.1 GCA_946411215.1 uncultured Treponema sp. | reverse complement strand
TTCCATGTCGAAAAAATCTGAATCTTTTACGTCGAACATTCTTATATTTTATCGGGTAATCAGGGAATAGTAAATAGGGAATAGCAAATAGTCAAAGGGGGAAGTCTCCCCCTCGCTCACACTTCGTTGTTCGCTACCCCCTCACCTAGGGGCTCTGCCCCTAAAACCCCATCGTTAATAAATGTTTCCATTTTACCATTTAATGGTAAAACCAATTTTACTGAATACAATTGAAGATTTTTTATTCCGGCTGCTTTTCGCAAAACTTTGTTCAATTTAAAGTTTCCATGCTGATCGTCTCCGGCTATAGGACAACCCTGTTTTGCCAGGTGGATTCTTATCTGGTGCATGCGGCCTGTTTCTAGCAGCAGGCGGATCCGGCACATAGGAATGGCTTCTTCTTCTCTTTCAATCGTCCATTCTTTTTCTACCTGATAATGAGTTACCGCCCTTTTAGTCTGTCCGTGCTGGATAATATCTTCTGAAATCTCACCTTTTTTTTCTTTAAGGCTTCCGGCACAAATTGCAATATATTCTTTTTTAACTTCCTTACTTCCAATTAACTTAGTCCATTTATTTGCAGCCTGAGGACTTTTAGCAACAATCATCAGTCCCGAGGTATCTTTATCGAGTCTGTGGACAAGATATACCTTCTGGCCAACCTGCTTTGCAAGTTCTTCATCAAGAGGATGAGCAATTTTTTCGCCCCCCTGCACAGGCATTCCTGCCTTTTTATTTATGATGAAAATTTCTTGATTTTGATATATAATTGGAATAGGATTCATTTTTAACAATATAATCGAGGTTTTATAAAATGACAAGTTGCATTTCAAAAATTAAAAAAATCCTTACAGCGTCTTTACTTGTATTTTCTATATTTTCAAGCGCCCAGATTTTTGCAGAAACAATTTCGGACTCAGTATATAACTACTCTCTTGATATTCCCGAAGGTTTTATGCTGAATGAAGTTGCAGACGACCAGATGTCTTATCATTTTATTCATCCTAATTATCCGGTACAATTTATAATTAAAATTTACGATCATCCAGGTTATGATTCCTCTTCTATGGTTTTGGATAGAGCTTTAAAAAACCTTAGCGCTGCCATGGAAATAGATACCTTTGCCTGGAATAATTCTCCTGAATGTGCAATTTCAGATTTTTCCATGACTCTTGAAACTAAATATTCAGGCTGGGCTGTATGTGCCCCACTTCAAAAAGAAAACGCCTACGTAGCACTTTTTGCTTATGCTCCTGCAGATAAACGACAGAGCTGCAATCAGTTTATTATGTCAATTTTGAATTCTTTGTGTACAGATGAAAACTATTACTGTTTTCCGGGAATCATTGCCTCTTATGCATATCCTTATGAAGGAAAGAAAAACATCAAGCTTAATATCGACGGAAAAGTTATTCCAACTTATATAGACAATTCTGATATTGATGCAGCTCAATTTGTTCTTGAAATGGAGTATGCGGTTCTTCTGCTTTATGAAAAGCATAATCTCTGGAAGGAAGCCTGGCAGCGTTATTACAGAATGGTTTACCGAGATTCGTATGGCCGCCTTGCCCAGGTTTCATACGATGTTATTTCTCAACTCTATCCTCAATGTGAACGAAAAAATCCTGTAAATCCTAATCTGGAATACGCCCAGACAATTCTTTCCTGGGTCCAGGGTTTTCAATATAAAAGAGACAACGAAAAAGCTTCTTATACTGATTTTACAAATCTTCCGGCAGTTTTATGTGGAAAAGGAAATGACTGCGATTCACGAAGTATGCTTGTATGCGTTTTACTGAGAGCCGCCGGACTTGAATCATTTATGCTTGTTTCAAGAGAATATTCGCATGCAATGACAACCTTTGAAAATCCTGCTCCGGGACAAAAATATGAAGTTGAAGGAACTGGCAGAGAATTCTTGATGGGAGAAACCACTGCAAAAGTAACCTGGGGAACAATTGCACAGGAACATTCAGACAGAAAAAAGTGGATTCCTGTAATATTACCTTAAAACTTTACGAAAGTAATCCAAATACTTCGTTTGCGTCTTTTGCATTAACAATGCTTTCGTGAAGACCATCCTGCTTGAGTTTTCCGCAGAAATGAGAAATTGTCTTAAGATAAAGTGAATGCTGATTGTATGCGGCGGCAATCATAAAGAGCAGATCAACTGGAGTATCGTCAATTGTCTGATAGTCAGAAATTGTCTTGCGGCAAACACCTACAGCCATAACTAAATCTGTTACAGAAGAAAGACGTACATGAGGAATTGCAATACCCTTTCCAATTGCTGTAGACATTAATTCTTCGCGCTTGAGGATTTCTGCAGTAAGTTCAGAGGCATTTTTAATCTGAGGAGCGGTTGCAAGGACTTGTGAAAGTTGAACTATCGCATCATGCTTTGTGCTGTGATTTATAAAAACAATTCTATCTGGTGAAAGGATATTTCTAATCTGGATTTCTGAATCATTTTGGCTGAATGAACTTGATGAAAGCTTAGCATTTACCCAGTTTTCTACTTCTGATTTCTTAAAACGCCATACAGTTCCGATTTTTCCTGCAGGGATTTCGCCTTTTTGTGCCCAATCATAAACAGTTCTGTCAGATACACGAAGGTATTTTGCTACTTCTTCAATTGTAAGAATGTCATCAGTCATTTTTAAGCCCCTTTGCTACTTTTTTATAATATTTGTATGAAAACTATGTAATATTTTGCATATTATAACATATTTTGTCAATATGTATGAAATCAGTAGGAAAAATATATGCCACTCCCGTGGGAAAGTACATCAGGCTGCTGCTGAACTTTTTTTTGGAATAAAATAGAGGATTTGCTGCGCAAATCCTCTATTTTATTCTGTGGCTAAGCGCCAAAAAAGTTCAGATGCAGCCTGACGCCCTTTCCCACTCCGTAGCATATATTTTTCAAATGAGTTCATATAGACATCATTTTACCAAATATGTTGTATTGTTGAAATTTTACGTTTTATACAATATTATAATATTTACGATGAAAAACAAAAAACATATACATATTTTTATCTTATTAGCAATATTTTTTATAATTATATATATAGTTTTGGCGGCAAAACCGCTGGGGAAGGAGTATCATTTTACTCCGGAATGGCGAAAAAGTATTTCTACTCCTACAATTAAGAATGTTCCTATAGAAACTCAGCAGATTTATTTTAAGTTGGGGCAATCAATCGGGTATTTTACTGAAGACGGACAGATTACAACCTTCAAAACATTCCCTTCTAAGGCTTCTATTTCTTCTGAATACTATGCAATTTACAATACTGATGACACTCACATTCAGTTTTATAATAAGGAAAATGTTGAACAGGGAATATTTGAAGTTCCTGGATTTCCCTTTTTTGAAGAAGACAGAATCTATATTTTTCTGCCTGGTGGTGCTTCTTTTGCAAAATGTAATCTTCAGGGCAATGTTATCTGGGCAAATGAAAACACAATTCCTATCACAGCATTCAGTTCAAAATCACAGTATACAGCTTCTGGTTATGCAGACGGCTCAATAAGGATTTTTGATAATGAAACTGGAATTGAATCAATTGAATTTGCTCCAGGTGGCAGTGATTATTCTGTAATTCTTGGAATTGATGTTTCTGCCGACGGAACCTTAATTGCATCAGTTTCTGGGCATAATAAACAGCGGTTTGTACTTACTAAAAACGAAGGTACACAACCAAAAATCATATTTCACACATTCCTTGATTCAGATATGAACAGAAGGACTGTTGTAAGATTCTGCGATAACGACAAACGAATCCTTTATAATTTTGAAAATTACATTGGCATTTATAATATTGAAACTCAGAAAAATACAGATATTAAAATTGATAAAACTGTAATTGCAATTGAAGAAACAGACTCTCTGATTTTTGTTCTTGGTAAAAAAGGCAATGAATATACTGTTTACATAATTGAAAAAACAGATACCCTTCAAGGCTCCTTCTCATTTACCGCTGATACTGCATTTATAAAAACCTGCAACAACAATTTGTATATCGGGCAGGATACTTCAATTTCAAAGGTTAAGATTTCCAAGGAGTAGAGTTATGAAAAAGAGTTTTAATTTATTTATTATCGCCCTCTCCTTAATGTTTGCTTTTAGTACTACTGCTTTTGCAGTTGAATGGCCGCAGGAAGATTTTAACAATGACGCATTTAATTCATATTTTGGACAGAATGTTTCCGGCAGAATAAGAACTTCTCTTGTTTTTTCCGATCCTGCTGAAGTAAAAGCTATGAAGAATGGAAAAATCCTCATTGTTATGGCAGATGTTTCTGATGATTCTGAGTTCTTCCCTTCTACCCTGGGAAATTCTGTAATTGTTTGCCATGATGATGATTTGATTTCGGTGTATGCAAACCTTGATGGAGAATCGGTTCAGGAAAATGTGGAAAATAAAAAATCCTTAAAAGAAGGCGAAATTATTGCAGAAACAGGAAACTCAGGCTGGCAGGAAACCCGCAGCAACCTTGAGTTCCAGATTATCGATTTGCAAAAATCAGCCGCTATCAATCCAAAAATTCTTTTACCTCGTGCCGAAAATGAAATCGAATTTACAATGACTGGTATTATGCTTCAGAACAAAGATGGAAAGCTTTTTGATATCCGGGAAAACAAAGTTTATCCATCTGGTTTATATAAAGTTTTTCAGACACGAAATAAAATTGCTGCACCTTATAAAACAACAGTTACAATTAATGGTGTTGTGGTAGATGAAATTGCTTTTGATACAGTTGGTCAGGAAAACGGAAAATTGTATCTTATCGGAAAAAAGAAATATGAGTCCAAAGATCTTTATCCGGATGAAAATCTGCTTCTTTTGGGCGAAATGATGCTTACTCCGGGGCGTTCAACTCTGGGGCTTACAGTTCAAAACTATCTTGGAAAAATCAAACAGCAAAGTTATGTAATTTCCATATATTAATAGTATAAACTCTATTTATTTGAGAATTTCGCAATTTGGTGATAAAATATTAATATGAAACCAGATATGATTCTTTCGGCCAGCGGATGGCGTAAAGTTTTTGCAATTTCGGGAGACGAACAGGATCGAAGTACCGAAATAAGCGAACAGGACAAGGCAATCAGCGTTGCAGCTGCCTCTGTTTTTTTTGATTATATTTCTGAACTAACAAATCAGGAAGTTCCGGTAATTGCAGTTGGTATTGATGCAAGACCAACAGGCCCTGCCATAGCAGATGCAATGCTTCATACGCTTGTTGCAAAAGGTGCGGTAGTTCAATATTCAGGAGTTACTTCTGCACCAGAAATCATGGCTTATTCAAAAAAACTTGATGGTTTTATTTACATTTCTGCAAGCCATAACCCAATTGGTCATAACGGAATTAAATTTGGTACAAATAACGGTGGAGTTCTTGAAGCAAAAGAAAATGCTAAGGTTACTGCAGCCTTTGTAGAGCTCTGCGAAGATGATGCCAAATTATCTGCTCTTGTAAAGCAGGCTTATGAATGCAGTTCTTCTGCGCTTAAAGAAATCTACAAAACAGAACAAAGTTCAAAGTTTAATGCGCTCAAAGCATACGAAGATTTTATTCTTGAAACAATCACAGATTCTGCAAATAAAGAACATCAAAAGGATTTCTTTGAAATGCTTGATTCTCAGATTCGTGCAAAAGGCTTTGGTGTTGTATGCGACTTTAACGGAAGCTCACGTGCCCGCTGTATAGACAAGGAATTCTTTACAAACCACGGAATTGATTTTTATTCTTTGAATGAGGATGAAATTGCCCACGAAATTATCCCTGAAGCCGAAAATCTTGTTTACGTGGCTCAAGGCATGGAAGATTTACACCGTCACAATAAAAACTGTAATGCAAAGCTTGGTTATATGCCAGACTGCGACGGCGACAGAGGAAACATCGTTTACTGGGATGATAAACAGCAGAAGGCAGTAATTCTTAAAGCACAGGAAGTATTCAGTCTTTCTGTGCTTGCAGAGCTTACATACAGCATCTGGAAAAATAGCGGAGATCCTGCTTTTAAGCCGGCTGTTGCTGTAAACTGCCCTACTTCTATGAGAATAGATGAGATTTGCAAAGTTCTTGGTGCTCAGGTTTTCCGTGCCGAAGTTGGTGAAGCTAATGTTGTAAATCTTGCACGCGAAAAACGTAATGAAGGCTGGAATGTGCGCATTCTTGGAGAAGGTTCAAACGGTGGAACAATTACACACCCTGCAAGCGTACGCGACCCTTTGAATACAGTTTTTGCAATCATCAAATTACTGATGATGCGTGAAGATGGTCTTTACGAAATATGGTGTAAAAAAGCCGGAATTGAATATAATCCTGATTTTACTTTGACTGATGTTTTGGAAAGCCTGCCGGTTTATACAACAACAGGTGTAAGTGAACCTCGCGCTATCTTAAAAGTAAAGAATACTGACCATGCGGCACTCAAAGCATCTTTCCAGAAGTTTTTTGAAGCAGACTGGGAAGCAAAGAAAACTGACCTTAAAAAACAATATGGCATCTGCAGTTACGAAGCTGTTATTACAAACGGCACAAAAGAAACACGCGATGTTAAAGATTATTCTCTTTCTGGTAAAGGCGGACTTAAGATTATCTTTAAGGATGAGGCCGACACACCAGTTGCATTTATCTGGATGCGTGGCAGCGGCACAGAACCGGTTTTCCGTATCATGTGCGATGTTAAGGGTAATAATCCGGAAGAGGAAAAGGCGCTGCTCGCGTGGGAAACCCAAATGCTTGAGAAGAGTGATAAATAAATATATTATATACACACAAGGAGTAAACAAATGGAAAAAACAGAAATCTTGGAAAAAGCAAAAGCATATATTGCGGCTGAACAGGATGAAAGATTTAGAAAAGAAATCGAAGACCTTATTGCTAAGGAAGATTATAAAGAGCTCGAAGACCGATTCTATCAGACACTTGAGTTTGGTACAGGTGGACTTCGTGGAATCATGGGCGGCGGTACAAACCGCATGAACACACTCGAAATCAACATGGCAACCCAGGGCCTTGCAAACTATGTAATCAAGGCATTCCCAGAAAAAGCAAAAGCTGGAACTTTAAGCGCAGTAATTGCTTACGACAGCCGCTTGAACTCAGATGTATTTGCAGAAGCAACAGCACTTATCTTTGCTGCAAACGGAATCAAGGCTTATCTTTTCTCAAGCCTTCGCCCAACACCAGAGCTTTCATTTGCAATCCGCACACTCAAGGCTGATACTGGAGTTGTAGTAACTGCTTCTCATAACCCACGCATGTACAACGGATACAAGGCTTACTGGAACGACGGTGCACAGGTAATTGAGCCACATGATGTTGGAATTATTGAAGAAGTAAACAA
>CAMKDH010000124.1 GCA_946411215.1 uncultured Treponema sp. | reverse complement strand
TAAATCGGTTATAATTGAAGGCAAGGAATGAACAGCCCTGAAAATATAGTACATCATTATTTTCTCCATGCAGACCTTGATGCCTTCTTTGCTTCTGTTGAACAGCTTGATCATCCGGAATACAGAGGAAAACCTGTAATTGTAGGCGGTAAACCCGAAGATAAACGAAGCGTAGTTTCTACTGCCTCTTATGAAGCCCGTGTCTTTGGAGTTCATTCTGCAATGCCTGTTGCAAAAGCGTATCAGCTTTGTCCTCATGGAATTTTTGTCCATGGCCGCATGAAGCGATACTCTGAATTGTCTTACCAGATTATGCAGATTTTTGCAGACTTCTCACCAGATGTTCAGCAGATGTCTATTGATGAAGCGTTCATTGATTTAACAGGCACCGAAAAACTTTTTGGACCGCCACAGGAAACAGCCCTTAAAATAAAAGAGCGTGTAAAAGCAGAAACAGGTCTTACAGTTTCAATAGGACTCGCCCCAACAAAATATCTTGCCAAGCTTGCAAGCGACATGAAAAAGCCGGACGGATTTTACATGATAGAAGAAGGCACCGAAGAAACTTTTATGCTAAATCTTCCGCTTAAGAAAGTCTGGGGAATCGGCGACAAAACATACGAAGCTTTAAAAGCAAGCGGGCTCAGAACAACCCGAGATGTCCACGAAAAAAGTCTTAAAGCTCTGACTTTTATGTATGGCCAGAACACAGGAAACTTTTTATATAATGTTGTTCGCGGAATTGAAGTTGTAAATTTTGACAGAAAAACAAAAAGTCATTCTATAAGTAATGAAACAACTTTTCCTTTTGATGTAAGCGATATTTATACTGCAGAAACCGCAATCCTTGAACTCTGTCATTCTGTAATTTTCAGACTTTTAAAAGAAAACGGCTTTTCGCGTACTGTTCAAGTAAAAATCCGTTATGAAGATTTTTCTACAGTTTCTATTCAGCAGACGTATTCCTATTCAATACTAACACTAGATTCTCTGTATACAGCCGCAAAAGAGCTGTTTGAAAAAAAATATGAAAACGGACGTGGTGTACGTCTTATAGGAATTGCACTGGAAAACATAGAACAGACTGAACGTGCTGTTCAACCAAGTTTGTTTGATGATGGAAACGAGAAAAAACAGAATGTTGAAAAAGCAATTTTAAAACTCGAAAAGAAACATCCAGAAATAAAAATCCACAAAGCGCGTATGCTTGAAAACATGAGTAAGGGTGTAAAAGTTTTAATTGCAGCAGCGGGACTTTTTGCCGTAAGCATTTTGGGACCAGGTAATTTGTTTGCCCAGGAAACAGAACAGTCTGAAGAGCTAAAGAATTATGAAATCTCTGGAACCTGGACTGGTCAGATGAAAGGAAGTGTAGACTCTACATTTGGACTTGGAAATTCTTTTGCATTAAGTGCAGATCTGCCTGTCTTTGATCAGGAAGTAGATTTATCGGCTCTTATTCATATAACGCCACAGTTTTATTTTGAACTTGAATTTCTTGATCAGTTTAAAAATAACACTTACACACTTGGATATAACGGCGACGGCTACTTAAACGAATTTAAATTTTCAAACAGAATGATAACTTTCCCCGATTATTATTCTTCAAATCTTACAGGTTATTCGCTCACTGGTGGTAAAAATGAAGCGCCAGGTGTTATGTTCCATTTTGATGATTTTGAAAATAAAAAATGGTCCGGTGATATTGTTTTGCGCTACGATATGACAGAACAAAAAACCGCACTCTTTTATGGGCACAACAGTGTTACCGATACAAACACCGAAATTTATTCCTTTGCATATTCAAGTGAATTTGTAATACCCGGAGAATCAATTTTTCATATAAGGGATGTTTACATTGAATCAAAAATCGGTAAATACAAAAATGAAAACGGCAAAACATTTCAAAAGCTTTTGGAACAGGAATACGTTGTAGATATAACAAAAAACATTCTTGTAATTTCCGATTCGGTGTGGAACATTGTAGAAAGCGACACAATTCCATACATAATAATCACGTTTGATAATGATTCAGTTTGTCATGCTCTTTTGCAGGACACGGGTACTTATTCAGACAGCACGAGCTTTGCGGGAAAGATTCAAGAATTCTTCAACAGCACAAATAACGGCGAACAGGAAATAAAACTTTCGGACTATTCAAACTTAGATTATGATGCAATGACGATGACTATTAATTCCTCAAAAGCCCTCATAATTCAAAGTCCTGTAAATTTTTCTCCGTATCTTTGTGCAAATAAATATATTGTTTACGAAAACGCGGGAACAGAATTTCTTATTCAGGACAGAAACACAAGCATTACTCAAAATGATTTTTACATAAGCGTTGAGGATGATTTTTATTTTTCACACAATGATTACCTGGCCGTAACACAAAGATATGCCACAGTAAAAAATCACAATTACATAGACCAGGCTTCTGATGTAATGTCTCCAGTTTACAGATATCCTTTTGCAGCCCTATTCCCTCAGATATATTTAGAGGATTATGTTTCAAAAGAAATTGATGAGGATGACCCGGAATTTGATTTTGTATTTACACAACGAACCTTTACAGCAGTAAATTATTATGATATTGGAAAGAAAGCTTCTGCGGGTTCAGTAAGAGTTTACAAAAACGGAGTTTTAATTTCTGGTGCAGTTTACGACAGTAATACAGGTTTTGTGACTTTGAATGAACCGGTAAATGAACTTGATAAAATCTACATTGTTTACGAAGAAGAAAACTACGATTCTCAAAACGGTTTTGTAACAACGGGAACAGGCTTTATTTATAACATTCTTCCAGATTTAGCATTTGATGTAAGCTTTGGCGGAAAGTATCAGGTATTTGATGAGTCGGAAACAGAAGGTAAAAATTCATTCTCTGCTTTAACAACAGGACTTTCTTATAAAGGAAAAAATCTTAAAGCGTGGGAAGCAGTTTCTACAGCAATAGAAACTCAAAAGCAGGCAGACACAGCGTTTGTAACAAAAAATGAAGCGGGCTTAAAATTTAAAAACGATTCGGCAGACCTTGAAGCAGTTTCCTCTGTTGGAGTTGCAGTAAATACAAGGAGTGGTGAAAAAGCTTCTGATTATGTAAACACAAATGTAAAAGGTTCTTATACAGTTTTTGGTATTAATGTTGGCGGAGACATGGCACTCTCACATCTTGATATTCAGTCCGCCGGACATCTTCTGAAAACTCAAGCCCCGCTTTTTGATATAATTACTTTTGGTGAGATTTATCGTTTTTCAAAAGACGAACTTGAAAAGAAAGATTATTTTGAATTAACTCCAGGTCCCTTCAAACTTGCAGCACAGACAACAGCAAAAAATACTCAATTAACAAATACGCAAAATTATCTTTCGGAAATTTCTGCAAATATAAAAACAACTTCAACTTCACAATCGGGCACAATCAGATTTTCAGCAGAACAAAAAAAACAGTTAGGCAATGCTAATAAAAACCCAGACCCAACAACACAAAACTCAAATTACTTTGATTCCTGGTATGATATTTCTAAAAATCAATTTACAGAAGGCCAGGAAAAAGCACAGCGAACAGAAACTTTTTTTGCACAATATAAATCTTCGTTTGAGCCCGCAAGACTTTCTCCAGAATTAAGCTATGAAATATCAGGCACAAATAAAAACGATGAAGATCTTTCATTTCTTGCACAAGACAAACTCAAACTTACAGTTCCGTTTTCAACTAAAAGCAATGCATTCTCATTTAATTTTATCAGACAGCAATCTGTACAGCAAAAGAATACAACAAACGCAAATTACGGCGACGATATACAATACCTTTTTAATTCACAAAACGATTTTTCTTTCTTCTACAAAACAATCCCGTTCTACTCTTTCTTCGACAACACAGTACCTGATAAAATCTTTGGAACAGGAAACTCCGGCGCTGGTAACATAGAATATAATTTTGTATGGCGACGCAAACTTTTTAATGATCTTAAAGACTTATACATTCCAATTTCATCTACAACAGGAATCTCGCGCGACCTTGTTCATTCTCAGGTTTCGCAATCTGATGTTTATCAGTTAAAGACAAAGCTTACTTCAAACTTTATAAACCTTTTTGGAAGCGACAGCATTTTACAAACCTTTGGCTGGTACCGTCAGGATGAATATACAGGTTTTGTTTCAGTAATTTTCAAACTAACACCAGACACAGGCGACTCCCCTGCCTTCCAGATTTCTACCGGAGAGCTTTTGACTCTTTACATAAAAGATTCAAACACCCTCACAATAAACACAGATTTTTATATTGATAATTACATCAACTGGTCTTTCAAAACTTCAGCAGCCTGGAACAGAAAATCTCAAAATAGTCTGCTTCTTATACTCACACATTTGTGCTGGCAAAAATCAAATACACTTGACCTTTCTCCAAAAGTAAAAGATACAGTCAGCATTTCACTTTCAACACAAAATAAAACACACAAAGAAATTTATTCATATCTTAGAAGCTCTGAAATTTCCTTCTTAACAAATTACTTTTTGACTTCTGGAGCAGGCATATCTTTTGGCTATGAACAGAACAAAACCTTTAGAGTTGGATTGAATTACGAGCTTGGATTAAAAATCAGTTTCTGATAAAGAATTATTCTAACGGCGCAAAATATCCGGATTCATCGCGACCACTTCGGTTCATCAGATAAACTTCTGCTTCTACAGGAAGATAACTCTGACCAAAGTTTTTCTGCAATGCAGAAACATATTTAAGCTGATACGTTCCCTGTGGAATATTAATAATATCGCGTACAATTGAACTTAAGCCTTCTGGGCGGAAAACATAATAATCCTGACCAGAAGTATTATTTATAAGATAATCATATTCGCGGCTGACTGCACCCTGTGAAACCTGAATAAATGAAAAATCAATTGCATTGTTACAAAGATATGCAGACAACTCAGAAAGTGTATATTTTGCAAAAGTGGTATCTGTTACGTTACCGTCAGAAATCATTATGATGGCGCGCTTTTTTGCAGCATTAATCAATTCATTAGAAGCAAGACGAATTGCTAAATCTACAGGAACGGCTTTTGCGCTTGGATTCTTCAAAGCTTCCATTGTAAAGTCTGCAACTCCATCAGGATTTCCCGTATATTCTGTTACAGGAATTGCTCCCGCAGAAATTACACGAAGAGAACCGCGACCGTTCATAGAAGCCGCAATTTCTTTAACAGCAGTTTCAATTTCTTCTGAATAATTTTTCATTGAAGAAGAACGGTCAATTATTATTGTTATGTCTGCATAAGTATTATTTGCAGCACTTCCAATAAACTGAAGATTTGAAACAGTTCGTTTATTTTCTGTAAAGTAAAAGTTCTCTAATTCAAGACCAACTACAGGCTGGCGGTGTCTGTTTTCAACTTTAACTTCAACAGTAACTTCCGGGAATCTTGAAGCGTCAACCTGCTCTATCTGAACAAATAGTCCTCCAACAAGCTCCTGAACTTTGGACATTACATAAATCTCATTAGCTGTAAAGTCTGTTACAATTACATTGTTGTTAATATCAGGCACCGCAGCAGTTACACGGCTTGGAGCATTTCCGGTTTTTGCATATTCAAAAATTGAACCTGTAGAAATATCAACTGAAACAATTTTATTTCTGTCGCTTACAACAAGAGAACCGTTCCAGTATTTAATTGCTTCGGGTTTATCAAAAGTATCTTTTTCTACAAGATCGCGAATATAGTTTCCGTTTCGGTCAAACTCATAAATACAGCCTGTATGTTCATCTGCAACAAAAACGCTGTCTTCTACAATTGCAATTCCAGTAGGACATTTAAGCCCCGCAAAATCGCTGCCTTTTTGTCCAAAATAATAAAGTCCGTTTCCTTCTGCATCAAAAACATCTACACGACGGTTGCCAAAATCGGTTACATAGATTCTTCCCATTGAATCAACCGCAAGGAACTGAGGTCCTACAACATTACCAACGCCTCTACCCTTTGAACCAATGTATTTTATAAATCGTCCTTTTTCATTAAGAAGCGCAAGTCTGTCTCCCGCACTTTCACTTATGAGCATGTTTCCATCTGCAAGACGGATTATATCAAGAGGCCTGTCAAAACCTGTAAGAGGCCCCGTAATGCGCTCAATTACTTTTCCGTTCAATGTGATTTTTAAAAGCTCATTTGAACCATACGCAGTTACCCAGAAGCTTCCGTCATAATCTGGGAGAACAGACACTGGCTGTGAAAAAATCAGTGTCCCGTTTACATTTCCTTCAAAGCTTCCAGATTCCGAAAGTCTCATAAGCTTGTCTGCAGAATCTCCGGTAATTCGTCTTTCTTTTACAACTTCAATTTTATTATCAAGTAAAAGTCCGCCATAACCGTTATCAGATGCTATCTGCCAGTAAGAAAGCGCAGTACCTTCCATACCGGCTTTGTAATATGCTTTTCCAAGCCATTCAAGAATAAGATTGTCATCAGGCAGGTATGAAAGAGCCTTTTCAAACTGAACTATTGCATCATTGTAGGAGCCTTTATAAAAAGCCTGAACACCTCTACGGAATTCTTCGGCTGCAAAACCTTCTTCTCCGCTTCTAATGCGTTCTTCTGGCACAGTAAGTCCTGCATTATTTGTAGTCTGCTGTGCATTAAGACAGAAAAAAACTGAACATAAACAAACAAGGCTTAAAAACTTTTTCATCAGCGGCCCGCCTTATTGAGCAATTCAATATGCTCTGCAATTATAGGATTATCCCTATCAAGCATTTCTGCCTGCTCAAGATATTTTCTGGAATCATCGTATAAACCAAGCTTGTAATAAACCCAGCCAAGAGAATCTAAACAGGCTGCAGAATCCGGTGCAGAATTAACTGCCTGCTTACATAATGAAAGTGCTCTTGTTAAATCCTTATCTTCACATGCAAGAACATAACCAAGTCCATTCATTGATGTAAGGTTATGAGGATTTTCTTCAAGGGATTTTTCGTAATAGGCAAGACATTTTTCTGTATCATTCTGTTCCCATGCAACAAACGCAATTGCTGCATATACAGATGGAGTCATATATCCTGTTTCTAAAAGCTTATTCAATTCAAAATCAGCAAGGCGGCGGCGACCTGAAAGGGCATAAATTACGGCTAGTAAAAATCGGCATTGCAAAGTACGTTCAAGATGTGTACCAGATGTTACTACCTGCTCAAGATATAAAAGTGCATCATCATAACGCTGAAGCTTTGCATAACAAAGTCCAAGATAATACGCAATTTCGTTTTTATCTGCCCCGCAATCTACCGGTAAAGACAGAAAAAATGAAAGTGCACCTGTATACGATTTTTGTCTGTAAAGAGAAATGCCTTGTCCTAAAATATTTTCAGCCATTGGTC
>CAMKDH010000123.1 GCA_946411215.1 uncultured Treponema sp. | reverse complement strand
ACCAATGTAAAGGTCTACAGGCATCCAGTATTTTTCTTTTTCTGGAGCACAGAATTGCTTGTCATTGTGAGGATCCAGATAGCGGAGGTAATACCAGCAGCTTCCGCCCCACTGAGGCATTGTATTTGTTTCACGCTTTGCAGCTCCGCCACATTTTGGACACTTGCAGTTTACCCAAGAGTCAATTGCAGCAAGAGGACTTTCGCCGGTACCAGTTGGCTGGTAAGTTTTTACTTCTGGCAAAGTGAGAGGGAGTTCTTCTTCTGGAACAGGAACTGTACCACAAGTTGGACAATGTACTAAAGGAATTGGTTCTCCCCAATAGCGCTGACGGCTGTAGATCCAGTCGCGGAGTTTATAGTTGATTGCCTTTTTACCAACCTTCTTTTCTGTAAGCCATTCAAGCATTTTGTTGATGGCATCCTGCTTGTTCAAGCCATCAAGGAATTCAGAGTTTACGTGGATTCCGTCTTCTGTCCATGCCTGCTGCTGAACATCAACTTCGCTCTTCAAAACTTCGATGATTGGCAGGTTGAACTTCTTTGCAAATTCCCAGTCGCGGTCATCGTGAGCAGGTACGGCCATAATTGCACCTGTACCGTAAGAAATCAAAACATAGTCTGCAATCCAGATTGGAATGAGTTTTCCGTTTACAGGGTTAATTGCATAGCTTCCGCTGAATACACCGGTTTTATCTTTTGCAAGGTCTGTACGTTCAAGATCAGATTTCTTTGCAGCTTCTTCCTGATATTTCTTTACAGCATCAGCCTGTTCTGGTGTTGTGATTTCCGGGATAATCTTGTGTTCTGGAGAAACAACCATGTAAGTTGCACCAAACAAAGTATCACAGCGTGTTGTATAAACTGTAAGCTTGTTATTTGTAGGTTTTCCGTCTTTATCTGCAACTGTGAAAACAACTTCGGCACCTGTAGATTTTCCAATCCAGTTATGCTGCATTGCCTTTACGCTTTCAGGCCAGTCAAGTCCATCAAGGTCATTATCAAGGCGGTCTGCGTATTCTGTAATTTTCAAAATCCACTGGCGGATTGTTTTGTGAGTAACTTCTGCACCACAGCGGTCACACTTTCCGTCTTTAACTTCCTCGTTTGCAAGACCTGTCATACAAGATGGACACCAGTTGATTGGAGTCTGTGCTTCGTAAGCCAAGCCCTTTTTATACAACTGCAGGAAAATCCACTGTGTCCATTTGTAATAATCTGGTTCACAAGTAGAAACGCAGCGGTCCCAGTCATAGCTGAAACCAAGAGATTTAATCTGCTGTGTAAAATGTTCAATGTTTGCGTTAGTTGTTGTCTTTGGATGAGTTCCTGTTTTAATTGCATAGTTTTCTGCAGGAAGACCAAAGGCATCATAGCCCATTGGGTGAAGAACGTTATATCCGTTCATACGTAGGTAGCGGCAGTAAATATCTGTTGCAGTATAACCTTCCGGATGTCCAACATGAAGGCCTGCAGCACTTGGATATGGAAACATGTCCAATACATACATGCGTTTTTCGGCCGGAACAGATTCATCCTCGGTTACCTTAAAAGTTTTGTTTTCGTCCCAATACTTCTGCCATTTTGGTTCGATTTGTTCAAATGGATACTTACTCATTTTGCTACCTCATATTAAAAAATATTAAAATATTATAGTAGAAAAAAGTTTCTTATGGAAGTATTATGCTAATATGAAAAAGACAAACGCAATGAGAATTCTTGACGGCTTGAATATCTCTTATGAAGCCCAGGAATACGAAGATGATGGCGAACATGAGCTTGCAAAAGGCGCTGCTATGCGTATGGCAGAAAAACTAGGGGTGGCTCCTGAAACTGTTTTTAAAACAATTGTCATGCGAACAGAAACAAAAGAAATCTGCGTCTTCTGCCAGTGTGCTACAGATGAAATAAATCTTAAAAAGGCTCGTCAGGCTGCCGGCTGTAAAGAAATCAATCCTGTGCGACCAGAAGAGCTTCTTGCACTCACTGGATATATCCGTGGTGGTTGTACTCCAATTGGTATGAAGAAAAAGTTCCGTACCTTTATTGATGAACAGATTATCCTTCACGAAAAGGTTTGCATCAGCGGCGGGCAGCGTGGCGTTCAGCTTAAGATTGCACCTGATGATTTAATAAAAGCAACAGAAGCTACCGTTTGTGATTTGTGTCTGTAAAATACTTGTGTTATAATTGAGGCATGAAGAACAGCTATAAAGAAGTAAAAGGATTTTTTACAGAGTTAGAGTATGGCTCGCTGCAGGAAAACGAGCTTTACTACAAGATTGAAAATTACGACTATATGGAAGACTTTTTTATGACAATAACAAGCTCTTCCGATATATGGAATTTCTGCTGGTCACAAGGTGGACTTACTGCCGGACGCGTAGACAGTAATCACGCAATTTTTCCTTACTACACCGCAGATAAAGTTAGTGATGATAAATCATATACAGGACCATATACTGCAATTCTTGTGCATACAAATCCTCATGGGTTTGCCCCTATACTTTGGGAACCTTTTGCGTCAATGTCTTCAAGTCCTGCAATCCGCCAGACAATAGAAAAAGGCATACAACGAAATATTTACAAAAACACAACTGGTACCGAAGTGTGGTTTGAAGAAATCAATTATGATCTTGGCCTGATTTTTAGATATGCCTGGACCTCTTCTGCAAAATTCGGACTCGTGCGAAAAGTGCAGCTTATTAATATCAGTTCCGAACCTGTAAAGGTTGAAGTTCTTGATGGCTGCCGTAATATTCTTCCTGCCTGTGCAACTTCCGATTTTCAAAACAGCAACAGTGTTCTTCTTGATGCCTATAAAAAAACAGATTTAGACAAAGCTTCTAAACTTGCTCTTTTTGCACTTTCTTCAATTGTTACAGATAAAGCAGAGCCTAGCGAAGGACTTTTTGCAAACACCTGCTGGTTCAACTGTAAAGAAGATTTAATCATAACTCCGGATGCTCCTGAACAATTTGTATACTCTGGAGCTGTTGAACCTGTAGACCTTGTAAAAGGAAAACGTCCTGGCGCTTATATACTGCGCTCTCTGGAATTAAAAGATCCGTATAATCCTGCGTGCTGGTATCAGGTTTTTGATACACGGCTTGATCATTCAAAAATCACAGAGCTCAAAAAACTTCTTGCCAATAGAACCAGAATTACCCAACTGCTCGAAGATGACATAAAGCAGGGTAAAAAGCTCATGAAAGAATATATTGCCCAGGCTGATGGTGAACAAAAAACTGCACAAACTATGACTTGTGTTCATCATTCGCAGAATGTAATGTTCAATATCATGCGCGGTGGATTTTTTGCAAACAAGGGAAAAATTGACCTTGTTGATTTTGAAAAATTTATTAATCAAAGAAACAAAGCCTTATTGCCAAAGTTTAAGAAAATCCTTGCAGAATTAAAAGCTTGCGCAGATAAAGAAGGCCTTGTTTCATACAAGAAATTTGAGGATACTGTTCTTGCTAAAAAAAATCCGCAGCTTACAAGACTTTTCCACGAGTACATGCCGCTTACCTTTAGTCGAAGACATGGTGACCCAAGCCGCCCATGGAATAAATTCAGCATTAATCTTAGAGACAGCGACAACAATCCTATTTTGAATTACGAAGGAAACTGGCGCGATATTTTCCAGAACTGGGAAGCTCTTGCCTGGTCGTATCCAAATTACATAAAGAATATGACTTCAAAGTTCTTGAATGCAATGACTATTGAAGGTTTTAATCCTTACAGAATTTCGCGCGAAGGAATAGACTGGGAAATTCCAGATCCTGATAATCCTTGGGCACAGATTGGATTCTGGGGAGACCATCAGGTTATTTATCTTCAAAAGCTTTTGGAGCTGTATGCAAAAATTGATAAACAGGGACTGATTAATGAACTTAGCAGCAACGTGTATGCAAGTTCAAACGTGCCTTACAGAATTAAATCGTATGCCGAAATTCTTGAAAATCCTAGAAGCACAATTTTGTTTGACCGCGAGCTTAGTGACTGTCTTAAAGCAAATGCTGCTAAAAATGGATCAGATGAAAAGCTGGTAAAATCAGGAGATGACATTGCACTTGTAAACCTCACAACAAAGCTTTTGCAGATTATAATTGCAAAGATGTCTAACTTTATTCCTGGTGGTGGAATCTGGCTTAATACACAGCGCCCGGAATGGAATGATGCAAACAACGCTCTTGCAGGCTATGGCCTTTCAATGGTAACGCTTTATTATTTGTATCGTTTTGTAAAATTTACAAAGGAGCTTTTAGAGCAGTCGAGCGTTGAGGCTTTTAAAATTCCTAAGGCTATTTCAAAATGCTTTAAGGAGCTTGGAGGCCTGTTCAATAAAGTTGAACCAAAACAAGCCGCAACAAATGTTTCTGCTCGAAAAGAGTTTGCAGATTGTTCTGGTAAGAGTTTTGAAAAAGAACGAAATGCTTTGTACAAAAATGGTTATGGTAACCAGGATGAATATGCTGATTATTTAAGAAAAGATATGCTTAAGGCTCTTGAAGCAATCTTAAATCATATAAGCTACACAATTAAATTAAACCGCAGAAAGGACGGACTTTATCATGCATATAACACGCTGAAAATTTTGGGCGATAAAATGCAGGTTGAATATCTTCAGGAAATGCTTGAGGGACAGGTTGCAGTTTTGTCTGCAGGTATCCTTACACCACAGCAGGCCCTTGATGTTATTGATGCATTAAAGAAAAGCTGCATGTACGAAGAGCGTCAGAAATCTTATATGCTTTATCCGAATAAAGAGCTTCTGCCTTTTGAAAAGAAAAATTGCATTTCAAAGACTGTTATGAAAGATGTGCTGCCAAAGCTTGAAGGCCTTTTGGAACGCACAGGAAATAAAATTCTTAAAAAGGACTCCAAGGGCGTTTATCACTTTAACGGCGAGTTTAGAAATGTTGATTTCCTTCGTGACTTTTGCGCAGACCTTGCTTCTAAAAAAGAGCTTGCCGTTCTTGAAGAGCTTTATGAAAAAACATTTAATCACCAGAGCTTTACAGGACGCAGCGGAACCTTCTATGCATACGAAGGCCTTGGAAGTATTTACTGGCACATGGTTTCTAAGCTTATGCTCGCAGTTCAGGAAAATCTTTTTGCGGCAATTAATTCCGGCGCGGATGAACAGATTGTTACGGGGCTTACAAAGGCCTATTATGATGTTCGTGCTGGAATTGGCTTTAACAAAACTCCTGAGCTTTATGGGGCATTCCCTGCAGATCCATACTCTCATACTCCGGAAGGTCAGGGTGCAAAACAGCCTGGTATGACAGGACAGGTAAAAGAAGAAATCCTTACAAGATGGGGTGAGCTTGGTGTAAATATCAAAGATGGTTGTGCAACATTTGAACCAAAGATTTTGAAAGCCGATGAATATTCTTCGAGCGGAGTTCTGCGATTTACCTGGTGTGGTACAAAAATTGTTTATAAGCGTGGTAAAAAACAGCATATCGTAATAAACGGTAAAGTTGTCCGCGACGGAAATACTCTTACTGCTGGGGAAAGTGCAGACTTGTTTGCGCGCAATGGCAAAATCACAGAAATTGTAGTAGAAGTTATTTAATTCATTTTTATGGAACAGATTGATACTTTATTAAACGGAAACAAAATTGTGCAGGATACGGACGGCTTTATGTTTGGAATAGATGCCGTTCTTCTTGCACATTTTGCGCTGGGCCAGATTAAAAAGAATGATAAGGTAATTGATTTATGCACAGGCACAGGCATTGTTCCGTTACTACTGGAAAAAGCAGTTCCTTCCGGTGTTAGTTTTGCTGCTGTTGAACTTCAAAAAAAATATGCGCGCCTTGCACAAAAAAGCGTGGAGCTTAATGGCTTTGCAGACAAAATAAAAATCATTCAGGGCGATATTAAAAATGTGGAGCAGTTATTTACAAAACACAGCTTTAATGTAATTACCTGTAATCCGCCTTATATGATTTGTGAGCAGGGAAAGTCAAATCCAAATGATGAAAAGGCAATCGCACGACACGAGGTTTGCTGTACACTTGCTGATGTTTGTAATTCTGCAGATTTTCTTTTACATACACACGGAAGCTTTTTTATGATTCATAAGGCTAACCGTTTGCCAGAAATTTTTGATTGCCTTCTAGAGCACAAAATGGAACCAAAACGTATGCAGCTTATTCAGCCGTTTGAAAATGAAGACGCAAATCTTGTTCTTGTTGAAGCTCGCAAAAATGCAAGTAAAGGATTAACTGTTTGCCCGCCAATTATTGTAAGGCAAAGTGAAGGTACACATAAAAATGAATACACCGAACAAGTGCAGTCAATTTATAAAATAATGTCAGAAGCAAGGATATAGCTGTAAGAAACCCCGTCTTCTTCTGTTACTATATACTTTCCGATTATTGTAATTTCCTGATCCTGCTTTGGATAATCCTGTGGCCATTTGTGGTCGCCTGTCCATATAAAATCAATTCCTTCCTGGCAGCACATTGTAACGTCGTTTATGATTACAGAAAAATATGGAAGCCCTTCTGGTGTAAGTTCATTTGTGGAGGCCTGAAACTTTCCTTTAATTTTAAAAACTTTATTTTCATAAGTTGGTGGATCAATAAGCATTTGAAAAAAGAATCCGGAAATCATTGTGAAATTCATTCTGGAAAGGTCGTAATCTACCTTTGCTTTTGGAGTTGCCGCGTGAAGAGGGGCGGTTAGAAGAAGGGCAAGTATCAGCCCCTGAAATCCTTTTCTCATCTTGCGAGCTTTCCTATAACAGAGCAGATTAAAAATGCTGCAATGTCTACTGCAACGATTGTGCTTCCTACTGGAGTTCCACCGATTATAGAAATCAAAAGTCCTGAAACAGAGCAGAAAACAGAAATAGCAGCAGAGCAGATTGTAACAGACTTAAAGCTTTTAAAAATCCTCATGGCGCTAAGAGCTGGGAAAATTACAAGTGCCGAAATTAAAAGTGAACCAACAAGATTCATTGCAAGAACAATTATTATTGCAATGATTATTGCTATTACAAGATTGTATGCGCTTGCATGAGTTCCAACTGCCTGCGCAAAAGCTTCATCAAAAGTAACTGCAAAAATCTTATTGTAAAAAAGCCCAAAGGCTATGATTACACAAATAGAAAGAATTGTGCATAACCACACTTCGGCCTTTGTAAGTGTAAGAATAGAGGTTGAACCAAAAAGGGTAGAACAGACATCCCCACTCAAGTTTGATGAAACAGAAAAAAGATTCATTAAAAGGTAGCCGATTGCAAGCGCTCCAACAGAAATCATGGCAATTGCAGCATCACCTTGAATCTTTTTATTGCGTCCGGAACGAAGCAGAAGAATTGCACTTAAAATAGTAATTGGCAGCACAAGGAACATGTTGTTAGTTATGTTTAACACAGAAGCAATACAAATGCCTCCAA
>CAMKDH010000122.1 GCA_946411215.1 uncultured Treponema sp. | reverse complement strand
CAGCTTGATCAGGTAAAAGAAGTTATTGATATTATTGATAATGTTGCCGAGCAGACAGACCTTCTTTCTATGAACGCTGCTATTGAATCTGCACACGCGGGTGAAGCGGGAAAAGGATTTGCTGTTGTTGCCGAAGAAATCCGTAGTCTTGCCGAAAGTACTTCCGAGAACGCCGCTACAATTGCTGATGTTATCAATGGAATTATTGAATCTGTAAAGAACGCAAATAAAACAAGTAAAGATGCGTCTGTTGCATTTAAGAAAATCAGTTCAAATGCAGATAATGTTGTTTCTGGACTTAAAGAAATCACAACCGGTATTGAAAGTATTGATGCTCAGATGCAGCAGATTAAAGTAAAGAGTGAAGAAGAATTTGCAGCGGCAGATAAGATCAGCGGATATTGTAAAAATCTTGCAGAACAGCAGAGAATTGTTTCTCATGATGTTGATGCAATGAATGATAAGTTCTTTGAAGCAACAAGTGCCATTAAAGAAATCAAGAGTGGAACCACTGATATTGTTGAGCGAATGATGGGCGTTAGCGTAGCAAGTAAAGAAAGCTATAAAAACATGACAGAGCTTGAAAATATCCTTGAAGAATTTAAGACAAAAGAAGATAGCGCTGTAAAGAAGGCAGAAGAAGAAAGCGTTATAGAAAATGCAGTTTCTAAGGAACTTCTTGAACAAACCGCAGAAGCTTTTACTCAGGCACTCGAACCGGAACATCATGAAGATGATTCTGTTGAATTTAATATTGAAGAAGTAGAAGAATACAAGCCGGAATAATAAGTCTGGCAGAACCTTCCAACAGTTATTTTCTTATTACAACAAGTCCCAGCGTAACAATGTATGGCAAGGCCAGTACCACAGAAGATGGAATGTCTGGAATAAAGTTTTGTATATAAACTGCAGCAAAATCCACAGCACAAAAAATCAAAGAGTATAATGCAATGTGTGGCAGGCGTCGTTTTCCCATGAATACTGCTGCTAATGCAAGCCAGCCTTTTCCACTTGCAAGATTTGGTACAAAAGAAGAAATCCTTACACAAAGAATGCTTCCCGCAAAGCACGCAAACAAGGCTGCAAGGCCCCAGGATGCAATTCTGTAAGTAGAAGGCGAAACTCCACGTACAAGAAGAACATCTGCATTGCTGCCTGTAATTCTAAAATAGATTCCGCCTTTTGTTTTTTTAAGATAAAGGATTGCGGCAGTTATAAGAATTGTTGTGAGTATTACAGAAGTGATGTTTGTTGCGGCCAATGGGAATGCAAAAGTCTGTGTGGTGAGTACTCCTCTTGTTCCAAAAATCAGCCATGAAAAAAGCGAAGTGAAAGAACCAAATAAAAGATTCATTGCAATTGCGGCAATAAAATAATTTGCGTGAGTTTTTTCTACAATAAAGGCAAGGAGCAGAGAGAGGGCCACGCATGTAACAGCGCTAAGGCATGTTCCTAAGACAAGGGAGCCTGTAGCTACAGTAAAGGTATATGTCAAAAATCCTGCAAACGAAATTAATCCGTCCATAAAAAGCGCAAGACAGCCTGTGTATTCGCTAAAGAGAGCACCAGTTGCAGCGAGTAAAAGAGGACAGCAGAAACCTAAAAAGTTAAGCATTGTTAGTCCTCCTTTTGTGTGGTGAATATAAAACTGCAATCATAAAAAGAATTACAGCCTGTATGAGCATGTTTACATCAAAGTCTAAGTTTGAATATAAAGCATAACGGCCTGAATATGTCATGAGCGTAGAAATTACGATAGAAACTGGAATAACAAGTGCAGGCCTTGTTCTTGCAATCATCGCAACAGAAAGTGCGTTCCAACCCAAACCTGAATAAAAGCTTGTATGGCAGGTAAAATATATACCACAGATTGCTGCGGCTCCTGCAAGGGCGTGTAAGGCTCCGCAAACGCCTGCGGCCGTAAAGGTTATCTTATTGCAGTTAAAGCCTGAATATAAAGAAAACTGTGGGCTTATTCCGTAGATTTCTGTTCGTTTTCCAAAGCGTGTTTTTGTAAAGAAAAGCTCAAGTAAAATGCAGAGGCCTACCGCAAAGAAAATGAAGCAGTTGAGGGGAGAAGGTCTTAAAATGCTTGTGAATCTATATACTGGCAGAATATAAGGTGTTGCCAGTAAGTTTCCTGTTTTAGTTCTGAATGGTCCGGAAATGAGTCCGTCAATTAAAGGGATAATTGCAGACGAAGTAATAAATGTTGTTAATAAAAAATCGGCGTGTTTGAATTTGTAAAGGAACTCGCAGAAGATGAGAATAAGTGCTCCAGCGGCGGCACAAATTGTAAATGCAAAAGTGATTGCAAAAAAGGCATGCATTTTTACGGTCGCAAAAAGGTCCAGCAGAATTGCGCATAAAAATCCTCCAAGGTATATGAGACCTTCGCCTGCAAGATTGATTCTACCTGTTTTTAGAGAAAAGGCCGCGCCTGCACCCGCTATCATGTATATTGCCGAAACGCTTAGCATAAGTCCAAAGTAATACATTACATAGCCTCCAGCTGGCCGTTTGAAAGCCTGTATTTAATATTACTGTATTCAACAGGAAATGCTCCGTAAGAAAGAATAAGAATGTATGCACCGTTTTGTGCTGCGTTATAAATCCTAAGGCAGATTTTTTTACAGGTTTCTACATCGAGTCCCTGCAAAGGATTGCATAAAATTAAAAAGTCGGGATTGTCATAAAACTCGCGTTCCAGCATAAGCTTTTGAAGCATTCCACCAGAAAGACACGAGCATTTTTCAAAAGGTTCAATATTTACTCCGCTGTTTTTAATCATCTGAAGCGCAATGTCAGGCTTTTGATTTTCAGGGATTTCGAGTGCGGCGGTAAGCATTTGTTCAATTGTAAGATTCGGATTTGAACCTGTGAATTTTCTGTCTGTTGGAATAATGCCAAGTTTTTTGTCACTCCATTGCTGCCTTGTCCCAATCAATTTTTTTTCAAGCTCATCAAGTCCGTCTTCTGCAAGGCCCCTTACAAGTGTTATTTTTCCTTTCTGCACGGTGATTCCCATTATGTTAAAATCCTCAGAATCACTTGCGACTTGCTTCTGCTTATTTAATTCTTCTACAGAAAGAGTATGTTCCAATGGAGCGTAATCTTTTACAAGCCTGCCGTCTTCAAGAAAATCGATTGTGTCGCAATATTTCTGGGCTTCATCATAATTATGCGTGATGATAATAATGTTCATTCCGTCTTTTGCAAGCGAACGTAGATTTTCAAATAAAAAAGTCCGCTGGGCGTCATCAAGCAGGGCAGAAGGCTCGTCTAAAATTAAAAGTGAAGGTGATTTTATGAGGGCACTTGTGAGGGCTATAAAAAATCGGGTATCTGCACCGTAGTCCTTTACAAAAGAATTAAGCTTTACCTCTGGCAGCCATTTTTTTGCCTGTGGAAGGAGCCGTTCTTTTTGTTCTTTATTTAATCCAAGCAGAAGATTTTCTTTTACAGTAATGTAATCGGCAAGCAAAGGACGCTGATGAACATAACAGATGCCGTGTTGAATTGCGTCCTTTGGTGAACGGAATATAACGGGCTTTCCATCTAAAAGAAGTTCTCCTTTATCTGGAGTAAGCTCGCCACAAATGATATTAGCAGTAGTAGATTTTCCGGCTCCGTTTTCGCCGAGTAGTGCGTGAATCTGCCCTCCCTCAAAAGTTAAACTCAAGTTATCGAGAACAATTTTTTTTGAATAGCGAAGGCAAATATCACTAAGTTCTAAGGTCATATGATTAAGGTGTCATTGTCGGGCTTGACCCGACAATCTTTATTGTATTGTAATTTCTCCACTCATAATTGCATCTACGAGCTCTGCCATCTGATTTCTGATATTCTGTGGAACTGTAGAAATATAAAGAGGATCATCCTGAACAAAGTCAACAAAACCGTCTTTTACACCAAGCATTTTTGCAGTGCCCCATTCAGTTTTGCCATTCAGGAAATTTGTTGTCATAATTGCAGAAAGCTCCTGCTGCTTCATAACTGTACTAGAGATAATGTTTCCAGGAGACTTGTCAAAGCCATTGTTATCAAACCAGGTGATATAAAAATTATTGTTTACGGCTGATGTAATAACTCCCTGAGCAGCTCCTCCACAAATTGGAAGAACTACATCTACACCTTCGCCATAAAGAATATCTGCAAGCATTGCACCTTTGTTAGCATCATACCAGTTTCCAACAATTCTAAAGGCAACTGTAGAAGAAGCATTTGCATCCTTTGCGCCTTTTTCAAAATATGGATAAATGATGTTGTTCATTACTGGATATTCCTGAGCTGCAATAAGTCCAAGCTTGTTTGACTTTGACATAAGGCCGCCGATATAACCTGTAAGATATGCCTGTTCATACTGATTATAGCAGACTGTAGCGATGTTTTTGTTTCCACTGCATTCTGCATCCATAAGGATGAATTTCTGCTCTGGGAACTGTTCGATGATTGGAGTAACAATTTCTGGAAGAGAAGGGTTAGAAGAAATAATTACATCATATTTCTGTTCTGCAGCGAGTGCTGTAATTTTTGCAGGCCATTCAGACTGATTTGTTCCAGCTTCAAGTATATAAAGCTTTGCGCTCTGTTCCAAGGTTTTTCCTTCGTTCCAGGTATCTACTGCCTGTGTTACGCCATCACGAAGCATTGCGTAGGTTGGGCTGTCGGCACAGATGCCGGGGATGAAAACGGCGATGGAAAGCTGGCGTGGGGCAACAGCCTTGCATCCAAAAGAAAGAATTGAAAGTAATAGTGATATTATAAATATTGATTTTTTCATAGTAGCAATATAATAGTTTTATATAAAACTATTGTCAAGTAAGATCAAAAAAATATTTTATAACATGCATTCATGTGGAAAAAAAATGGCTCCCAGCCGGATGCCATAGCCAAAACCGGCGACTAGTCGCCTACGCGCTACACTGCCTTGTAATTATATACGTTGCCGCTCACGCGGCAGCAGTGTAGAGCGTTTTTGTCTCTGGCATCCGGCTTCCGCCATTTTTTTTTCCGGATGTATGCATTAAAGGATATTTTTTTGATTTTATTTTGAGAATAATAAAACTGTTATTTAATTATTAAAAAAACAATATTTATTTTATCTAAAATTACTTTCAATTCTTTCGAGGAAGGCCTGGAATTGGGCTATCTCGGAAGGGGAGAAGTTTTTGTAGAAGGTGGAGACTAGTTCTTGGGAAAGTTGAGTCATTAGGGTGTTATATTCGGTGCCTTTGGGGGTTAATGCGAGAATTTTATTTCGGCGGTCGGTGGGGGAAGGAGTCGTTGTTACCAGGCCCTCCTGTTCCAGTTTTCTTACCAGGACAGTTGTTGTTGATTTGTCGCGGTTGATTTTGGTGGCAAGCTCTTTCATGGTGATTTCTTTGTTTACACTCAGCTGGAAAAGGATGTTTCCGTGGGATGAAGAAAAATCTTCAAAGCCATTTTGGGCTAGCCGTTTTTTCAGGAAATCGGCGGTAAGTGAGTGAATGTGCGAAACCTGCGAAATACTCAAGTTTGCCATATAAGTTTATTCTTCCTTCCAAGGGAAAAGAAAAGATTTGAATTTACGTGGACCAAGGGCTTCCCGATCTTCGTAAATAAGTTCTTCCCATGGAATTTTACGGCGTTCTTTTAAGGTCTTAAGTTCCGGATGTTCTTCAAGATAATCATATTTGTACATGCGCAGACGGAAGGCATTGTGTTTTGAAATAGAAATACCTGCTACAGAAGGGAAAAATCCAATTGGCAGAATTGAAAGTGCCAGTAATAAAAGATTATAAATCCCCATTATGATAGAAAATCCTGTGTTGTCCATAGAAATTATAAAGCACTTTTTGAGACACTTAAAAAATTTATTGTGGAAGGTGTTGCGAATAGGTACAAACCACTGGAGTGAAAGGGCAATAAAAATATCAATCCAGAAGAGCAGGGCTCCTACAAAAAGGCTTATAAGAGATTGTTGCTGGATAATGTAAAAATTCAAACTGTATGCCGAAACAAAAACAATCACAATTATAAGGATTGAAAAAAGAAGTGCGTCTAAAAGTACTCCGGGAATTCTTTTGAAAAAATCAAGAAGGTGGATTCCTTCGAAATTTGCAATTTTTTGTGAAAGTTCACCGTAGGCAAAATCAAAAATATTAAAAATGAAAATACCTAAAAAAAGAATGCCTGTCTGTATAAGATAAAAGGCCATGTCTGTTGTATTCTCGCTAAGATGCGAAGTTACAAAGGAACTTAAAAGAATAATACCAACCATGCTTACAAGAAAGAGCACATTAGTTACAACAACCGAGAACAGGTTATCCCACCCGTCACAAAAATTTTTCTTAAATAAAAATCCGTACATAGTTTAAATTTAACTATAATAACAAGGAATGTCAAATACATAAATACAATAATCAAAGATAAGTCGAATGTGAGTTTGTCGTGAAAAATCCATGATACGGAGTAGAAAATGGCTTAGGACAGGTTTCTCAGCTGGCCGAAGACATTTTCTACGGGAGTAGCATGGATTTTTCCAAAAAAAAAGACCAGCCATAATGACCGGTCTTTTATAAGTATTCGTATTAGGAATTACTTGTTATTTTGTAAAGAGCAGTGTCTTTGCATCAAGGTTAGCTTTTCCATCACCATTCTTGAGAATTGTGAGAGAAAGAGCGTTTCCGTTTGCTGCAAGGTGACCTACTGTTGTAAAGTCTGTAAGTTTGTCAGCATCAAGAGTTCCCTTGAGATCTGCAGCTTCATTTGTATAGCTGAACCATGCAGTCATTTTTTCTGCTTTTACAAAAGTTGCAAAGCAGTCAAGGTCGGCTTTAGATGTTTTTGAAAGATCAAGACCATCAACTACAACACAACCAAGAGCAATACCGCCAACTTTAAGAGCGTTGAGTGTATTTACAACCTTTGGAAGTGTGAATGTTTCCTGATTGAAGTTCAAGATTGTTCTGTTGCGAACAATTTCTTCACTAACTTCATCAAGATTGAAGTTCTTTTTCTTAGCAACTTCGGCCATTACGCTTGAGTACCAGGCAATAACGTTAGAAGACTGCTGGTCAAAAGAAACGTGTACAAGAGCCTTGTCGTTCAAAAGAGCGTCAATTCCAAACTGAACAAGAATAGAAGTTTTTCCAAGACCCTTTTTTGCAGTAATAAGACCCATTTCTCCGTCTTTAAGACCTGCAGAAGTTGCATTGTCAAAGTAGCGTACAGGACTGTGAGCGATTAAATCTTTCTTTTCCATGGACTTACTCCTTATTTCTTAGCAGCGGCAGCCTTTGCACGCTCTTCCTTGTATTTAGCCTGAAGTTCTTCAGAAACATTGTTTGGAACTTTACCATATTTTTCAAATTCCATTGTGAATTCACCCTTACCCTGAGTAGAAGAACGGAGGATAGTAGAGAATCCGAACATTTCTGAAAGTGGAACTTCTGCGT
>CAMKDH010000121.1 GCA_946411215.1 uncultured Treponema sp. | reverse complement strand
TTTTTTTATGGACAACATCAATAATGTGTTGTAAAATAGAATTTATGAAACGTATTTTTTCATTATTAGTGTTAGTGTTTATCGGCAGTATTGCATTCGCTCAGTCGGCCGATGTTGTAACTGATATCCTTGAATCAGATGAAGTTACTTATGGTCAGGTTTGTTATTTATCTGCAATTCATCAGGGTTTGATTTCTGAAGAAGCAGATTATGACGAAGCAGTAGAGGTCTTGTACAACTTGGGACAGATTCCTGAAGACGTTGGTTCATACGATCCTGTTGTTATGGCTAATCTTGCGTATATTTATACTCAGATCTGGCCAAAAATGAAGGGTGGTCTTATGTTCAGACTTACTAACGGATCTCCACGCTATGCCTTCAAACAATTAAAGACTGATGGTGTTATTTCTGATACTGCACAGCCAGATTCTATTGTAAGTGGTACTGAGGCTCTTAATATCCTTACTTCATGTATGATGGAATATGGTACTGACGAATGTATGGAAATGGACGTAGAGTAGGGGGAGATGGAAATGAAAAAATTATTAATTGCAATTTGTACTGCATTGTTCATTGTTGCTGCTCCTCTTTCTGCTTTTGAGTGGGGCGGAGTTTTTACTGATTCTACAGGTATTTCAACTCCAAATTTTTCAACTTTATCTTTAAAACAGCAGAACGGTATTTCTTTGTGGTTTAATACTGCTCTTGGTGAAAGCGATTTATTCCTTTCGGGCGAAGGTGTTTATAAATTCAAACTTGTTAAAGCGCCAGATGCTGATGCTCAGATAATTCATGTAGCCGATCTTCCACTTCTTAAGATTTCTGGTGATATTGAGACAGATAGTGGAGTTATTTCTCTTAATGCAGGTCGTTTCTCTTATGTAGATGGAACTGGTTCTGTATTCAGAGGTTCTATTGATGGTGTTGCTGTTGACTATACTCTTCCAATTGTAAAACTTGGATTTGTAGCTGGTTATACAGGTCTTCTTAATGATTTGAATGCAAATCTTTCAAACATCAATACTACTCCAGAAAAGCAGTTCTATGATATGGCAGAAGCTTCAATTCCTGTTGGACTTTCTGTAGAGTTCCCTGCTTTGTTTGCTAACCAGAATATTGGACTTCAGGGATACGGTGTTCTTAATACTGATAATTTTGATGCAAGCGGTTACTACATCAACCTTTTGCTTTCTGGACCAATTACAAACTTCATTTACTACAATGTTGCTTCTTCTTTGGGTACAGTTAATTTATTCAAGAATCTTATGAACTACTCTGCAATTACTCTTGTTGCATTCCCTGCAGAGACAATTTCTATTAATGTTGGTGCTGAATATGGTTCTGCTCAGGGTCAGGGAAGTCTTGCAACATTTGTTGCTCCAGGTTATTCATACAATGGTGATATTGTTCCAAAGGCAGGTTTCACTTTTGCTACAAGCAATATGAGTATTGATTTGAGCGGAAGTTACATTCTTGGCTTTGACGGATCTTCATATTCTGGAACAAGAGCTGATGTAAATGCTAGTTTCATTTATAACATCTTCTCTGATTTGCAGGTTGGACTTGCATTTACAGGCCAGATTGATGTTTCTGGTGGAAATAACAGTTCATATAATATTAACTTAAATGCTGCCCTTGCATTCTAATGCCGGGATTATTAATAATGGAGGTGAATCCTAATGAAAAGATTTGTTTCTAAAATGATTATTGCTGCTGTGCTTGCTGTTTTTGCAAGTAGTTCAATCTTTGCAGCAAGTGCAAAAGTAACTTACGTTAAAGGAAAGGTTGAAGTTAACCGTGCGAATGAATGGGTAACACTTAAAGTAGGCGACGAAGTTAATGAAGCTGAAACAATCAGTACAGGATTTCAGTCAGAAGCACGTTTGAATTACAACGGTTCTGTTATGGCTGTTCCTGCACTTTCTAGAATTACATTGGAAACCTTGCAGTCTTCTGGTTCTAAGGAAACTGTAAGCCTTAAGGTAGATACTGGTGCTGTTCGTTCAAAGGTAACTCATACAGAAGGTAAACGAATTGAATATTCTGCAAGAACTTCTGTTGCAGTCGCTTCTGTTCGTGGTACAGACTTTGCAGTATTTGCTAACGGTCGTGCAAAAGTATTTGCTGGTGCTATTGCTTTCTACAAGGCTGCTGATTTTGTTCCTCCTGTTGCTGCTAAGAGTTCAGGAAGTGATGAAGGTTCTGAAGATGAAGGTCCTGCTACTGCAACAACTGAAGCTGGCAATATCGTAGATAACGCTCCAAAAGGAACTGTAGTTGTTGGTGCTGGTCAGAGCTCTTCTATGAGTAAGAGTGGTCTTGCTTCTAAGCCTTTAGTTGAAGCAAAGAAGCGTTCTACAAAAGCTAAGGCTGCTGTTGCTTCTGCTGCTACAAAAGAAGTTCTTTCTGCAAGTCTTGCTTCTGCCGCTGCTGCTGTTTCTGCTGATCTTGATTCTATTGAAGAAATTGTTATCAGACCAGAAAAGAAGACTACTGCTTCTGTTGAAGTTACTGTTTCTGTTAAGAAAGAAAGCCCAGATAAAGAATAATCTCTTCGGTTTTCAAATGACAATCAACTGATAAGGAATCGGGTAAGTGCACAAGTTGTACTTCCCGATTTTTTTTGTTATAGTGTGATTCAACTAATGTCAGAGAACGGTAATTTTTCTCAAATAATTTCGGTAAAAAATCTCTCTTACAGCTTTGAAAAGAACAAGGCGCTTGATAATATTTCGTTTTCTATTGAAGAAGGCAGCTATACCGCAATTGTTGGTGTGAACGGAAGTGGCAAAAGTACTTTGTGCCGGCTTATTTCCGGATTGCTCGAAAGTCAAGTTGGCCAGATTGTTCTTGCTCCAAATAAACGCATTGGTCTGATTTTTCAGTCTCCTAAAGATCAGATTGTAAGTGGAAAGGTTTTTCGTGATACCGCATTTGGTCCGCAGAATCTTAAGCTTGCAGAACATGAAGTTGAACTTAGAACTATTGAGTCGCTTTCTGTTGTTGAACTTTTAGATAAGGCAGAGTCTCCTTCAAATGCGCTTTCGCTTGGGCAGACTCAAAAGCTTGCTCTTGCGGGAATGCTTGCTACAACTCCTGATATTCTGATTCTTGATGAAGCTACGGCAATGCTTGATCCTTCTTCGCGTCAGGCTGTTTATGAAGTTTTGCGTGGTCTTAATAGACGTGGTAATACTATAATTCATATTACGCATGATCTTGATGCTGTAAAAGAAACTAAGAATGTTATTGGCTTAGAGAATGGCCGGATTTTCTTTGAAGGAAGTACTAATGAGTTTCTTTCTGGACCTTCGCTTGTAACAAAGATTAAAGGTGAGCCGCTTGAAAAGTGTAAAAGGGGCGAGGGTGCTCTTGCACAGAAAACTTTTAGTTTTGAAAATATCTGTTTTTCTTATAATGAGGGTGGTAAGGATTCTGATGTAAAGGAGCATTTTATAAATAATGTTTCGTTCAGTTTGTATAAGGGGAAACTTACTGCGCTTACTGGTTCTTCCGGGGCGGGTAAATCTACTTTGCTTGAACTGGGGGCTGGACTTTTAAAGCCTGCGGGTGGCAAGGTTTTGTGTAATTGTAAGCCTGCTCTTGCTCTGCAGAATTGTTCCGCTGCTTTGTTCGAAGCCTTTGCTGCTGATGATGTTGCGTTTGGTCCTAGAAATGATGGTGTAAAAGGAAAGGTTCTTGTTGAGCGTGTTCACAATGCAATGGATAAAGCGGGACTTCCTTTTAATGAATATGGAGAACGTCAGTCTGTTGGTTTGAGTGGTGGAGAGCAGAGGCGACTTGCTATTGCAGGTATTCTTGCAATGGACCGTGATGTTGTATTCTTTGATGAACCAACTGCGGGACTTGATGGTATTTCAAGAGTGCATGTTATGAATATGCTCCGTTCTCTTGCTAATGAAGGTAAGACTGTTTTGTTTACAACACATCACCAGGATGAAGCAGACTTTGCAGACCGGGAAATAAAAATTGAAGAGGGCCGGATTGTTGAAGATTCGTTTGCAGCCACTGTGGTTCCTGAGCCTGTCGAAGGGGGCGAAGTGGTCGATGGGGGCGAAGCTCTTTCTCCGCTGACTCCTTATGAATCAACCTCTTTGCTGAAAGGTCTTAAGGCTTTTTCAAAAGGCATGTCTGGTTCTGGCTGGAAAACAAAGTGCCGGCTCGAAAAGCTTCCGTCTTTTTTGCGCATTCTGATTTTCCTTACGATTTTTGTTTTGTCTCTTGTGTTTAAAACTACAATTCCTTGCGCGTGCATGGTTTTAGTTAATATCATTTATTGTCTTTTTGCAAACTTTAATTTTTCAAAGATTGTTAAGAGCATTTTTAAGATTCTTCCTTTCCTTTGCTTTTTTGCAATTTTTCAGATTGTGTTCAGACCCGCTTTGCCAGACGAAGTGCGTTATACAACCTGGAAATTTTTTATGATTACTCCGTCGAAGCTGTGGTTCTGTTTGAATTCAATTTTGCGTACTTATGCTTCGCTTTTATGTGTCTGTGCGTTCTTTGTTTCTACTCCAGAATATGATTTGATTGACGGTCTTAAAAAACTTCTGCCATTCAAAAGTCTTATTCTTATTTTAGAGTTGATCTTTAGATTCATTCCGCTTTTGATTGATGAGGCTTGTGATATTATAAAAACGCAGATTATACGCGGAGGCCTTGGCAAAGTAAAAGGCAAGCTTGCCAGAATAAAATCCGTTGTTCCTCTTATTGTGCCGCTTATAATTCGAACTGTAAAACGAAGTGAAATCCTTGCAGAAGCAATTGTTATGAGGTGTTTCGATGCAAAATAAATTTAACCTGTGTCCTGAATGTGGCAGTAAAAAAATTGAATGGCGCAATGGAAAAAAGTGGCTTTGCCCTGATTGCGGTTTTGATCTTTATTGTAATGTTGCTGCTGCGGTTGGTATTGTGCTTTATGATGATGAATATAATGTTCTTTTTGAAGTTCGTGCCAAGGAGCCTCGCAAAGGATTTTTGTGTCTGCCAGGCGGTTTTGTAGATCCTGATGAAAGTGCAGAGGACGCTGTTGTTCGTGAATGCCGCGAAGAGCTTGATGCCGAAGTTCATGGTGCAAAATTTTTGTGTTCATTCCCTAATACTTATGAATATAAAAATATTGAATACAAAACCTGTGATATATTTTTTAAAACAAAGCTTCCTGCAAAATATAAAAACATGGAAGATTTTGTAAAAACTCTGCACCGTGAAGAAAGTGAAGTTGTTCGTTTTGAAATCCGCAAGGTTCAGAATGGTGATGATGTAAATAATCTTCCGCTTGCTTTTGGAAGTGCACATAAAACTCTCCTTAAATTCTTAGAGGAAAAAAATGACTGAAAATACACTTTTTATAAATAAAATAATTTCAATTGCAGCTTTATTAATTATTGCAGTGATTCTTATTTCTATTCCGTTTCGCCTTAAGAAAAATGGAACTGAAAGTTTAAAAGAAAAGGGTGCAGGTTTCTGGACTCGTGAAATTGCAATTTTTGTTTCTTCTGTTGTGATTGTTGTTCTTAGTATTTTTATTCATTTTGAAATTGTCCCAACAGTATGTCTTTGCGGCTGCGGTATCCTTGGTACCTGGGCCGGTATGCAAGAACTCTTCCCAAAGGAATAGTGCGGTCCCTGAGCCTGTCGAAGGAACATAAAAAAGGCCGGTCCTTTCGAACCAGCCAATATATATAATCAACCCGGAGCTTAGCTTCTACGGGCTGGAAAAACAAAGGGCTGTCTTGTATAAGACAGCCCTCTGTAGTAAGGAGTGGATAGGAGTCGAACCTACCAATGATGGTTTTGCAGACCAGTCCCTTACCGCTTGGGTACCACTCCGTGTTCGTCTAATATATCAGAAAAGGCGGTTCATTGTCAAGGTTACAAAATAAAAATGCCTATATAGAGATGAAAAAATGCGGAGCAAAGAATTAGATTAAAGGTGGCTCCCAGTCACAAAAGGGAGGTCAAAAGCGCGGCTAGCCGCTTGACGCTGACTGTTGTAGTGGAACTATTAAATGCCGCTCCCGCGGCATCAACAGTCAGAGTCATTTTGCCCTCCCTTTTGTTCCTTCGCGCCACAGTGAAATTATTATTTGCTCCGCATTTTTTCATAACCTATACTTAAGGTTTTTTATTTTGTAACATTGGTATTAAATGGTTCTGATATATTGACTTTTCTTGCCAGGGAAAAAGGACGGGTCTATAAGGGCTGCGCACATTAAAACTACTGTAAAAGATTACATGTAAAAAAAATAGCGGAAGCAGAGTTGCAGAGGCAAAAACATTCTGAAGTGCGGCCGCAAGGCGGCCATGTATATAATTACAAGGCACTTCAGCATGTAGGCGGCGAGCCGCCGGTTTTGACTCTGCAACTCAGCTGGAAGCTATTTTTTTATACATGCAGGCATGCGCAGGGGTTTTAGGGGGCGGAGCCCCCTAGGCGAAGGGGGTACGACGCAACGTAGTGCGGCGTAGGGGGAAGGCTTTCTCCCTCATAATTTATTGTTAAAATCACCTTTATATGGTATAATATTACTGTCATTAGAAACAACGTGCTTTGTTTTTTTTGATTCTCCGTTACATGGGGTATTCTTCACGCGCCGGTGCAGGACTCTTATACAGAGATTTTATTCTATTTAACAAGGACATTAATTATGTCATTTAGTGAAATTGTTTCAAAAATTGATGGCATTGTATGGGGAATTCCTACAATGGTTCTCATCCTTGCAACTGGTTTGCTTTTGACAATCAGTGCAAAAGGCATTCAGTTTACAAAATTGGGAAGAGCTTTTAAAGGTATCTTCAAGAAAAACGAAGGAGAAGGTGAGCTTTCTGGTTTTGCTGCTCTTTGTACCGCACTTTCTGCTACTATCGGTACAGGTAACATTGTTGGTGTTGGAACAGCTATTGCTGCCGGTGGTCCTGGTGCTCTTTTCTGGATGTGGATTGCTGCTATTCTTGGTACTGCTACAAAATATGCAGAATGTATGCTTGCAATCAAATATCGTGAAGTAAAAGAAGACGGTCATATTCTTGGTGGACCTTTCTATACAATTGAAAAAGGTATGGGTTCTAAATGGAAGTGGCTTGCAATTTTGTTTGCTATATTTGGCGTTCTTGCCGGTCTTATGGGTATTGGTACAATGACTCAGATTAACGGTATTACTTCTGCTGTTAATATGACATTCAGCAATTCTGGTACTGCTTTTACAATTGGTGAAAGTTCTTATTCATGGGCTACTGTAATTGGTGGTGCAATTGTAACTATTTTTGCTGCTCTTGTTATCATTGGTGGTCTTAAGAGAATTTCTAAGGTTGCAGAAAAGGTTGTTCCTGCAATGGCTATTGTTTATATCTTCCTTGGACTTTCTGTAATTATCATGAACGCTTCTAAGGTTCCAGCTGCATTCGTTCTTATCTTTAAGTCTGCATTTGGTTGGAAGGCTATGGC
>CAMKDH010000120.1 GCA_946411215.1 uncultured Treponema sp. | reverse complement strand
ACGGAAACGTTCACTCACACATTGACCATCTTAAAGCAATGATTACACAGGCAAGCAAGGATGGAGTTAAAAAGCTCCGCGTACATGCCCTCTTGGACGGACGTGACGTAGATCCTACTTCTGCCTTGAACTATATTACTCCACTTGAAGAATTCCTTGCAGGATTTGCAGGTTTTGATTACCAGATTGCTTCTGGTGGTGGACGTATGTACATGACTATGGACCGCTACAATGCTGACTGGTCTATGGTAGAACGCGGATGGAAAGCTCACGTACTTGGTGAAGGACGCAAGTTTGAATCTGCAACAAAAGCAATTGAAACATACCGTGCCGAAGTTCCAGGCGTACTCGACCAGGATATGCACGAGTTCGTAATTGAAAAAGACGGAAAGCCAGTTGGAACAATCGAAGACGGCGATTCAGTTATCTATTTCAACTTCCGCGGTGACCGTGCCCTTGAAATGACACGCGCATTTGAAACACCAAAGGGTGGAGATCTTCCATTTGACCGTGTACGTGTTCCAGCTGTTGAATATGCCGGAATGATGGAATACGACGGAGACGCTCATGTTCCAGCACAGTATCTTGTAAACCCACCAAGCATTGACCGCACAATGGGTGAATATCTTACAAAGACTGGTGTAAAGCTTCTTGCAATTTCTGAAACACAGAAGTACGGACACGTAACATACTTCTTCAACGGAAACAAGCAGGGCAAGTTCGACGAAAAACTCGAAGATTATATTGAAGTTCCATCTGACGTAGTTCCATTCGAACAGCGCCCATGGATGAAATGTGCAGAAATTACAGACAAAGTAATTGAAGCAATCAAGAGTGGTAAATATGACCACATCCGCTTGAACTTCCCTAATGGTGATATGGTTGGACACACAGGTGTATTCAATGCTGTAGTTTGTTCTATGGAAGGCATGGACCTTCAGCTTGGACGTCTTAAGGCTGCAATTGAAGAAGCTGGTGGTATTCTTTGTCTTACTGCTGACCACGGAAACTCAGACGATATGTATGAGCATGCAAAAGACGGCAGTGTAAAGAAGGATGCTGATGGTGAACCAAAAGCAAAAACTTCACACTCACTCAATCCAGTTCCTGGAATTATTTACGACCCTGAATACAAGGGTGAATATGACAATACAAAATTGAACGACGGACTTGGAATCAGTTCTTGGCCTGCAACACTTATGATGCTCATGGGTTATGTGCCTCCTGCTGATTATGACAAGTCAATGATCAATTTGAAGTAAATGGAAAAAAATCGTGCACAACGAAACAGAACAATCACTCTTACGGAAGAAGAAAGAATTCAACTTCGTAAGAGTGTTGTTTTTTTAAACGCCCTGTCGAAGGGCACTCCACTTGATTGCACTATCAACGCTGACCTTCTGCAGGCCCTGCCATTATTACCAGATGCCTTTGCAGACCTTATCATCATAGATCCGCCATATAATCTTACAAAAGATTTCAACGGTAATAAATTCAATGCGCGCACAGAGCAGGCCTACGACGAATATCTTGCAACATGGTTTCCACAAGTTTGTAAAAAGCTTAAACCAAACGGCTCTCTTTATCTTTGCGGTGACTGGAAATGTACATCAGCCTTGCAGCGTGCAATGGAGAAAGAGCTTACAGTTTTAAACCGCATAACCTGGCAGCGCGAAAAGGGCAGGGGCGCAAAATCAAACTGGAAAAACTCTATGGAAGATATCTGGTTTGGCGTAAAAAATCCTGATGATTATTATTTTGATGTAGAAGCTGTAAAGCAGAAGCGCCGTGTAATTGCTCCATACAAAGTTGACGGAAAACCAAAGGACTGGGAAGAAAGCGATGACGGAAATTACCGCCTAACATATCCTTCAAACTTTTGGGATGACATAAGCGTTCCATTCTGGTCCATGCCTGAAAATACAGATCATCCAACCCAAAAACCGGAAAAGCTTTATGCAAAATTGATCCTTGCTTCAAGTAAACCTGGTGACATAGTATTTGATCCTTTCTTAGGAAGCGGTACTGCAAGTGTTGTTGCAAAAAAACTTGGACGCCATTACCTTGGAATAGAAATGAATGAAGAATACTGCCTGCTTGCACAAAAACGATTGCAACTGGCAGATGAAGATAAATCAATTCAGGGCTACAGTGACGGAGTTTTCTGGGAACGCAACACAGCACAGCTTCAGAAAAAACAGGACTAGTATGGCAGAGATTTATTTACTTATGAACAAGCCTGCAGGCTATGTCTGTTCTGCTGCCTCTGATTCTCACAAAACAGTTTACGAGCTTTTACCACAAGAATTACAGGACCTTGTAAAAAATGCAAAACGTGGTCATCGCCTGCACACAATAGGCCGCCTGGATGCAGATACCAAGGGGCTTCTTCTTTTTACAACAGACGGAATGTTTTCTCATAAAATTGCAGCAGCGGGAATTTCTAAAATTTATATTGCAACTTTAGCAAACCCGGTAACACTACAAGAACAGGCACAATACAATGAACAGGCAGCAAAAGGCCTGACCCTTCCTCCAGAAAAGAAAGCACCGGAACAACAGGCTGCCCCTGCAACAATAAAATTTCTATCTACAACTACTGCACAAATCACTGTAACCGAAGGAAAATTTCACGAAGTACGCAGAATCTTCCGCGCACTTGGAAACGAAGTTACAGAACTAAAACGTATTGCAATAGGCAAGCTTTCATTGCCAGATACCCTGAAACCTGGCGAATACACAACATTTTCCCCAGACCAAATACTTTTTTGACATATAATTTTGTATGCGTTATAATATATGAATAATTTAAGTTTAATCAAAAAGTTCTTCAGGCATGCGCTCGCATTGCCGGTGATAATATACAAACATTTTAATGGAGTTTTACTATGAAGAAAATTGCTAGCGTTTTTGTGTTCTTATCTATTCTATCTATTATGCTGGTTGTAACTAGTTGTAATTTGTTTAACCAGGCAAAGGCAGTTGTAGAAAGTACCTATGATAAATGGTACCAGTACTCTGGAGACAAAACTGTTAATATTCCCTTGGGAGCAGATGCCGATGAAGAAGAAGGAACTTCTGTTAAGTCTTTGGAAAATGTAGAATTATATGTCTATTTTGATTCAGATGATGGTCTTAAAATTGCAGTTCAGGCAAAAACAGAACAAAATGTTGAATTGCTTGGTGGACTTGTAACTAAAAAAACAAGTATATATACCGGTGGAACAAAACAATATACAAAAGAGCAATTTGGTGCAGTTAAATGGACAGCGGTGATGTCAAGTATTCCTTTTGAAGAAGCAGATGAACCAGAGGTTTCAGCTAACCCTGATGAATGTATTATTCTTGCAGGAGATGATGCTGGAGAGTTGAAGATTCAGTGGAGAAAGGTATTGAAAAAATACATGATCAATATGCTTTTTGGTGAAGACTAATTCCCACGGGGTCTTAGGGGCAGCGCCCCTAGGAGAGGGGGTAGCAGAAGACCGCAATGCGGGCTGGAGCGAGGGGGAGACTTCCCCCTCCTTTTTTTTATTTGTTTTTTCTTTATGACGGGTGTATAATATAATATCATGCTAGAAATACTTAATGATCAGGATTATGAAAAATTCCGTAAGGTTATTTATGACCAGTGTGGAATTACTTTCTCGGCAACAAACAGGTCTATTTTGGATAGCCGTATAAAGGATTTGCTGCGTAAAAAAAATATTGCAACTCCGGGCGAATATCTGGACATTGTTTTAAAGAATTCCGAAGAAATGAAGCTCATGCTCGACTCGGTTACTACAAACCTTACACGGTTTTTCCGTAATCAGCCTCATTTTGATGCTTTTACAAATTATGTAATTCCTGCTGTTATTGAACAGAAAAAAAAGACCGGCGATAAAATGATCCGTATCTGGAGTGCCGGCTGTTCTACTGGAGAAGAACCTTACACAATCGCTATGATTATGAAGGAAATCTGCCCTCCTGGTTTTGATTTTAAAGTTACAGCATCTGATATTTCCCTTAAATCACTTATGGTTGGACAGCAGGGTTTTTATGGTGATAACAAGGTTGACGGAATTCCTGCTGATTATCTTACAAAATACTTTACAAAGGTTGAGGGTGGTTATCAGGTAAAGAAGGAACTCCAGGATAAGATTCATTTTGACTACCATAACCTTATGAACGATTCTGGTGCTCGAAATCTTGATGTTGTTTTTTGCCGCAATGTTCTGATTTATTTTGATGAACCTGCTCAGCTTACTGTAATCAACCGCTTCTGGGATTCTATGGCGCCGCAGTCTTATTTGTTTATTGGTCACTCTGAATCTTTGTTTGGTATGAAGACTCAGTTTGAATTCTTGAAAACTGAATGGGCGTGTTTATATAAGAAGAACAGGTAAGTTGTTATGGATAAAATTTCGGTAATGATTTGTGATGATTCTGCGCTCATGCGGAATCTGATTGGTCGTATTATTGCTGAGTATGATGGACTCGAAGTTGTAGCAAAAGCAGAAAATGGCCAGGATTTGCTCGATAAAATTCCTGTCTATAAACCTGATGTTATCCTTCTTGATATTGAAATGCCTGTTATGACGGGTGTTCAGTTCCTTGAACAAAGAAAACTCCGTCACATTGATATTCCTGTTATTATTCTTTCAAGTATTGCCACCGAAGGCGCCGCTGTTACTATGCGCTGTCTTGAGCTTGGTGCTGCAGATTTTATTACTAAGCCGGGTGGATCTTCTGTTTCTTTAAAAATCAGTGAAGTTTCTGATGAGATTATTGAATATGTTTCGAGCTACGGTGCTTCTTATGCTGCAATGCATGGTAAGCATGTTCCTGATCCTGATTATTTTAGTCACATTGTAAAGCTAAAGGCTGCTGCTCGTTTTGTTGCTCAGAAAAAAGGAGAGGATGCTGCTAAGCTTGCAACTATTTCTAAAGCAGAGTTTACACCTCCTGCCTCCTGGTCTGCTCCTAAAAACAAAGAGCCTGTTGTTATTACTCCGGAGCGTGAAGGCGGTCGAATAGAAATTATTGCTATTGGTATTTCTACTGGTGGTCCTAATGCTTTGCGGGAAGTGCTTGCAAAAATAGACCCTAACTTAAAACAGCCTATTCTTATTGTTCAGCATATGCCTGCGGGCTTTACAACTGAATTTGCCGAAAGCTTAAATCATATTTGTCCGCTTGAAGTTTCTGAAGCTAAAAATGGTGAGCCTGTTCTTGGCGGTCACGTTTACATTGCTCCAGGCGACTATCATCTTATGGTTGAAAAGCGTTCTCTTAATGCAATTATAAAGCTTACACAGGATGATTTGCGTAATGGACACAGGCCTTCTGCTGACTGGCTGTTTGAATCTGTTGCAAAACAGTACGGAAACAGAGCACTTGGCGTTATTATGACTGGTATGGGTCGTGACGGTGCTGCTCAGCTTGCCGAAATGCGCAAAAAGGGTGCCTGGACATTAGGTCAGGATCAGGCTTCTTGTATTGTATACGGAATGCCAAAGGTTGCATGGGAAATGGGTGGTGTTCAGCGTCAGGTTCCATTACAGTGTCTTGCCGATGAAATAAGCCATCTTGCCAACGCACACCTTACAAACTAATTCTTGTTTCCCAATTCTTTAAGTCTTTTCTCGCACTCTCTTGCTCCAACGTGATTGTGAAGCTCTTCGTATGTATCGCGAAGATTATAAAGTGCATTTGCATCGTATGGATTAAAACAAAGTGCCCGTTCAAAATGTTCGCAGGCTAAATCGAACTTTTCCATGTTAAAAAGTGCTACGCCCGCTATGTTCCAGAAGGAGGAGTTGTCTGGTGCAAGATCAATTCCATCCTGGCTGTAGGCAAGCGCTGCTTCATAATCTTCGTCGTTTATGCAAAGCGTACTGAGTGTATCAATAACATCCAGGCGTTCTGGTGCTATGTGAAGTGCTTTTTCGAGCGAAAGGCGTGCATTTTTAATATCGCCTGAATCTCTGTATGTTATGCCAAGGTTATACCACAAAAGGTAATTATTCTGTTCAATTGTTAAGGCTCTTTTAAAACAGGCTATGGCTTCGTAGTATTCACCACCGTTTGCGAGAATTATTGCCTGATTATTAAGTTTATCTGGTCGTTCTGTCATATGTGTATACCTTTAAGATAACTCTTTTGGAACCATTAAGTCAAATAATTCTGTTATAAGAGGATTTTCTGCAAATTTTGCACAGTTTTTGTGTATAAGAAGAGCGCCTTGTTCTGCGGCTTGCTGTATACAGTTGCTTTTTTGAAGAAGCTCAATGCATTTTTCTACCGCAGGGGAGTTTATGCCTTCTTTAGCAGCCTGTGCCATGAGCTTACTGATTTTTGCTTTGTCCTGCGGGAACTGCTGAATATGAAGAAGAACTGGGAGTGATTTTTTACCTTCTACAATATCATCGCCGCGTTTTTTACCCGGATTTCCTTTTGTAAGGTTTATTACATCATCAATTATCTGAAAACCAACCCCTATCTGCGCTGCAATTTTTCCATATTTTGCAGCTTCTTTTTGGGTTGCACCACCTGCCATAAAACCTACCTGTGCAGCCAGAGAAGCAAGGGTTCCTGTTTTATTCTGTACCATGGCAAGATATTCCTGAGTTGTAGGGTAAACAGCTTTTTCTTTGTGCCAGTAAATATCCATAGCCTGACCAAGGTGAAGGCGGCGTAATTCATTTGTGTATAGTTTATAAAATGCGAGTTTTTGAGTATCTGTGAGCTTTGCTGTTTCAAGACAGACTGGTGCTTCAAAATAAAGCCAGCTTGCACTGTTTAAGGCATGGTCTATTCCGTATGTAATATGCGCTGCAGGTTTTCCACGGCGCAGGTCTGCACTGTCTTCTATGTCGTCATGGATAAGGCTTGCTGTATGAACAAATTCTACAAGAGGAGTGAGCGAAAGGGCTGCTTTTTCACTGAGTGGTGATGCTTCCAGTCCCTGTTCCTGTACCTGTTTTTTTGCCATCTGATAGCACAGCATAAGGAAAAGCGGCCGCCATCTTTTACCGCCAAGCTTTATGAGGTCAATATTTGGCTCGATGAGTTTTGTGATAAATGTCTTATTCTGTGTAATTGCATCTGGCAGCTCCCCAAAGGAAGCAGTCTGCCATTTTGCATCATAATCATATAAAATAGCCTCAGATAGGGCCTGTTCGATTTTCTCAAGAAGTGTGGATAATTTTGGGTTCATGATTCTATTATATAGTAAAATCATATTTTCGCAATGACTACACGCCGGAAGAGGGAACATAGGCATTAACAGGGAAATAAATATAACCTGATTGCATTAAAAAATAGCGCGAGCCGAATTCCGGATTGCAAAAAAAACTCTGAATTGCTGCCGCGTAAGCGGCAACGTATATAGTTCCAAGGCAATTCAGCGTTTAGGCGGTTAACCGCCGGTTTTTGCAAGACGGAATTCGGCGGAAGCTATTTTTTTATACCAATACCCGCATATTGATTTCCCTCTTC
>CAMKDH010000119.1 GCA_946411215.1 uncultured Treponema sp. | reverse complement strand
GGGAATCGGCTGAAAATCTGATTGATTGGAACCATTCGGATTTTCATTACGCCTTCCTGAAGTTCGCCGGCAATTGTACCAAGCTGCTGTGTATAAGAACGGAAGCGTCCAGTTATACCCTTTGACTCTGTTTCGTACTGGTCGAACATATTTCCCATGTCGCCATACTGTTCAGAAAGTCGTTTTTTAATATCATTAAGAGGTACACCTTTCTGAAGCTCTTCCAGATACAAAGGAAGTTCATCAAGAAGTGCACGGAATTTTTCTCTGAACTGAGACTCTACAGACTGGAACTTTATAAGCTCGTTCTGTGTCTGTCCGGCAAGCTGGTTGAAAGATGCTTTTATAATTACAGCTTCTGATACAAGGTTCAAAAGGTTATCAATTCTTCGAGAATCTACGCGGAGGATTGAACCCTGCTGAACGTGTGTAGAACCAGCAGCAGGAGCATCCTTCTTTTCTGGTTTTGCTTCTGCTTTTTTCTCAGCAAGCTTTTCATTGATTTCTTCAGCCTTAGCCTGTCCCGCAAGAGGTGCAGCAGGTTTTGGTTCTGGAGCAGCTGCAACAGACGCAACAGGAGCTGGTGCACTCTGAACAGGAGCACTAACTTCTGCAGAAGAAGAAGAATAATTATCATCTGTAAGGAGATGTGCATCTGTAATAAGAGTAACATCACTTAAGAATGAAGCATCTTCAATTACTTCACCCTTTTCCGAAGAAGCCAGATAATAGAATACATTTTCATAGAACTGATCTTCGTAAAGAGCATCAAAATCAGGAACTGTTTTAAGAACATTTCCTACAGCCTTCAGAGCGGCAAATACCTGAATACCACCAACAGTATTCATTGGATTATTTTCATCAAACTTAACTGCAACGCACCAAAGACCCTGACTGCCTTCACATGCAGACTTAAGTTCTTCATATTCATCTTCAGAAAGAGGAGGAAGAGCAATACCTTCAGCAGAAGGAGCTGCCGGCTGAACAGGAGCTGGTTTAGCAGCAACAGGAGCAGCTTTTGCAGGTGCCTTTTTAGGAACAGACTTAGATCCCTTTTCTGGGATATAAGACTTAAGTTTTTCTATAATTCCATCTATATTTTCTTCATAGACGGTACCATTCTGTCTTGCTTCGAGCATTGCTTTAATAACATCGATTGATGTAAGAAGCAAATCAACAACATCCTCATCGACCGAAACTCTGTCAGAACGAATCTCATCGAGAACATCTTCAACGGAATGTGTAAAATGAGAAAGTTCCATCATCTCAACAGTTGCAGAACCACCCTTCAATGTATGAGCTGCACGAAAGATTTCGTCAATAGCTTCATGGTTAGAAGGATCATTCTCAATTACAAGGATATTGCTCTCAAGTTGCTCAACCTGTTGTTCTGCTTCTGCAAAGAAATCTTTTAAGAGTTCCTCATTATTAGGATCAAGATAATCACTCATACCCTCTATTATATACCGAAAATCCAAGTTTTCAAGATAAAAATGTTAGAAAAATGCATAAAAAAAATTTACCGATTTCTTGTAACCAAAAGTAGACTTTTAGCATTTTTTTGCCGATAATAATAATTGGGTATTTGTATTTACCTTATACAGGAGTTTTCTATGAAAAAGATTTTTTTAGCAGCTGTTATTCTTTCTTTTGCCGCAGCACTTTTTGCAGAACCAGCCTTCAGCGGATATTCAGGCGGAAAACTTAATTATGCTTCTAATCCAGAATCAACAGATTCATATGATCCAGATCTTACTTTGCAGGCATTTTTCCAGGGCCAGTTCAATTTTTCACAAAACATATGGGGACGTCTTGAGTTTTCTATTGATACAGGAGATTTCTTAAGCAAAGAACTCTTCCATAAAACAGATGCATCTTTCAAAATCGATGAACTTTCGCTTACACTTAAATCCCGTTCAGATTCAGACGCAAACTACTTCAGTATTTTTATGGGAACATATGATCCAATAGGTTCCGATGTTTTCCTTCAGCGATATTTTGGTATTCAGCCGATTGCTTCAAAAATCACAGAAAGCTGGCTTGGACTTGCAGGGTCAGTTCTCTACCCTCACTTTGGAATTGGTATAGCAGACGTAAAACGCCTTTTAAATGCACCTATAACACTTGGCGGCTATGCTTACATAAATCACGAAGACAATCTTTACTATGTATTCAATACTGATTTCCGTTTTGCCTGTGTTTACAGATATTTTACTTTTGACTTTGCTGGCGGAATTGGTATCCCTCTTTCAAACAACAATCAGGGACAGGAAGTAATTGCTGCAATTGAAAAAGTTTACTGGCATGCCGGAACAACAATGCTCATTGGAAACAATTACACACAAAGCCTTTTCATTCAGGCAGGTCTCTTCAACGTTCCATTCACAAAACGAAACGGAACAGAAGTTTCTCCTAACGACATCTACCTTTTGTTCGAACCACGATTCCTTTTTGACAGCACTCACGTAAACCTTACAATCTTCAGTCTTCCACAGGATACTGTTGATCAGTTGATTTTTGTTGATGACAGTCTTGGCGTTAACTTAAACATCTACGGAGATTCTTTCTCAATCGGATCAAACAGATTTACAATGGGAACAAACTTTTCATTCTCATTTGTAGGAAAAAATTTCCTTGATGTTGCACATCCAACAGAACTTGTTGAAGGCGAATACAACATTACAATGACACCTTATGTTTCAACAAATTTCTTGAGCGGAGAACTTCATACACAGATTTCTGTTAAGTTCATGAAATTTGGAACAGCAAGATGGTACGATGCCTTTACAGCAGATATCGGTTATACAGCAAAATTCTAATCTGATTTAATTAAACAATGAACCTTGTGCCCCGCCGTCTTTTGAATTAGCGTCGTGGGTTAATCCCAGATGAGTATAAGCTTTCTCTGTTACCATGCGGCCACGTGGAGTTCTTTGCAGCAATCCGCATTGAATAAGATATGGTTCGTAATAATCTTCAAGAGTATCCATACTTTCGCCGATTGAAATTGCAAGAGTTTCTGCACCTACAGGACCACCACCAAAGTTTTCTATAATAGAACGAAGAATTTCTCTGTCATATTTTTCAAGACCAATTTCATCTATTTCAAGACGACGCAATCCTTCATCAACAATCTGAACTGTAATTGTATGACTTCCCGCAACCTGAGCAAAGTCTCTCATACGTCTTAAAACTCTGTTTGCAACACGAGGAGTACCACGGCAGCATTGAGCCAGAAGCAGTGCCGCATCAGTGTCAATTTCAACTTCAAGGATTTTTGCAGAACGTTTAATAATTGCAGAAAGTTCTTCCTGTGTATAAAACTCAAAACGAGGAATAAAACCAAAACGAGATCGCAACGGGGAACTTACACTACCGGCTTTTGTTGTAGCACCAACAAGTGTAAACGGTGGAATTGGAATGCGCACAGTACGAGCAGCAGCCCCCTGCCCTATTATCCAGTCAAGCTCAAAATCTTCCATTGCGATATAAAGCATTTCTTCAATGGCAGGTTTAAGACGGTGAATTTCATCAATAAAGAAAACTGTTCGTGGTGTTATTGTAGAAAGAATACCAGCAAGATCTTTTGGTTTATCAAGAGCGGGTGCAGAAGTAACTTTAAAATCTACGCCAAGTTCATGAGCAGTAATTTGCGCAAGAGTTGTTTTTCCAAGTCCCGGAGGTCCTATAAGCAGAAGATGATCAAGCGGTTCTTCACGAAGTTTTGCGGCTTCTATAAATGTAGAAAGATTTTTCTTTACGCTTTCCTGTCCTAAAAAATCACAAAGGAGTTGTGGGCGCAGGCTGTTGTCCTGTTCATCAAAAGAGTCTTTTAAATCTGCGCGCACAATTGCAGAAAAATCTTCTTCGTTTTGCATATCATCATTATACATTTTTTATGCCAGCTCCACAATTGCACGACGGAACAGAATATCCTCCCGTTCCTTCTGACTTTTTGAAGTAAACGACGCATCAGTTCCAAGCTGTTCGATTAGCTGTGCAATTTTTTGTTCAACAGTACGTTTGTCATACCCCATACTTGCAAGAGACATAACAACATCCGCATAAGGAGAAGCAGAATCAACACGAATGACAGGACCTGAATTTTCGCTAAGCTTAAGTTTTCCTTTAAGAGTGAGCATCATTTTTCCTGCTGTTTTCTTTCCAACTCCAGGAATCTTTTCCAGCATTTCAAGGTCTCCGTTTTCCAGAACTTCCATAAGTCTTGAAGAAGAAACTGAACTCATAATTTTTACAGCGCCTTTTGGACCAACGCCATCAACCTTGAGCAAATCAAGAAAAACTGAACGTTCATCTGCACTTGCAAAACCATACAAAGTCATAAGCTGATCTGTATGCTGAAGCCAGGTATAAACACGTGCTTCGCTGCCTACAACACCTATCAGATCAAGGTTTGAATCGGGCATACACAAATCCCACTCTACCCCATTTGTATCTAAAAAAAGCTGTTTTGGAAATTTTCCTGTAATTATTCCTGTAAGTGAGTTGAACATTATTACTCCACAGTGCTGAAAAATCAGCATTACGCATTTACTTATATTTTTCTTTATTATTATAACTTTTCATGATAAAATCAATTATGCGATGGTTTTATCAGTATGATGTTGCGGCATTTTTTATCTCTCTTGTAATTATTTACAATCTTTTTGTTTCGCAACGAATTAAAACACGAGCCTCAAGAGCATTCAAAATCCTTGCTATCGATTTATTATTTGCCACAATCTTCGATATAATTACAATTGTTACAATTAGTTATTATGAACTTTGTCCTATCTGGCTTAATTATGTTTTAAATATCCTTGCACTTGCAACATACAATTCACTTCCCGCCGTTTATATCATCAGTATTATGTATGCTTCCATGAGTGAAGAAGAGGATTTTTCGGTAGGCCAGAAGCTTTGTATTGCAATTCCAGTTTGTGCTGCAGGCTTTTTAATTGTAACAACGCCAATTACAAAAGCAATCATTTATTTTTCAGAAGACGGACAATATCAGATAGGTTCTGCATTTGATGTTTTAACAGTAATCGGTTTTGTTTATCTGACCATGGTAATTGTATATGGAATTATAAATAGAAAAACACTTCGCACAGAACAGGTTATCACAATTATAGTTTATACAGTTTCAACAATAGCGGCACTTTTAATTTCAAATATTTTTACAAAAATTCTTGTTCCGCTTTTCTTTGCATCGCTTTCAATTTTGATTACATATCTTTCACTTGATAATCCTTCGGAATACAAAGATCCGATTATGGATATTTATAATAAAAAAGCGTTCATGTACAAAACATCAGACTATTATAATTCACATAAAAAATTCTCTGTTCTTGGAATTCAAATTGACGGAATTTCATATCTTAACGAAACGCTTGGTTATAACAATTTCAATTTAATTCTTGTTCAGATTGCACGAAAGACATGTGGTATTTGCGGCAAAAATAATGTTTTCAGACTTTCAGGAAGCAAGCTTGCAATTATCATGCACAAAGATGATAAAAATACTGATGATAAGATTCTTGAACTTCAGCTTCTTTTTTCGCAAAGTTTTAAAACTTCCGGACTTGAGGTTACTCCAAAAGTAAAAATGGCAACATTTCAGTGTCCCGAAGCAGCTGATTCTTTTGTAAAACTCAATGACCTGATTTTTGATACATTGAATTCATCAACCACCGAAAATGGAAAAATCATAGACGGCAACAAACAGATGCTGGAAAAATCGCGCCGCGAAAATGATCTTTCGCAGATTCTTAAGCAGGCACTTTCCGATAATCAGTTTGAAGTTTTTTATCAGCCGATTTATTCAGTTAAGAAAAAGAAGTTTACAACTGCCGAAGCCCTTATCCGTCTGAACAATGACACACTTGGATATGTTTCGCCTGAAGAATTCATTCCTATTGCAGAACGTGACGGCATAATTCTTTTAATAGGAGAATTTGTATTCCGTTCTGTATGTAAGTTCATTCTGAACAACAAGCTTTGGGAAAAAGGAATTGAATATATTCATGTAAACCTTTCTGCAATTCAATGTATGCAGGAACGGCTGCACGAACAGCTTCTTACAATAATGGATTATTACGGACTTGATTATAAATACATAGAACTTGAAGTTACAGAAACAGCTGCTATTGCATCAAGTGAAACACTTCTTAAAAACATGAAATCGCTCATGGAAAAGAACATGAACTTTGCACTTGATGATTATGGCATGGGTTATTCAAATACCTCAAGTATTCTTCAATATCCGTTCCATACAATCAAGCTTGATAAATCTATTGTATGGGCTGCAATGAAAAATGAAAATGCTAAGAAATTCCTTTACCACACAATTGCGATGTTCCGTGATATGGGAATTGAACTTGTTGCAGAAGGTGTTGAAACAGCCGAAATGGCACGAATGCTTTCTAAAATGGAATGTGATTATTTACAGGGATTTTTATATTCAAAACCAATAACAGCCGATTCTTTTTTAGAGCTTTTATCTTAGAATCTATTTTTTCAAGCTGCCCGAAAAATGAATATGCGTAATTGCACCCGCCAGCGCATCTGCTGCATGATCTGGTTTTGGTTCTGTTTCAAGTCCAAGAAGAAGCTTAACATATCGTTCAACTAATTCTTTATCTGCAGTAGTTGTTCCTGTTACAGCCTGCTTAATTTGATTAGGTGTATATTCTCCAAGTGCGATATTATGCTGGGCAAGACAAAGTGTAACTACTCCTCGTGCTTCACTTACACCCATTGCAGATTTAGCGTTCTTTGCAAAATAAAGAGTTTCCATACCGGCTTCGGTTGGTCTGAACTCGTCAATAACTGCGCAAAGTCTGTTGTAAATTGTAAGCAGGCGCTGTCCATGAGGTTCCTCGCTTCCGGTTGTGATACAGCCATAACTGACCATGCGGTAACGCCCGTTACAAAAGTCCACTACTCCAAAACCTGTATTTGCAAGACCAGGGTCTATACCAAGAACTCTGCGGACCTGTGCTTTTTTGGGAGAGATACTTACCTGTTCGTTTCCCGGTAATGGGGAAAAAGATTGGTTTTGGTTTATCATAGGCTGTACATAAAAAAAGACCTGTAAAAACAGGCCTTTAAATATTTCAAGTAGGAAAAAAAAATGCTTGCGCATTTTTTTGCTATACGACACACTCAAAGAGTCCTGCGCCACTGCTCGGACTCTTTTCGTTAATCCTCCATCTCGAAGTCATCAGGATATTCAGCTGTGTGGTATACGTTCTGAACATCGTCGTTGTCTTCAAGGCGGTCGATGAGGCGCTGAACTTTTGCAGCTGTGTCCTTATCAACTGGAGTATATGCATCTGGAACCATTCCTACGTCAGCAGAAAGTGTTTCTATTCCTTTTTCTGCCAAAGCATCTGCAACACCAGCAAAAGCATCTGGAGTAGTTGTTACAGTAATAATTCCATCTTCGTTTACGATATCATCGGCACCAGCTTCCAAAGCAATTTCCATTACTTCGTCTTCGCTTACCTTTTCAGCATCAAGTTCGA
>CAMKDH010000118.1 GCA_946411215.1 uncultured Treponema sp. | reverse complement strand
ATTACAATAAATTCCACGAAGAAAACCGTCTCACGACTCGTCATGGGACGGTTGAGTTTTTAACTACGATGCATTATATCAGCAACGTCATTGCGAGCGCCAGCGTGGCAATCCACAATCCTGAATGCATCAAAATCGCCGACATCGGTGCCGGTACAGGCCGCTATAGTGTAGAATTATGCCATCGCGGTTACGACGTTACTGCAGTGGAGTTAGTCCCACATAACTTAGAAATCCTTCGAAGCAAACATGAGAATATAAAAACCTGGCAGGGCGACGCACGAGACCTTCACTTTCTGGAAGATGAAACTTTTGACGTTACCCTACTCTTTGGACCACTTTACCATCTACATGGAGACGATGAAAAACTAAAGGCCTTGGCCGAAGCACGCCGTATCACAAAAAAAGGCGGATACATTCTTGTTGCATACGTCATGAATGACTACAGTGTAATTCAATATTGCTTTAAGGATCATCACTGGAAAGAAGCTGCTGATAAAGGCGGACTCACAGACGATTTTCATACAGTTTGCCGCGAAGAAGATTTATATGATTACGTACGCCTTGAAGATATAAACCGTTTGAATGCTGCTGCAGGCCTTGAACGTATAAAAATCATTGCTGCCGATGGTCCCGCAGATTACATGCGTCGTGAATTAAACGAAATGTCACAGGAAGAGTTTGACGCGTTCTGTAAATATCAGCTTGCTGTTTGTGAGCGACCAGAGTTACTTGGTGCAAGCAGTCATCTTGTAGATATTCTTAAGAATTAAAAACTGTTCTGCGATCGAACAGCAAAATCATTTTTCTTTATATTCTTTGTAAATAGAAAAAACGTCTTCTTTTGAAATATTATTTTTTCTTTCAAATTGCATTTTTACAATGTAAGGCATCAGGTCAACAATTTTCATAAAACTGTCGCCGTTGAAGGTGTTATCGTAATAATTAAAAATACTGCTAAGCGCTGTTCCGTGAGTTCCAATAACTATTGTTTTGTTTTCGTATTTTTCAAGAATTTCATTCAAAGCTTCGATGTTTCGTTTTTGAACAGCGCCAATACATTCACCATCAGCTTCGGCAAAGCTTAAATCAGCCCAGCGCTTTTTAAACATCTCGTGATTATTACTGCTTTTTCCAGCTTTTCGTTCACGCAGGCGTTCATCAGTTATAATTTGCTTTTTATAAAAATCAGCGGTAGCCCTAATAGAATCATAACTTCTTTTGTACGGACTCGAAATAAATACATCAACATTTTTATCTTTTAAAACTTCAAGAACCTTTTTTGAATCTTCCATACCCTCTTGTGTTAGAGGTCTGTTCCTGTCATCTTGTACAGCACCATCAGGCTTGCAATGTCGCACAAAATAAATTGTTGTCACTTTTTTACCTCCGGGTAATCCAGTACGTTACCGTTTTAGATATACCATCAAGAGCATAATATCACTATTACGGATTCCGCTGATTCTGTTAGCCTGACCTAACGTTACAGGACGAATCTGCTCAAGCTTGTTGCGCGACTCTGCAGAAAGAGAAGCAATTTTACTGTAATCAAAATCAGGCGGAATGCGGGTATTTTCCATTTTGTGAAGCTTTTCTACACGCTTGTCCTGCTTTTCAATGTAGTATTTATACTTAGCTTCAATGGCGGCCATTTCCCAGTCTTTTTCAGGGTAGCCCGGATTTTCCATATTCGGCTTTTTGAGCAACAGGGCTTCTATTTCTTCAAGGCGTGCATATTTTTCATTTATAGCATCATACTGTGCCTGAGTTTTAAGTCCACATTCAAAAGCATATTTTGCAAGACGTCTGTCTGCTGTGTCGTGTCGAAGCTTAAGACGATATTCAGCACGGGCAGTGAACATACGGTATGGTTCCTTTGTTCCAAGTGTAACAAGATCGTCAATCAAAACACCAATGTATGCTTCGTCTCGTCCAAGAATTACAGGTTCATACTGCGGAATCTGACGGAACTTTTCATAGCCTGCCTGTTTCTGCACACCGCTAATATATTCATTGAGTTCTTTTGTTTCCCGCTCACTGATTTTTGCAAACTGACTCAATTCTTCGTTACTCATGTTGTTCTTTGGTTGGAAGGCGCCCTGCTCCATGCTTGCTGCAACTCCGTTCATTGAATGAGGAATTGCGTTCAGAGGACCGCAGGTAGAAATGTGTGCGCGTGCATAAAGTCCTGCATTCATTCCGGCAATAAGCCCCTGACCTGCAGCTTCTTCGTAACCTGAAGTTCCGTTTATCTGACCGGCATCAAAAAGTCCTGCAACGCGTTTTGTTTCAAGCGAAGGGAAAAGCTGTGTCGGTTCAACAAAATCATATTCAACAGCATAACCAGGACGGCTCTGAACTGCATTTTCAAAACCGTGCATTGTGCGCATAAAGGCATCCTGTACACATTCCGGGAGTGATGAAGAAAGTCCATTGAGATACATTTCTTCAGTCTCCAGTCCTTCCGGCTCAACAAAAATCTGATGGCGGTCTCGTTCCTTAAAGCGCATAACCTTGTCTTCGATGGAAGGGCAATAGCGTGGACCAATACCGCTGATTTTTCCTGAATACAACGGAGAACGTCCAATGTTATCGCGGATGATTTTGTGAGTTTCTTCATTTGTATAAACAATATGGCAAGGCACCATAGGGCGCTCAACTTTTTCATCTTCAAAGCTGAATGGGATTACTTCTTCGTCTCCTGGTTCAAGCTCAAGTTTGTCAAAATCAATTGTGCGCTTGAGAATGCGAGGAGGTGTACCTGTTTTAAGACGGCCTGTTGTAAAACCAAGACGGTGAAGACTTGCAGTAAGCCCGTAAGCAGCAGGTTCCCCTACTCGTCCGCAAGGGGCATCGTATTCACCGATAAAGATGCGTCCACCAAGGAAGGTTCCTGTAGTAAGGACAACTGAGCGTACAGGAATGATTCTTCCGCGTTCTGTTACAACGCCTGTTACCTTCTGACGCATTCCACTGCGTGCTGCTTCTGTGGCGTAATCAGGGTGTTCAATATTGCTTCCGCTGTAACCGCGTTTTTCACCCGGGATTGTTCCTTTGTCTGCGGCACTGTCTGAATTTGGCGGAAGAGGAGTTTCACTTGCAGTTGTAAGGATATCTATAACAGTGTCCATGAGTGTGTAAAGATTTTCTGTCTGTTCACAAACCTGACGTGCAAGTCTTGAATAAGTAATTTTATCTGCCTGGGAACGAGGAGCCTGAACTGCAGGACCACGTCTTTTATTCAACATTCTAAACTGAATCATAGAGCGATCTATGAGCTTTGCCATTTCGCCGCCAAGAGCATCTATTTCGCGGACAATATTTCCTTTAGCAATTCCACCAATAGAAGGATTGCAGCTCATTCGCGCAATTGAGTCAGGGGTTTGAGTAATAAGTACAGTTTTAAGTCCCATGCGGGCACTGGCGAGCGCAGCCTCTATACCGGCGTGTCCAGCACCTACAACGGCAACATCGTAATAATCATAAAAACCAGGCATATGTTTATATCCTTCGTCATTGCGAGGAGCAAAGCGACGTGGCAATCCATTTATCAACATTCATATTATAATATGGATTGCCACGCTTCGCTCGCAATGACGTGCTATTATTTTTCCAATAATATTCTTTCTAATTCTTCCGTATTATCAACAACAACGGAGGCACCATGTTCCAGGAGGAAGGCTCTACCTCTAAAGCCCCAGTCTACGCCGATAAAATCCAGGCCGCTATCTACACCTGTTTTCAGGTCTACGTCGGAGTCGCCTATGAAGCAGGCAACACCTGGCTGGCAGGCTTCTTCTTTGGATAGACCAATTTCCTTCAAAATCTCGTACAGGCCTGTTGGATCCGGCTTTGGAGGAATGCCAGGACGGCTTCCACTGATAACATCAAAAAGATCAGGGAAATACATCTGGCAAAGTTCCTCTGCAGCTGCCTGAACTTTGTTTGTATTTACGGCAACTTTTACACCGGCGGCACGTAAAGAACGAATGCATTCTACAATTCCTTCGTAAGGTGCAGTTTTAATTGCGCAATGGTCTTCGTAATATTCAATATATTCTGCAAGCACCTTCTGAAACTGATCTTCAGCAATATCAGCAGGCAGAGCACGGCGCATCAATTTTGGAATGCCGTTGCCTACCATGTATTTTATTTCTTCAACTGTATGAAGCGGATATCCATATTTTTCACAAATCACATTACAACTGTCTGCAAGGTCATCAATTGTGTTGAGAATAGTTCCGTCCATGTCAAAAATTGCAAGCTTATACATTTTGTGTACGTCCGATTAAACTAAACCTGTGGCTTCATCAATTCCCATCATGATGTTCATACACTGAACAGCAGCTCCAGAAGCACCTTTACCAAGATTATCAAAGCGGGTTGTTATCATAATGCGGTCATCGTTTCCGTAAACAAAAAGCTGCATATTGTTTGTACCCGCTAAAGTATCAGCAGGAATAAACTGTTCTGGAAGAACGCCCTCGCCCATAAGAGGAGCAACCTGAACAAAACGTGCGTCCTTGTAGTGATCTGCAAACATCTGCCATACATCCTGCAAAGTCACGCGCTTAGAAAGCATGCGGGCATGCAAGCCTACAGTAACAGTCATGCCTGCAAAATAATCACAAACATAAGGATTAAAAACAGGTTCAAAATCAAGCCCGCTGATTTTTTTAATTTCAGGAAGATGCTTGTGAGCCTGAGTAAGTGCATAAAGGCGAGGAGAATCATAACCCTGTGGGCGCTCATCACCTTCATAAACTGCAATTGCCTTTTTACCGGCACCAGAATATCCACTCACTGCATGAATAACTACAGGATAGTCAGCAGGCATAATACCACTCTTTACAAGAGGATAGCAGATAGCAATAGAACCACTTGCATAACAACCAGGAACAGCAACACGCTTAGAAGCAATAATTCCCTCGCGGAAAGACTTATCCAATTCAGGAAAGCCGTAAGCCCAGTCAGGATTAGTTCTGTGAGCAGTAGAAGCATCAATTATTTTTGTATTAGGATTTGTAACAAGCTCAGCCGATTCAATAGCAGCGCTATCGGGCAGACACAAAAAAACATAATCAGCCTGATTCATCAGGCGTGCCTTTTCCACAGGATCTTTTCTCTTATCCTCATCAATCTGCATTATTTCAAGATCACTGCGCTTTTCAAAACGCTCAAAAATCTTAAGGCCAGTCGTGCCTTCTTTTCCATCAATAAAAATCTTATAAGTCATAGATGGCATTATAGTGAATTTCAACAGGAATTGCAAAGAAGTGAAAAAAAATCCCAGGTCGCACCCGGGATTTTTCTATTTACATATAATACTTCTCTTTATCATCAGGCTTGTCGTCTTCATAAATCCACTGTTGCTGAGGAATATTATTCTGCCAGATGCCGCCGGCCAGACGATGACACTCTTCTATAGCCATAAGGAACTTTGTAATTACCTTATGCTCCGGCTGGAACTCGTAATACAATCCGTTGAAGAAGCCCCCGAAATATGAAGAGTCGGTAGACATTACCATAGAAATTACAGCATTTGCAGGACAGTGAATCTCAAAGTGCTCGCCGTTCTTTGTTCCAACATACGAGAACTCCTGGCGGGTAACCTTCATCACACCTTCGCCAACAATTTCGGCAGTAACAGTTTTGTCTACATAGTGGTCAGACGGCTGAATACCAAGCTTAACTTTTTCTTCAATGCTAAAATCAGGATTGTCGCGGATCTGGCGGTAAATCATGCGGCGCTGAAGCTCGTACCACACGCGCATATTCTTTGGAACAACGCAGTCTGGGCTGTCAGGAATCAAATCATAATATTCGTTGATTGTAACACCGTTACCACAGGCAGTACATTTAAACTTATTGCCTTCGCCATGCATAGCAAGGTCTGCACCACACTTAGGACACCAGAATAAATGCTCTTCAAGTTTTACAGCTACATTTTCGTTTCCGGCAAACTTTACGCGGGCTTCTTTGTTCCATTCAAAATCATCAACCCAGATAGAAGCTGCAATTGCTTCCTCAATTTTTTCAGCAGTGAGCGCAGGATCCTTCACCTGCTGGGCAGTATAAAGCTGCTTTACAGTTACAATAACTTTTCCCGGACGGTTAGCAATATTCCACTGAGTATTTGACATATAGCCGCCGGTGATTTTTGTAGTATAAACAGGAACACCTAGCTTTTTTACAAGCTTACCGGTTCCAGGAGTTATAGGCTGGTTTGTTCCAGAAATACTAGACTTTCCTTCAGGGAAAAGCAGAACGCTTCCGCCAGCCTTAATAATCTGAACAATCTCTTTAATACAGTGAAAGTCAGAAACAAAGTTTTTCTTAGGAATAACCCTGCAGATTTTAAAAATCGCATGCATATGAGCGCGATGAAACTCGATATTTGAAGCAACAAAGTTCACAGGCTTTTTGATTGCCATACCAATGTATTCCCAGTCACAGCGCGAACTGTGATTACTGAACACAAGGATTGGCCCCTTAACCTTATTAATATTAGTCTCATTTTCAACATGAACATTCATAGGCTTAGCCTGAGATTTAGCCACAACATTTCTCATCACAAAGAAGATAAAAGGATTAATAGGCTTTCCCTTTTTGTTTTCAAGATATTTATCGATATTCAATTCACTCATAGTATTCCTCCAAGGGTAAAAAAAAAGGGATGATTCGATAAATATACGAACCATCCCTAATGATTAGATTGTCGACCCCGGAGTAGAAAATGACCACGGACAGGTTCCTTTAGCTGGCTGTGGTCGTTTTCCACGCGAGGGGTCGACTATATGATTATTGTAACTTCGGATATTTATCGAAGTATGCCTTTGTTTCCTTAGCTACAACGCCACTCAAAACAATCAGCGCAACACAGTTAGGAATTGCCATCAAACCGTTGAAGATATCGGCAATGTCAAATACTGTTGTTACAGTGAAGTAAGGTCCAATTGCAATAGCAATAATATAAAGGATTCTGTAAATCATTACATACTTCATATTACCATTTGCAAGATATTCAAGACATTTTTCTGAGTAGTAGTCCCAACCAAGAATTGTTGTAAATGCAAAGAATGAAAGACAAAGCATCAACAGGAAGTGAACAGAAACACCATCACCACCAAGAACGTTAGAAAGAGCATTAGCAGTAAGTTCAATACCCTTCCATCCGTTTGCTTCGTACTGAGCCATAAAATCAGGATTTGTCATAGCAAGAACAATTGCAAGACCAGTCATTGTACAAACGATAAGTGTATCAATTACAGTACCAGTCATGTTTACGAGACCCTGTTCAACAGGTTCGTTTGTCTGTACAGGAGCAGCAGCAATAGGAGCAGATCCAAGACCAGCCTCGTTAGAGAAGATACCGCGTGCAATACCTTTCTGCATAGAATCCAAAACCTGCTTCATAACCCAACCGGCAGCACCACCAGCCATAGCCTTCCAACCAAATGCAGACTTAAAGATAAGAACGAATGCAGCTGGAATTCTAGAAGCGTTCATGATAATTACAGAAAGTCCAAGGAAGATATAAACAATAGCCAT
>CAMKDH010000117.1 GCA_946411215.1 uncultured Treponema sp. | reverse complement strand
TTGATGCTCAGGTAGAAAGTGGTTGTGCTTCTATTGGCGGTAAAGACTCAATGTCCGGAACTTTTGAAGATATCAATGTTCCACACACACTTGTAAGCTTTGCAGTAAATCATGATGAAGTTAAGAACGTAACAAGCGGTGCTTTCAAAGTTTATGGAAACAGAATCTTTATGGTAAGCGTTCCATATTCTGATCTCCTTGAACCTGATTACGAAACCTTCCTTAAAAACAGCGATATTATTTATGAATTGAATAAGAAGGGAATGATTAGTTCTATGTACCCTGTAGGCCCTGGCGGTATTGCAGAAGCAGTAACAAAGATGTCTATGGGAAATATGGTTGGTGCCAGAATTGATGCAACCGGCGATGTTCATTCTCTCTTTGTTCCAACATACGGAAACATCATTATCGAAGTTCCAAGCGCTTACGTTTCTGATATTGAAAAAGCAGGCTTTGCAAAGGGAACTTTGACTCAGCTTGGTGCAACAATTGATGAACCAAGAATTGTTATTAGAAATGCAACTTTGGCAGGTGTTACAAATCCTGAAGTTTCTGTAAGCCTTTATGATTGTGTTGATTCATGGGAAGACAAGCTTAAGGAAGTATTCCCTCGTGTTAGCGGTGCTCCTTTACAGCCTGAACTTCCTGAATGGGCAACAAATGTTCATCAGTCTTTGAGCGATGTTCGTAAGGCTCCTGCGTTTGTTCAGCCAACATCACATCCAAAAGTATTGCTTCCTGTATTCCCTGGAACAAACTGTGAAATTGATATGATGCGTGCCTTTAATCTTGCAGGCGCAGATACAAAGATACTTGTTCTTCGCAATAAAAACCCAGAAATGCTTGCAGAATCTTTGGCAGAGCTTGAACGCGAGCTTAAGGATACACAGATTCTTGCTCTTAGCGGTGGATTCTCTGCCGGTGATGAGCCTGATGGTTCTGCAAAGTTTATTGCAAATGTTCTTAAAGCCGGAAACATCAGCGAAGAAGTAATGAACCTTCTTAAAAAGCGTGATGGTCTTGTTCTTGGTATTTGTAACGGTTTCCAGGCACTTGTAAAAACCGGTCTTGCAGTTTACGGCGATATCCGCGATATGACAGACGATATGCCAACTCTTACTTACAACAGAATTGGCCGCCACATCAGCAGAATCGTTCGCACACGTATAGTTTCTGCAACTTCACCTTGGGCAATGCATCCAAGTGTAGTTGATTCACGTAACCACCTTATTGCTATTTCGCACGGTGAAGGCCGCTTTGTTTGTGATGAAGCTACTGCAAAACGCCTGTTCGAAAACGGTCAGGTATTCACTCAGTATGTAGACGAGTTTGGTCGCCCTGCAATTACAGAGCCAGACAATCCAAACGGTTCTGCCTTTGCAATTGAAGGTATTACTTCGCCAGACGGACACGTACTTGGAAAGATGGGACACTCTGAACGCGGAGTAGGTATGGCAATGAATGGTGCAAGCATGGATTTGTTCAAGAACGTTGGAGGAAATCCTCTTACAAACGAAAACGAAACAACCTGCGAAAACCTCTTTGCAGCCGGTGTAAGTTACTTTAAATAGCGTGTCATTCCCGGGCTTGACCCGGGAATCTCATATAAAGGAATTTTTATGAAAAAAATCATCATATCTTTTACAACAATCCTGCTGGCACTTCTTTTTATATCCTGCGGAAAAAAGCCTCTCACAGATGACTACGGCTGTTTTGTAGATTACGACGAGGCAATTTCCTATGCAGGTAAAAAAAATCAGCCGATTTTGATTTTCTTTACTTCGCAGGGAGATGATGATAAGAGTACCCAGCTTGTAAACAATATTTTGAAAGATGCCGCTTTTAAAGAAAATATCGCTTCACATTATACTGTGCTTCATGCCGATTTTTCTCAGAACGCTTTTCAAAAAACTGTAGCACCAGATAATTCAACAGCAGAAGAACAGAATCTTGCAAATACTTACACAACAATAATGCAGAATAACTATCAGCTTGCAGTTCTTTTTAATGTAAGCCAGATGCCTGCAGTTTTCCTGTGTACAGAAGATGGATATGTAGTAAGCCGTATTGCTGATAATGCATTGTCAAATCTTTCTGATTTTGAAAATGACTTGAGCATGCATAGTGATGAACTTGCACATTTTAATGATATGGTTAAGCAGACAGGTAAGGGTTCTGCTCTTAAAAAAGTAGAAGCAATTGATACTCTCTTTATTGCAACTCAGACTGAATATCGTTCATTCCTGCTGCCACTTGTTAAGTATGCTGTAGAGCTTGATAAAACAAATGAGTCTGGTTTATGCGGAAAGTTTATTCTTGCTCAGGCAGAAGCCGAAGCAATGTCTGCATATTCTCAGGGCGATGTAGAAACTGCTGTTCAAAAATATCTGACTGCTGCTAATAATGAATTTGTTCGCGCCGAAGAAAAACAGGAATGCTTCTTTACCGCTGCATACCTTGTTGCTTACAGCGACACTGATGATTATGAAGGAATAATTTCATATCTTAAAACTGCATATGAACTTGCACCTGAATCATCAAAGGCTCAGGCAATCCAGGATGCCATAACATATTTTGAAACTGTGCTTGATAAAACTGGACAGACAGCTGGCGAATAAAGGATAGTTTTAGTTTGGACGACATACCCTCGTATTTGTTTATAATTGCATTTTCTCTGATTGTACTCTCTATGTTGTTTTCAATTTCGGAGAGTGCATTTTTGGGAATGAATAAGCTTCGCCTTAGAATCCTGCGCAAGAATAAAAATAAACGTGCTTTGCGTGCGGGTAAGCTTCTTGATAAAAAAGAACATCTTATAAATACAATCCTTATTTCAAATGACCTTGTAAATATTTTTCTTTCTGCAATTCTTACTTCAATCGCACTTTCTCTTTTTGGACAGAAGGGTGTTTCTATTGCAACATTTACAGCAACTGTTCTTCTTCTGATTTTTGGCGAGATTACTCCAAAGACAATTGCAACTCGTTGTCCTGATCCTATTGCATATGGCTTGAGCGGATTTGTAAACGTTTTTGTAAAGCTCATGCATCCGCTTGTTTTTGTGATTACTGCTTTTGCACAGCTTGTTCTGCGCATTTTTGGAATAAAGCCAGACAAGCATAAAAAGTCATATACAGAAGAAGAAATCAAAACCTTTTTTGAAATGAGTTCTGAGTCTGGAATTATCGAAGAAGATGAAAACCGCTTTATGAATCAGATTTTTAAGTTTTCTGATTTACAGGCAGAAGACATAATGGTTCCGCGCACAAGAATCAAGGTTGTTCCATATACTGCCACCTACCGTGATATTATCGAACTTTCACAGCGTCTTGGTTTTACACGCTTTCCTGTTTGTAGAAAATCTGTGGATGATATAGTTGGTATTATCTATTTAAAAGATATGATTAAATACAAAAACTGTCCGCAGGATTTTAATCTGTCGCAGGTAATGCGTCCGCCGCTTTTTATTCTTGGTACAAAAACAATGTCTCAGGTTCAGCAGATGATGTTTGATAATCATCAGTCTATTGCAATTATTGTTGATGAATATTCGGGAACAGATGGCATTGTAACAGAAAAAGATATTTCGCGTGAAATTTTTGCAATGCCAGGCGATGACTCTTTGCGCGGTAAAGTTTTTGATTTTGATAATGTTGAAGATAAACGCGATTTTGAAATAAACGGTTCAGTTCTTTTGCGCGTGCTTAAGGATGATTTAAAAATAAATCTTACGAGCGATATTAACGAAACAATAGGCGGATGGTTTACAGAAAAAATAAACCGCATGCCTGTTGCGGGTGATGTTTTAGAATATGAAGACTGGACTTTCGAAGTTAAAAAAATCCAGGCACACAGAATTGAACGCATGAGAATATATAAACAAAAACCTGCAGAGGAGGAAGAATAATGAGTGTTGAGATTTATGACATTATAACCTTCCTTGTGATTATTGTTTTGATTTTCTTTGTTGGATTTTTTACTTCTTCAGAAACTGCATATATTTCTCTTTCAAAAATAAAGCTACGCCGAATGCAGGAAGAAGGAAAGAAGGGTGCACGAGTTGTAACAAAGCTTCATTCAAATATGCCGCGCCTTTTAACAACTGTGTTAATTGGAACTAACTTTTTGAATGCACTTATTTCGGCACTTGCAACTGCTCTTGTTGTTAAGATTTTTGGAGGAAGGGGAGTTGGACTTCCAACACTTCTTACCGCTTTTGTAATAACTACTTTTGGACAGATTATTCCAAAAACAATTGCGGGACGGGATCCAGAGAAAAAATGTCTTTCGAGTGCTGTACCTCTTTTTGCACTTGAGAAAATCTTTTTCCCTGTTGTGTTCCTTTTTGAACGTTTGTCTCATGGTGCAGTTTGGCTTGTTGAAAAAATTATAAAACCTCGTGAACACCTTATTACAGAAGAAGAACTTAAAACTCTAATTGATGTTGGCGAAAAAGAAGGCACGATTGAAAAAAATGAAAGCCGCATGCTTAATAAGATAATTAAGTTCAACAATCTGGCGGCTACAGATATTATGAAGCACCGTTCTTTGGTAAGTATGGTAAGTTCTTCTGCTACTTATGATGAAGTTGTTCAAGAGTTTCTTGATTCCGGATTTTCTACACTTACAGTTTATAAAGATCAGAGTGAAAACGTTGTAGGAATAATTCATTATAAAAAAGTATTGTATGGAAATGATGATATAGAAAAAGGCGAAGGATATGCAGGGCGTATTATGGATGATGTTTTGTATGTTCCGGGAACCTTTAGTGCACTTGAACTTTTACAAAAGCTTCGCGAAGATGAAAATAAATTTGCTGTGGTCTTGAACGAGCAGGGGCAGACTGCAGGTATTGTAACCATAGAAGATGTAATCCGCGTAGTATTCGGCAGAATGACAGATGAAAATTCTTATGACAATATTCCTGCTGAAGAAAAAATACAGTTAGTTAGTGCTAACACTTTTGTAGTTCCGGGTGACCTCAAGTTAGACGAGGTTAACTCAATTCTGCATTTAAACCTTCATTCAGAAGAAATGAATACTCTTGGTGGCTGGGTTCTTGAACAGTTTGGATATTTGCCGTCACCAGGAATGGTAGTTGTAAAAAATAAAGTTTTATTTACTGTAGAAGACGTTGTTCAGCGCAGAATTACAAGCGTAAGAATCAGGATTTGATTACATAAACAAAGCTGTAGTTCCACAGAAGGCGTGAAGTTCCTCCAAGTGTAGACGAGTCTGGACTTGTGTCTGTTTTGGAATTATATGTAAAACCGTATGCATCGGGCATATAATTAATTCCGCCTTTTAATCCAAGTTTGTTGTGACTGTTGATTTTGAAAAACAATTTGAGTTCTGCGCCAAAATTCCATGCGTTTTCAATTCTGTCATTGTAATAGGCATTTTTTGCATGATGCAAATCAATACAATCAAGCTTTTTTATCCATACTGCAGAAAGATTTAAGCAGGTTTCAAAAAATCTTCCAAAATTAAAATCAGAATTTAGCAATAAAACAGGAGCCGCATAAGACTGTGAATAGGAAATTACTTTTTCGCCTTCGCCAAAATCCATTTTTACCCAGTTGTCTTTTTTATAAGTACGCCAGCCACCAATACCCGAAAAATTAATGTGTTCAATATCTAAACCAAAATATGGTGTAAGTGTTATGTTGTCTTTGGCGCCAAAATAAAAAATCTTTCCAAACATAAAATTGATGTGTGTATAATTGTTCAGATAATTTGTATGAATCGAATAATTAGTAAGCTCATCAGGCGGATCATTCCTCCAGATTCTTGTTATTGGATTAAGCCAGTCATAATCTTCCATTACACCACAAGTGTCAGAAATTGCATTTTTGATAGATAATAAAAAAGTAATATTATCATTTATAGTGAAATCGGAATCAAAGCCCCAATAAAAGGAATTCTGCACCTGCCAGTCAAGGCGACTCATGTTTGTTGTAGGAGTTAATGTTGTTGTAGTTGCTGAATTACTTACATCTGCATACCACACATTTTCAATAATCTTCCCAGAAAAAAATCCAACTTCCGGTGCAATAGAAACTTTTACCTGAGCGTCTTCACAATACACTAGTGCCTGAAAAATCAAAATCAAGAGAAAGGTTATGAATGCAGAAATACGAAATTTATTTTTCATTAGAATAAGTAAACGGGTCAACTCCAAAAATTTTGGCGAGCTGATTTCTGGTGGCTTCCATGTCTTTAGGGTAGGGAGCGGTAAAACAAACTTTTTCACCTGTGACAGGATGAGCGAACTCGATTTTATATGCATGAAGTGCGAGTCTGCTTAAAAGAGGGCGTTCTTCAAAATCGTCGCCATTCCATTTGCGTTTGATTTCGCTAAGTCGTACAGGTTTTTGATTTCCGCTGTAAAGAGGATCGCAGACGATAGAAAAACCGTTTGCGGCAAGGTGTGCACGAATCTGATGTGTGCGTCCTGTTTTAGGTTCCGCAATAATCCACGAATAAGGCCCGCAGGAACCAACATTGTAAAAATCAGTAACAGAAGGCTTTCCATATTTTTTATTCACAACTGTTCTGTGGCGAATATCTCCGTCAGGCAGTAAAGGCAAATCAACATTAAGCTTATCCCAAAGCGGATGCCCATAAACAAGTGCATGATAAGTTTTATGAACAAGTCTTTTTTCAAACTGCTGCGAAAGATTCTTGTGCGCCTCCGGTGTGCGTGCATAAACAATAAGTCCCGAAGTATCCTTATCTATTCGGTGAACCGCATACAATTTCCCAAATTCCTTCTCCGCCAACAAATCCAGCCGTGGCGCCTCTTCATTATATCTATCTGCAGCAATCAAAATGCCGGAGCGTTTGTTTAGTACAACAATATTATCATCTGAGAAAAGGGTCGTATAATCGTTATTCTTTGCGCACATATAATTATTGTATCAGAAATGTTTTTATATATAAATAGTATAAAGACTATTATAATTGAAAATGTCGGTATAGATTGCATACAAAAAAAATGCGGAGCCGATTGTAGGCCTTCCGCATTATATTAATAAAGTAATATGCGGGACGCAGGAAAAAGAAAGTAAGGGGGGACCGGTAGTGGGCCGGCCGCGTTTACGCCGGACGGAACACGGCTGCCGGGGGATACCTTGCTTTTTTTTCCGTCGCTGGGACCCGCTTATTGAATTCATATATAATGCGGATATTAGAAGATTCGGCGGGAGCATTTTTTTTTATATATGATTGCATACGAAATTTCTTATAATAATAGTGTTCTATATTTTTCATTGTAAAAACAATGATAATCAATTATAATTATATGTACTCAAAAGACGAGGCATATATGATAAAGGAATTTCTAGAATACGACACAGTTCGCAACAATGCACTAAAACTTGCAAATAAGATTTATAAAGACGGCTTTATTCCAGATGTTATTTACTGTTCGCTCCGTGGTGGCGCTTATATGGCAAATATCATCAGTGAATATTTCAAAATTATTGCAAAAGTAAACAAATTTCATCCTGTTTTGTACGCAGGAGTAGTTGCACGTTCTTATTCTGATGTTGCAC
>CAMKDH010000116.1 GCA_946411215.1 uncultured Treponema sp. | reverse complement strand
CAGAAACAACAATTCCCTGTGGTGAAAGCAGGAACATATCAAGAATAAACTGATGAGTACCGGCCCCCAAATCAAGAATAAGATAATCGGTATCGATATTTTTTAAGTTGCGGATAAGCTTGATTTTCTGAGTATGTTTAAGCGAAGTTAAATCTGGAATCTGACTGTCGCCCGCAACAAAGCTTACATTCTGATAATCAGTAGGCTGAATAATATCTTTGAACATAGTTTTTTCTGTAAACCATGAACCAAGACTTGCAGCGCCCGGATGCTGACCGATAACAAGATGAAGATTTGACGCGCCAAGGTCAAGGTCAACAAGAACGACCCTTTTACCCTGCTGTCCCAGTGCGATAGCTAAATTGGCAGAAAGAAGGCTTTTTCCAACACCACCCTTTCCACTTGCAATAGGAATAATCTGTGCCATGTTTTCCATTATAGCATACTTTTTTGTTATTGTACAAACTGGAGTTTTATATTTTAATATACAGTTAAAGGAGTATTATTGATGAAAAAGTTTAAATCCCTAATTACGGTGGCTTTTGCCTTAACCGTGCTGCTTACTGGTTGTACCTCAACCAAAAATAACTCAAAAGACATTCCACTTCAATTTAATCAGGATGTTCTATGCGGACAACTTGATAACGGAATGAGTTATTATATTTTGCAAAATGCAAATCCTTTAAATAGAATTTCATTAAGGCTTGCCGTAAAGGTTGGTTCTATTGCCGAAGCCGAAAATGAATGTGGTGTTGCTCATTTTATTGAACACATGTGTTTTAACGGAACTGAGCATTTTGAAAAGAATTCTCTTATTGATTATGCAGAATCAATTGGTATGGACTTTGGTGCCGAAGTTAATGCCTACACAAGCTTTGAAGAAACAGTTTATAAGCTTGAAGTTCCTGCAGACAATCCGGATTATCTTGAAAAAGCACTTCTCATTTTTCATGATTGGGCAAGTGCCGTTACCTTTGATCCCGAAGAGCTTGATAAGGAACGAGGTGTTGTTCTTGAAGAATGGCGCGGACGACTTGGTTTAACAGGACGCCTTGTAGATGCAGTTTTGCCTTTTGAGCTTAAAGACTCTCCTTTTGTAGACAGACTTCCTATAGGAAAACCAGAGATAATTCAAAACATCACCCGCGACGAAGTTGTAAACTTTTATAAAAAATGGTACCAGCCACAGAACATGGCAGTTGTTATTTCGGGAGTTGTAGATCCAAAGGTTGCAGAATGGCTTATTAAAAATTCTATGGGAACAATTCCTGCTGCAGAAGAAAAACATACTCTTGCAAAAGGAACAGTGCCCCCACAAACCCAAAAAGATCTGATGGTTTTTGCAGACCCTGAACTCACTTTCACACAGGTTCAGATTATTTCACAAGATGAAGACAATAAGCCTTGCGTAACTCAGGGAGATTTGCGCCGCACATATCTTACAAATCTGGTAAACAATATTTTCAATTTAAGACTTTATGAAATTACATCAGACCCAGATTCTCCATGGCTTGGTGCAAATTCTGTTCGCTATAACGAAACAAATACTACAGCTTTCAATGGTTATTATTTTGTTCCAAAAGAAGGATGTTTTGCACAGGCCTTCCAGACAATGCTTGATGAAACAGACAGACTTCTGCTTCATGGAATTACAGAATCAGAATTTTTACGTGCAAAAGAATCTTTGCTTACAAGCGAAAATCAGTGGTATGAACAGAGTCCTGCAATTACTTCTACAGAAAGGGTCGACAGTCTGTGCCATTATTTCCTTTGCGGAGACATTGTAGTTTCTGATGATGATTATATAGAAATTGCACGCTCAATCATAAACTCAATTACACTTGATGAAGTTAATGCCCGAGCAACAGATCTTTTTGAAGGCCGCGGAACTTTATGTATGATTTATACACCTGAATCAACTGCTGCCGAAATTCCTACAAAAGAAGAATTTATTTCTTTCTGGGAAAATTACAAAAGCGCTGCTGAATTAGAAGCTTACGAAGACAATGCCATTGACGGCGATATTATGGCACGTCCTGACAAAAAAGCTGCGGTAGTTTCAACTAACAAAATTGAAGCCTTAAAGTCAACTGAATATGTACTTGAAAATGGAGCCAGAATCATAATCAGAAAGAATGAACTTGATAAAGGAAAAATTGTGATTTCTGGTTTGAGTAACGGTGGTTCTTCGCTTGTAAAAGACAGTGAATATCCTTCTTGTATAATTAGTCCGCTTTATGCCTTCTATTCAGGAATTGGCGGAATGGATATAAGTCAGTTCCAGAAATATATTTCTACAAAAGCGCTGGGCTTCAACATTGCTGTTAATGATACAGATGAATGCATTTCGGGAAATTCTACTCCTGATAATTTTGAAGACCTTCTACAAATTATAAATCTCTTTATGACAAAACCTCAGTTTACAGAACAAGGCTGGAACTTTGTTATGCAGAATATGCAGCAGCGTGCTTTGGCTTACAATGTTCAACCAACCGATGTTCTTATTTCTAGAGTGCGTGAACTTCTTTATGGAAAATCTATCCGCCATACAGCAATCAATCCTGAGTTTGTAGAAATGCTTGATGCTGCAAAATCTGAAAGAATTTTCAAAGAACGCTTTGGCAATGTTTCTGATTTTAGTTTTGTAATAAGCGGTGATGTTGATGAAGAAAAAGTTCTTGAATTGTGTCAGTACTACATTGGAACAATTCCTGTAGACAAGCCTTTGGAAGAAGAGGCCGTTCACGAAAAATACAAAGTCATTTCTAAAATTACAAATGAAGTTGTAAAGAAAGGCAAGGAAGATAAGGGTCTTGTTTATATTTGCTTTGGAGGACGACTGCCAGCAGCGGCTGACGTTAATGAAACTTATAAGGATATTCAGCTTATGGAGCAGCTTCGCTCTTTAATTGAAATTAAGCTGCGCGAAATTATCCGCGAAGATAAGAGTGGAACTTATGGCGTTGGTGTGTACGGCGGAATAGACGGTTACCCAGAAAGAAACTTCCAGATTCAAATTGAGTTTGGCTGTGAACCTGCAAGAGAAGAAGAATTAATTGCAGAAATAATTACAGCTCTTGATAACCTTAAAAAAGAAGCTCCTGCTCAGAGCGATGTTGATAAGCTCCGAGAAACATACCGCAGAAACTTTGAAGCAAATCAGAATAATTCTGACTGGTGGGTTCAACAGCTTGGAGCAATCTTAGTATTCAAGTATATGCCTCTAGAAGCTGCTTATGATGACAACTTCGGGTTCAAATTCATAACAGCCGATAACCTTAAAGAACAGGCAAACAGATACCTTGATACAAATAAATACATCTGTGTCTCACTCAAACCAGAAGATTAATTTTAAGGATTATTTATGGATTATCTGGCTATAGGATTTTTTTCGGTAGTTATAGTTGCTTTTCTTGCGGGCCTGCTGGCAGTATGGTCAAACAACAAAAAGCGTCAGGCTGCCCGCGCAGGTAAGCAATCGAATATGCAGCCGGTAAAATGTCCTGTATGCCAGAGTGAACTTTTTGTGGGCGAACAGCTTATTTCAAAAGTGTATCGCCCTATGAAGGTTCCAGATCAGCTCATGACAATTCAAGGTTGTCCGCATTGCTATCCTAAATGCGAGCCTGGAGTTGCCAGAGTTTGCCCGGTTTGTCATAAAGCAATTGCAGCAGACCAGGCACTAACCGCACGGCTTTTTAATAAAGCTGTTGGTAAAAAACACGTTCACATAATCGGCTGTTCTAACTGCCACAAACCACGCGCAGATTAAACGTTTTTATACAATATTTTAACTACATTTATATAGTTTCATTCTGTTTTTAAATTTTAAAAATGCTATTATGTCATATACTTTATAATTTTCGTGAGGTTACTATGAAAAGATTTGACGGCTTTATGCACGGAGTAAATTTAGGCGGATGGTTTAGTCAGTGCGATTATTCCGAAGACCGCTACAACAATTTTATAAAAGAAAACGACATTAAAACTATAAGCGAATGGGGACTGGATCACGTTCGCCTTCCTGTTGATTATAATCTTTTTCAAACTGCAGATGAAAAATGGATTGAAGCAGGCTTTGACAGAATTACAACTGCCCTTGAATGGTGCAGAAAATACAATCTTAACATGATTCTTGATCTGCACAAAACAGCAGGCTTTAGCTTTGATAAGGGTGAAAACGAAACAGGATTTTTTGACAGCCCTGCATACCAGGAAAGATTTTATAAAATCTGGGAAGAGCTTGCCCGCCGTTACACACACTTTTTTGACGGTACAAAAAATGAAATTTGTTTTGAACTTTTAAACGAAGTTACAGATCAGGCTTTCTGCAAAACCTGGAACGCAATTGCACGCACCTGTATTGAGCGTATACGTGCCATTGCTCCAACTACAAAAATCCTTGTTGGAAGTTACTGGAACAACTCTCTTGCAGCAGTAAAAGATCTTGATCCTCCTTATGACGAAAACATTGTTTATAACTTCCACTGCTATGACCCTCTTGTATTTACACATCAGGGTGCCGGCTGGCTGGATTTAATGGATACAAAATTCCGCATGCCTTTAAAATCAACCTACGAAGATTATACAAAGAACACCGAAAAATATTGCGGTATGGTAGGCAACTTCTTTAATATGTATGACCAGAAGGCAAAACTTGATTTAGCCTATTTTGAAAATAACTTTGCCCAGGCAATTGCTGTTGCAGAAGAAAGAGGCGCTTATCTTTACTGTGGAGAATATGGTGTAATTGAAAATGCCTCTGTAGAAGATACTGTAGAATGGTATCGCCTGATTTCTGAAGTTTACAATAAACACGGTGTTGGTCGTGCCGCCTGGAGCTACAAAGAAATGAACTTTGGCCTTAGCGATGCCAGACTTGATAGTGTGCGCAACGAACTAGTTAAGTACTTATAAAAAAAACCGGGCATAGCCCGGTTTTTTTTTAAAGTTTTCCGCTTTCTGCCGCACCAGGCAAACCAATGTCTTTGCGGTAGAAGCTGTTTTCAAACTTAACGCCACAAATTCCTTCGTAGGCGTGCTTCCAGGCATCTTCAAAAGTCTCGCCGTATGCACTGCATGCAAGAACACGGCCGCCACTTGTAAGAAGATTATCTTCGCGGCTTTCACCACGTCTTCCACTTACAGCACCTGCAATGAAAATCTTTGCACCGCTCTGTTTGAGCAGGCGTTCATTAAAGGTAATTTCACAGCCTTTTTTGTAAGCCTCCGGGTAACCGCCACTAACAACAACTGGCGCAACCTGATATCCAGGCTTCCATTTGAATTCAAATTCTTTCAGAGTTCCGTTAAGGATTGCAGTACACATTGAAACAAAATCAAAATCCATAAGTGGAAGTACTGCCTGAGTTTCCGGGTCTCCAAGGCGTACATTGTATTCCAAAAGTTTTGGTCCTGTTTTTGTGAGCATTACACCAAAGAAGATAAATCCGCGGTAATCATATTTTTCTTTAATAAGACCGTTGAGTGTTGGTTCAAGAATATCCTTGTTGAACTGTTCCATCATTTTTGGAGTAACATCATCAAGAGGACAAACAGCTCCCATACCACCAGTGTTAGGTCCTTTAGCACCATCCAAAAGTCGTTTGTGGTCACGTGCAGGAAGGAATGGAACAATTGTAGCACTTCCGCTGACTGCATATTCTGGAGTAACAGAAACAGCAGCAAGAACAGAAATCTCAATACCTTCGAGGTATTCTTCCATTACGAGCTTTTTACCAGCCTCACCAACTTTGCCGTTGCCCATCATGTCTTCTACTGCGGCAATTGCCTGTTCAACAGTAGCAGCAACAACAACGCCTTTTCCGGCAGCAAGTCCATCTGCTTTTACAACAATTGGAGCGCCGTGCTTTTTAATATATTCAATGGCTGCGTCCTTGTTTACAAAAGTTTCACTTGAAGGACAGGCAACGCCATATTTTTTCATGAAGTTTTTAGAAAGGTCTTTACTTGCTTCGAGCTGTGCACCTGCCTTTTTAGGACCAACACAAGGAATGTCGGCTTTCCAGAAATCATCAGCAATACCAGCAGCAAGAGGATCTTCCGGTCCAATTACAGCCATGCGACAATTTTCGTGACGGGCAATTGCAACATAAGGATTTTCACCCTCTGCAATATAATCACAATTTTTAGGATCAATATTTACGCATTTTGTTTCTTTTGCAGTTCCACCATTACCTGGTACAACAACAACCTTATCAACTAAAGAACTTTGAGCGAGCTTCCAGCAGATAGTGTGCTCACGACCACCACTGCCAACAACAATTATATTCATGAGTCAATATTATCAATTTTTTTAAGAAAATTCCACTACTGAACACTGTAGAGCAAATCTTCGTAGTTAGGGAAAGGCTTATATTCTTCGCCAAGCAGAACTTCTATCTGATCCCCAATTTCACGAACAGATTCCATTGCAGGTAAAATTACTTTTGCATAAGAATGAGCACGCTGCATAAGATCGGCAATTTTATCTGTTTTGATATGCTTTTTGTCCAGCTCTTCGGCACGGTTAGAAAGTTCATTTATAAGAGTGTTGAGCTTTGCTATGAGTCTGAGGCCTGCATCGCACATAGAAGATATTCTCTGCATCTTAAATTCTGTATCTGCAAGAACATTCAAATATTTAAATGCAGCAGGAATAATATCTTTGTGAACCATCTCGAGCATTGTGTTTACTTCGATATTTATAACCTGGCAATATTTTTCGAGCTTGATGTCGTAGTGGCTCTTCATTTCTTCTGCGGTATAAATACCCATACGAGTGAAAAGCTTTATATTTTTTTCATCAGTGTAATGTTCAATTGCTTTTGGAGTTGTGCGGTAGTTTTTAAGACCACGCTCTTCTGCTTCTGCAATCCATTCTTTGCCATAGCCGTTTCCATTAAACAGGATGCGCCAGTGTGCTGTGATTTCGCGTTTGATAAGCTTCTGCAAATCGCTGTCAAAATCCTTTGATTTTTCAAGCTCATCTACAAAGTCGCACAAAGAGTTTGCAAGGATTGCATTGAGAATTGTATTTGGTCCGCTTATAGAAAGAGCACTTCCTACTGAACGGAATTCAAAACGGTTTCCTGTAAAGGCAAAAGGAGATGTTCTGTTGCGGTCTGTAGAATCCTTTGGAATTGGAGGAAGTACATCAACGCCAATTGTCATCTTCTGACGTTTTTTACCGTCGTAAGTTTTTCCTGCTTTAATAGATTCCAAAACTGCCTGAAGCTCGTCGCCAACATAAATTGACATAATTGCAGGAGGTGCTTCGTTTGCACCAAGACGGTGATCGTTTCCAGCACTTGCAACACTATAGCGCAGCAAATCCTGATTTTCATCTACAGCCTTAATTACTGCTGTAAGGAACAAAAGGAACTGTGCATTGTCGCGAGGAGTTTTTCCTGGTGCAAAAAGATTTTCACCATCGTCTGTTGCAATTGACCAGTTGTTGTGCTTACCGCTTCCGTTTACTCCTTCAAAAGGCTTTTCGTGAAGCAGGCATAACAAACCATGGCGGCGTGCAACCTTTTTCATAATTTCCATTGTAAGCTGATTCTGG
>CAMKDH010000115.1 GCA_946411215.1 uncultured Treponema sp. | reverse complement strand
ATGAGTATCTTTGGTCATTCCTACGGAGCAAATATCCGCGGGCACATATATATGAATGGAAAGGAAGTATTCTTCCCAACTGTAAAATCTGCAATTAAAGCAGGCCTTGCTTACGTTACCGAAGACCGCAAGGGTAACGGTTTGATTCTTTCAGAATCAATCTGTAAGAACACAACTGCTGCAAAGCCAGAAAAGATTTCTAAGCACTACATTCTTGATTTTGATAAAGAGCGCAAGTACTCAGAAGAAATGGCACAGGAAATGCACACAAAGTGTTCTTCTGTAATGGAAGATGTAGGTAACCTTTCTGGTGGAAACATGCAGAAGGTTCTTGTAGGAAAATGGCTTTTTGCTGAGCCTGATATTCTTATTCTTGATGAACCTACACGAGGTATTGACGTTGGTGCAAAGTACGAAATCTACTGTATCATCAACAAGATGGTTGCAGAAGGAAAATCTGTAATTATGATTAGTTCCGAAATGCCTGAGCTTTTGGGCATGGCTGACCGTATCTACGTTATGAACGAAGGTAAGATGATTGCCGAAATGGACGGAAAAGAAGCTACTCAGGAAAAGATCATGACAGAGATTATCAATTCCGGAAAAACATTAGACCTTAATACAGAAAATACACAGGAGTAAAAAAAATGAGTGAGAACAAAACTAAAGTTTCTAATACATTAAGAGCAGTACTCAAAAGCAACACAATGCTTTTTGTACTTGTTGGAGTAATGATTCTGTTTGAAATCTTGATCAGAATCACAGGTCATGGTTCGCTTTTTGCACCAGCTAACGTTACAAATATTATCCGTCAGAATGCTTACGTTGCTATTCTTGCAACTGGTATGCTGCTTTGTATCCTTACCGGTGGTAACATCGATTTGTCTGTTGGTTCTGTAGTAGCCCTTATTGGTGCTCTTGCAGGTGTATTCATTGTAAACTGGGGCTGGCCAATCTGGCTTGCAGTTCTTGGATGTTTAATTCTTGGTACAGCAATTGGTGCTTTCCACGGTTTCTTCATTGCTTACATTCACATTCCACCGTTCATTACAACTCTTGCCGGTATGCTTTTGTGGCGTGGTGTTGCAACTATCGTTTTGGATGGTCGTCCAATCGCTCCATTCCCAGACAAATACCTCAAGCTCTTTGAAAGCTATCTTCCTGCTACAAGCGATGCTACTTATGAAAAGTGGGGTGATATTGAAATCTTTGATGAATGGGTAGATAAGTACACTCTTATGATCACCCTCATTGTAACTCTTATTGCAATTCTTGCTTACGTTATTCTTGAAATTGTAAGCCGCCGCAACAAGATTAAGAAGAACTACACAGTACCTTCACGCGGATCTTTCATTGCTAAACTTATTGTTCTTTCAATTGTAATCTTTATCATTGGTCAGTTCCTTGCTCGTGACCGTGGTCTTCCAGTTGTATTGATTCTTCTTGGTGTAATCATTGCAATTTATTCATACTTCACACAAAACACTGTTCCTGGCCGCTACCTGTACGCAATTGGTGGTAACGAAAAGGCAGCCAGACTTTCTGGTGTAAACACAAAGAATGTAATGTTCTTTGCATATACAAACATGGGATTCATTGCAGCTGTTGCCGCTCTTGTAACAATTGCTCGTATGAACTCTGCTCAGCCAACTGCTGGTCAGAACTACGAAATGGATGCTATCGCTTCCTGCTTTATTGGTGGTGCTAGTGCATACGGTGGAACAGGTACTGTAAGTGGTGCCGTAATTGGTGCTATCTTCATGGGTGTATTGAACAATGGTATGTCTATCCTTGGTGTAGACATGAACTGGCAGCGTGCAGTTAAAGGTTCTGTACTTCTTGCTGCTGTAATCTTTGACGTTGTGTCAAAGCAGAAAAAGGCTTCAAAAAAAGCGTAACTTTTTTTTCATAATTCAAAAAAGACTCCATCCGGTTTTTTTTACTGGCACAGACTGCAACCTCTGTGCCAGTTTTTTTATTCTGTGGCTCCTGAGCTTGTCGAAGGGCCGTATATGCTGGATGCATTATGGAATCCTGAGTCAATTACTACTTTATCAAGATTGTATTTATCAACGTAGGTTGGATCGAGCCATACTGTAGGAATATCTGTATAGCCGTTATTTATTGAACTTACACGAAAGTTTCCGTCGGGTAGGGCTTCTTTATTTGCAAGACGTACTGCAAACTCCGCTGCAAGCTCTGCAAGTCTTATGATTGGTTTATAAATTGTAAATGCCTGCTTACCCTGAACAATATACTGACAAGCTGCAATATCTGCATCCTGGCCGCAGACAGGAATATAAATATCAGGGTAGTAGCGAGAGATTGCCTGAATTACACTTGCAGCAACCGCATCATTTCCGCAGATAATTGCATCTGGGAAAACATCGCTTTTCAAAATCCTTACCATTTCCTGATACGAAAGGTCGTAGTTCCAGTTATCAGTGTGAAAAACATGATTTATTTTTATTGGTGAGTTTCGCACAATTCTGTTGATGCCGTCGTTAATGAGCGTCATGTTAAAATCTTCTTTTGGACCAAGAATGCAGTACCAGTTTGTGCCTGTAGTATGCCTCATCATATGAGAAGCCATTTCTTCGCCAACTTTTTCGCTGTCGATTGTCATGTAAAGATTTATGTCGCAGTTTAATGTAAGGCGGTCATACGAAATTACAGGAATGCCTTTTGCTCTGATTTTCTGAATACTTTCTGTAATTGAAGCTGCATCCTTTGGAAGAACAACGATTGCATCTGTTCTGTCCATAAGATACATGAGCTGACGGTTCTGTTCATCAAGATCGTTTCCCGCATTCTGAACAATAACATCGGCGCCAAGTTCCTTTGCCTTGTTTATAAAAATATCCATGTCGCGCTGCCAGCGTTCAATTGCAAGCGTGTCTATAGAAAATCCAATTGTGATTTTATTTTCGGGAGTAGTAAAGGTTGCTTTTTCTGCAGAAGGCTGTTTCTGTTTTTTACATGAAGTGATTGAAATACACAGAAGAACGAGTACAAACGGTTTTAAAAATCTTTTCATTTTTGTTTATCCTTTCTGTATTCTTTTGGAGAAAATCCGTATTTTGATTTGAAGATTCGACTGTAATAATTCTGATCGTTATATCCAACCTGGGCGGTGATTTCTTTTATGCTGAGCTCTGTGTTTGCAAGAAGCTCGCAGGATTTTTCGAGGCGCTTGTCTGAAATAAAATTGATGAACGTTTCGCCTTTTTCTTCCTTAAAGAGTTTGCTCAAATAGAACGAACTTACACCTGCCATGTCTGCAGCCATTTCAAGAGAAATATCTTTTGAAAGATTCTGCTCAACGTAGTCGCAAACTTTTTTTATAATTGGATTTGTGTCAGTTTTTCTGATGTTTGAAATTGCAGCGGTGCATTCAAGAAGAAACGCCTGTGCAAAATCTTTAATGAGCTTCTGGTCGTTTAGAGAACTCAACGTTGCAAACGCATTATCATAAGTTGCGCTTGAAAAGTTTTTATTTATTTCGCGGGTTGTGTTGTTTGCGGTAACAATAAGTTCAAAGAAAGAGTTTTTGATTTTGTCGAGTGAAAGGTCGCCCGAAAAAAGTTCAGTAGTAAAAAGTTCAAGGAAGGATTTTACTCCGTTTGAATCGCCTGTTGAAAGCTTTTTAAGAATCTGATTTTTAAATTCGCCGTGACTTGAGTTTTGCTTTGAGCCCGTTTCTGCCTGCGCAGTTATTACAATTCTGTTTGTATCTGCAAAAACAAGTCCGCCGTTTGTGTCTGCTTTGTTTAATGAAGAAAGTGCTTCGTTGTAAGATTCCTGAAGTCTGTTTCTGTCGCTTGCAATTGTACTTACACCACCGCGAATACCTGAAGAAATATTGTAGCACATGAGGTTGTATAATTTTTTTATCTGATCCTGAACTTCATTGTAATCAGGGTTTTCAGAAAATACAGGGAAGAATAAAACAATTCTGTTCATCATAAAGGAGCTTATGAGGCAGCGGTGTTCTTTATTTATAAGCTCATGCAGCTTCATGTAAGTTGCGTACTGGTTATCGGAATTGATGTTTGGAAATTCAAAGCAGCAGAAAACCCATGGAGTTTCTGAAAGATTAAAATAATCAAGATATGCTGTAAGGTCAATTGATTTTTCGTTGTTGAAAATACAGGCATAAATAAAATCGTTTTCAATCATTGGCGAAACAAGATCAAGCTTTTTGTGGAGCTCCATGTCTGCGCTAAGCTTTCCCTGTTTTTCCTGAATGAGCTGCATTGCTCCACGGATTGTTTCTATTACAACGTTTCGGTTTACTGGCTTTGTGATGTATTTATAGGCGCCAAGTTCAATTGCGGTCTGTGCATATTGAAAGCGGTCGAACGCACTTAAGATTACAAAAACAATATTCGGCTTGAGCTTTGTAATTACGCTTACAGTTTCAAGTCCGCTAAGGCCCGGCATGTTAATATCCATAAAAATCATGTCGATGTTTTCTTTCATTACAATTTCAATTGCTTCGGTGCCGGAAAGGGCAGTGAATACATTGGCTTCATCTGCAAAGTTTTTGTTTATAATAAACGAAAGAGAATCAATTACAATCTGTTCATCATCAGTAATCAGTATATTAAACATTTGGTACCTTTATTATAAATTTAGTTCCTTTACCGTTTTCGCCGTCTGTAATATCAAACAAATCGTTGCGGTGGAACTCAAGCTGAAGCCTTAAGAATACACTTATAAGACCAGTTCCATTGTGTGTTGAGTTTTTGTCCAATACTTCTGGAGCAAGTCTTGTAGTGCCCGATGCAACTGCTTCAAAAACTGCCTTTCGTGTATTTTCAGGCATTCCGTCTCCGTTGTCAGAAACGCTGATAATTATAAACTCATCAGTTTTTTCTACACAAAGGCGAACCTTTCCTTTTGATTTTTTTAGTCCGTGCTTAATGCAGTTTTCAACAAGCGGCTGCAAGGTCATGGAAGGAATGTGTTGTGGGAATGAGCCTTGAGGAATTTCCTTTGTGAACTCAAGCCTGTTTCCAAACCTTACTTTCATTATATATACAAAATTATCTATTAAACCAAGTTCTTCGTCAATTGTGGCGGTGCGGCTTTGCTGTTGAATATTGTAACGGAAAAAGTCGGCAACCTGTTCCATAAAGTAACAGGTCTTGTCTGCATTTTCCATCATTGCAAGCTGTGCACCTGTGTTGAGCGTATTAAACAAAAAGTGCGGATTAATCTGATTCTGAAGGGCACGCAGCTGGGCATCGGTATAAAGCGACTGCATCTCAACTTCCTTTTCTTTGAGGTCTGCTTCAATTCGTGCTTTTTCCCAGATTGTATCAATGTACTCGCGGATACTTATAATCATCCTGTCGAAAGCTCTGCAAAGATTTCCAATTTCATCATTTGAATTGCGGTTGAATAATGGAATATCAAAATCGCCCTTAGAGATTTTATGCGAAACCTCCGAGATTTCTACGAGCGGCTCCATAATAGAAGTAATTGTAAAATAAAGTACAAAGAAAATGAGGACAGAAAAAATCAGGAAGAAAAGAATGCTGAGCATATTTGTAAGAGTTATTCTGTTCTGATTTTCATTGTAGCGTGTGGCGTTCTGCTGAAGCCTGAGTTTGTTCAATTCAAGAATCTGACTTGTAAGATAGTTGTAGCTGTCCATGGCATATTTGTAATTAATGGCTGCTTCTTCTTCGGCGTTGGCACGTCTCGCAGAGATTGCCTGATTGCTGTAATACAAAAATGCTTCGGTCAACTGATGAACTATATATTCTTTGTGGGCAACCTCGTTTCGCGACGGAAAATCCTGAAGAGTTTCGTAAAAGTTTTCTGCTTTAACTCTGGAATTATAAAAGGCATCGATGCTTTCGAAGGTTCGGTAGTTCACATAATTTTCCATTGATTTTTCTGTAGAAGAAAGTGTCTGTGTAAAATCTGTAAGCTCTGAGTTTGATCTATACGCATCGCCAAGGTTTTGCATTGACCAGGTTGTAAAACGCATTGTCATAAAAATTGTTGCTGCAAGCATTACAATTGCAATACCAATACAAAGCATTATTCGCCAGCGGAGACTTTTGTTTCTTACATACTGAACAGGATTCAGTTTTAAATTGCGCCAGTTTTTCATTGCTTTGCCCTTGTGATTTTTACACCTGCTGTTACATAGCTGTTTGCATAGCCTTTGTTTCTGTATTCAAAGAGCTCCTGCATTGCAGCTTTTCCAATTCGTTCCGGGTCAAGCGAGAAAAGTTCTGTAATAAAACCTTTCTGTAAATAAAGCTGACACACTTCGTTTGTTCCAAATCCCAAAAGCTTGTAAGAGTAGGCAGGGAACATTTCTGAAAGAAGCTGTGCCGACATAATAGTATCATCTTCTGAGAGTGAAATAAAAATGTTGCTGTTTGAGTTTAGCGTAAACGAAGGCGGAATGCTTTCTATTACAGAAGAAGTAATCTGCGGTTTTTCCTGTAAAGTTCGCTGAACACTGCTTATAAGATTTGTTGTATTTGTAGAAATTGAATCGCTTATGATGTAAACGTTTCCGCCCTGTGGCAAAAGACTTATTACTTCATCTGCAACGCGTTTTCCCATTTCCCAGTAGTTTGCACCAACATACGAAATCTGCTGAAGGTTTGGCGAAAACTGACCAGTTGTAACAAGCGGGATTACTGGATTGTCTTTGCGTTGAAGCAGAACCGGTGTGTCGTCTGGAGAATCTATGTACGCAATAATTCCATCGGCATTAAGGAAGGAACAGTAATCAATAAGATTTTGCAAAGAGGTTGTGCCCGCCTGCGAAGTAGGAACATGAAGGTCTACAACCGCATTATAGGATTTTTCAAGGCTGGCCGCACCTTTATAAAGCTCTGTAAGAAAACTCTGATTTTCGTAAGTTCCCGTAATTATTACATGGTAAAGACAGGTATCTGCAGGATTATAATCATTCTGCGTTTTGAGCTTGGCGCGAGACTGCATGAATGTTATGTAAAAAAGAATTAAGAAAAAGAGGAGTCCTATTAAAGTAAAGCTTAAAAGCACCCACTTAATTAGCCGTTGTTTTTTCTTTTCCATATTCAAAGACGATTTTGTTTTTCTTATAATCTGCTGTTACAGCGCCGCCCTTTGCAAGAGTACCAAAAAGAACTTCGTCAACAAGCTGATTTGCAATGTTTTCTTCTATTGTTCGGGCCATGTTGCGGGCACCAAACTCTTTTGAATAGCCTTGTTCTGTAAGGTAATCTATGCACTTGTCTGTAACTGTAAGCGTGATTTTTCGTTTTTTGATTCTTTGTGCAAGCTTGAAAATTTCTTTCTGGCAAACCATGCGCACAATTTTTTTATCAAGGTAGCCGAATGGAATAACTGAATCAAGACGGTTTCGGAACTCTGGAGGGAATACTTTATTTACAGCTTCAAAGAGAGTTGCTTCATCGTAAGCGGCATCCTGTGTGCCAAAGCCAATGCCTGCTCGTTCCATGTCGCGGGCTCCAGCGTTACTTGTCATGATTATCATGCAGTTGCGGAAGTCTGCCTTGCGTCCCTGATTGTCTGTAAGAATACCGTAATCCATTACCTGAAG
>CAMKDH010000114.1 GCA_946411215.1 uncultured Treponema sp. | reverse complement strand
TATCATAAAAAACAAGCTCGTCTACACCCTGGCGGTAATATTCAGCGGCCATTTCTACAGGGTCGCCGATATCTATATTATTCTGGAACTTTACACCTTTTGTAGTGCGTCCGTCTTTTACATCAAGACAGATTATAATTCGTTTTTTCAGCATATATTAAATCTCACAAAAATTCTTAAGTATCTGTATTCCCATTTCACCGCTTTTTTCGGGGTGGAACTGGGTTGCAAAAATGTTTCCGCTTTGAATTACAGCAGGAACCTTAATTCCATAATCTGCGCTGGCCTTTACAACCGAAGGGTCGCTTGGGCAGATTACATAACTGTGAACAAAATAAACGTCAAAATCATTTTTGATTCCTTTGAGAATAGGGCAGTCGCCGTTTTCAAAGCTAAGATTGTTCCAGCCCATATGAGGAACCTTCATGTTCTGATTTTTGAGTTCCGGATTAATTGAATAAAAATGTCTGATGCTGCCTTTTACAAGACCAAGGCATTCTGTGTTGCCTTCTTCTGAATGTTCAAAAATAATCTGTGAACCAACGCAGATTCCAAACAAAAGCTTGCCATCAGCAACCTGTTCGCGTACAAAAACATCAAAGCCACTTTTTTTAAGTTCGCGCATAGCATAAGCGTCGTCGCCGTCTCCAGGGAACATAAATCTGTCGCAATTTGCTTTAGCAAGTTCATCCGGATTTTTTGAAGTTACATAAGGGATGTTCAAATATTCCAGAGCGCGTTCGAGACTTGTAATGTTTCCTGCATTAAAATCAATGATTCCAACCATACGCGTCATTATAAAAAAAATCCTTAATCTTGTGAAGAAGAAATAGTTTGGAAATAAAGAAATCAATTTTATAGTTGATCCTATATAAAAAAATGGCTTCCGCCGAATTCTGTCTTTCAAAACTGGCGGTTCACCGCCTATGCGCTACAGTGCCTTGTAATTATATACATTGCCGCTCTCGCGGCAGCACTGTAGAGCATTTTTGAAAGCCATAATTCGGCTCGCGCCATTTTTTTATATCTGATCTATAGGTATAAATTAATTTCTTTATTTGCCGATATTCTAATTATGAAGATTAAGGATTTTTTCAATCTTGTTTTATGTATCCTCAAAGACTGGCGGGTTATTGTTACTGTAGTCGTTATGCTTTTTGTGATGTGGGCTGCTAATGCAATATTAAAATATAAAAAGAAGCCACGCAAAGCAAAGAAGGGTAAGGCACCAAAAGAAGCAGCGCCACCTAAACCTGCCGAAGAAAAGAAAGAAGAAGGTTCCGAAGAAGCAAAGGAATCTTAATCTTTCTGATTTATAAAAAAGCCAAAATCTCAGAAAAATCCACAAAAAATCAAAAAAAACACGAAAAACTTCCTCTTTTTGAAAAATAATTCTAATACTATGTATGGAAAATTTTAGAATCGATGCAGATGACTCAATTTACGAAGATGATCCGGTAGCAAAGGCAGCGCATGATAATTTTGGGATACGTTATTTGTTCCCGTGGCAGCGCATGGTTATTGCAAATATCATGGAATCTTATGATTCAATCCGAAAAAATGATGGGAACATGCAAGCCGCCGGGCAGGCAGATGATGATGTTTTTTGTAGGGGACGTCAGATTGTTCTTTTACCAACAGGCGCGGGAAAATCCCTGTGCTTTCAGATTCCCGCGCTTTTACTGGATGGCCCTACAATGGTAATTTATCCTCTTCTTGCACTTATGACAGACCAGCAGCGGCGCATGGAAGAAGGAAGCTTGCGTAGCGTTACGTTTCGTGGTGGTCAGAACGAACAGGAACGTGAAGAAAATTTCCGCAAAATAAAACAAGGTGCAAAAATCATCCTGGCAAATCCCGAAGTGCTTCAAAGTAAAAGTCTTGTTGAACAGCTCAAAACTGCAGGTATAAGTCATATTGCAATTGATGAAGCTCATTGTGTTTCTGAATGGGGTGATTCCTTCAGGCCATCATATCTTGGACTTGGAGATGTTATAAAAACAATTAATCCTCCTGTAATTACAGCATTTACCGCAACAGCTTCTCCACCAGTTCTTTCGCGTGTTGCAGAAATCCTTTTTGACGGGCGTGCTCATGTTGTGCGCAGTGAAAGTGACAGACCAAATATTCATTATTTTGTAAGAAAAGCTGCGGTGAAAAAAAAGGAAGCCCTGCTGCTTGCAAAAACAGAACTTCGCCCGATGATAATTTTTTGCGGGACACGCGGAAAGTGCGAAGACATGGCGCGAGAATTGAACTTTTGTTATGGTCATGGCACCGCTCAGTATTATCATGCCGGTCTTGAAAAAGACGAAAAGGATTTTGTAGAAAAATGGTTTTATAACAGTAAAGACGGGATCTTGTGTGCAACATGTGCTTACGGAATGGGCGTTGATAAAAAGGATATAAAAACTGTTGTGCACTTAGAGCCCTCTGCTACTGCCGAGGCATATATTCAGGAAGCAGGCAGGGGCGGGCGAGACGGGAGCATTGCAAAAGCAATTCTTTTATGGAGCCTTAAAGACAGTCTTGATTATTCTGTTTACAAACCTGGATCGCGCGAATCTGCGTTACGTGATTTTGCAGAATCTGCTACATGCAGGCGTCAGGTTTTGCTTGATGCACTTGGTGCTGAACAGGCGGCCTGTAGTGGCTGTGATATCTGTCTTGGAATAAAATACGAACCGTGCGACTGGGAGCTTGCCTACAAAATGATAAAACGAAACCGGAACTTTTACAGCAAGGAAGAAATCCACGAAGAACTGACGGCCCGAATGAATGCGCGTTCCCGCCAAGCCCTGGGGCTGAATACCTGGGAACACAATGACAGTGTTGAAACAGTGGAACAGCTTATAAAAGGTGGAAAAGTGCGGGTAGATAAATTCCTGTGGAGAAAAAAACTTTACGCCTATAAAAAAGGCGCCAGCTCTAATCCATAATAGTAATTTCTACACGACGATTCTTTGCACGGCCTTCTTCTGTTTTGTTTGAGGCTACAGGTTCTTTTGAGCCCTTGCCCTGTGTAAAGATATGATATTCATCGCGAACGCCAAGTCCAATAAGGTAAGAGGCAACTGCTTCGGCACGTTCTTCGCTGAGCTTCTGGCGTGCGCTTGCAGTCCCACGTTCTGCACAGTGACCTGTAATCAAAAGATCATTTGAATACTTTTTGAGCAGTTCACCGATTTTCTTAAGTTTTGCTTTTTCGCTATCCATGAGCTTGTCTGAATCTGGTTCAAACTGAATATTATCAAGACTGATCGTAAGACCTCTGTCGCCTTTTTTTACAGAAATATTTTCAAGCTTGAGTTTGTCAAAAGTGTCCTGGAGCTGCTTTACATTAGTATCATCATTAAGCGAACTGAACTCGGTTAGCTCTGCGTGGGCAGTTCCTGTGAAAATATAAAGATTGCCCTGAAGATCTGCAATTTTAATAAGGAACTCTTCATCGTAGTGGTCGAGTAAGCCTTTGTCGCTGTCCCAGTAAAGAGTCTGCTTTGACCAGCCTGTAGATTTTGTAAGAGTCTGACCTGCATTCAGCTGTTCATCAGTTGCGTCATAAGAAAATGTGTAGTCTACATCAATTACATTAAGCTTTTTGCCGTCAATTGTTTTGTCTTCTTTATAAACGTAATTTGCTTCAAAAGGGAAGATCAGGGCCTTGTCCATGTTGAAAGCTTTTCGAACATCCTGAACTTCTTTTCCGCGTGCAGTCCAGGTTTCTCCAACTTTGACTTTTTTATCTGGGAATACAGGAACGTTACGTACTGTAGGCATATAAATGTCATCAGAAATTGTAAGCTCACCATTTTTCTTTCGGCTGAATACAGAGGTCGTTTCTTCTCCCCACGAAAGGCTTCGGCCAGTACGTTTGCTTATGGAGTTTTCTGTAGTCATGTAAGTTGCATAAATAAACGCTTCTCCGTCTGAAGCAACGTTTGTCATTTTGCACGAAATTCGATTGATGATTTCGGCATGATGGCTTGGAATATTGTTTATATAAACATCTTCTTCAACTGTAGAAATATAACTGCCAGAGTTGCCCTTTTTCTGTTTGAATTCAAATTTAACCTGGGCAAAAAGAGAGGATGTGGCGCCTGCGGCCAGGAATAAAGATACTGTAAAAATCAATAGTCTTTTCATAAAAAATCCTTTATCATATTTATTATGTTAAACAATTTTTCTGTAAGCACGTTACTTTTGATTTTCGTCATAATTTTGCTGGTACTTTTGTTAATAATTCAACAAATTGCCATGGCCCGTAAACTAAAAAAAGTCCGCCAGGATGCCGTAAAACGCTCGAATGCCGTAAAAGGCGGCCAGATTGCAGAACAATTAGCCCCATTTTTGCCGAATTTCCCCTGCAACCCCGCCGATGCACATTTTTTGGGTCAACCCATAGACTACATAGCATTTCCAGGACTTTGTGAAAAAGGCACTGTAGATGAAATTCTTTTGATTGAAGTAAAAACCGGCAGTTCCCAACTGTCACAACGCGAAAAAGGAATACGCCAAGCCGTTGAGGCTGGTAAGATTCGGTATGTCGAATACAGAATAAATTGAAATCCAATAACCGGGTGAAGATTTACACAGATTAAACAATAAACCCTTTTAAAAATCTAGGGTACGGAGTAGAAAAAGCCCCCGGACAACTTTCTCTGTTGTTCGGGGGCTTTTTCTACGGGAGTGCCCTAGATTTTTCTATATGATCCAATGTTTAATCAGCTGTAAATCTGATGGTTTCCCACTTTTCGTTGAACTTTTCGAGGTCTTCGCCTACATCGAGCTTGAGTTCGCCGCCAGCCATTTCTTCTGCTTTATACATTGGAACTGTTGTGCGGAGCTTGTCTGCTTCGAGGTTTACAAAGCCTGGGAAACGGAATTCGTCGAGGAACATTGCATATACATCTGGTCTGTGAATAAAGTTGATGAATTCAACAGCTCTATCGTAATGCTTTGCACCCTTTAAGATAACCATAGAGTCAAGGTACTGTGGACCACCTTCTTTTGGAATGAAGAAGTCAATCATTTCTTCCTGTTTGTTTTCCGGAACTTCGCCAAATACAACTTCGGCATAACCCTGACAAACCCAGAAGTCTCCAGCTGCAAATGATTTTCCAAAGCCTTCTGCGTCAAATTTAACAAGGTTTGGTTTCCACTGTGTATTGATAAGGTCTGTTGCAGCCTGAAGCTTTGCATCATCAGTTGTGTTTACAGAAAGTCCCTGGTAAGCAAGAGCATCACCAATAACTTCGCGCATATCGTCCATCATTGACATGTGACCTTTAAGGTCTGTGCGTGCAAAGATGTTCCATGATTTTTCGTAATCAGTTACCTTAAGTTTATTTACAGCAATACCAGCCATACCAAGATAGTATGGAACCTGCCAGTTCATATCTGGGTCAAAAGTCATAAGCTGCTTGCAGGCAGGATTGATGTATTTCTTGTTTGTGAATTTTTCCTGATTAATCTGCTGAAGCATTTTCTGATTAATCATGATTGAAGTATAGTCCTGAGAAGGGAATGTAATATCATATCCCTTAGCACCAGCCTTGAGCTTGGCATACATAACTTCATTTGAATCAAAAGTATCAACCTTTACGATACAGTTGAATTCTTTTTCAAATGCCTGAAGAACTGAATCTGGTGTGTAGTAAGTCCAGTTGTACAGGTACAAAACTCCATCATCTTCTTTTTTACAACCAGTGATTGTAAGAAAAGAAGCGACCAACAATGTTGCTGTCAAAACAAGCAAGAATTTTTTCATTAATATCTCCTTAGTGACCTGCGGCAAAGCCTTTCAGACCCTTGCGGCACAGGAAGGCAATTATACAGGTAATTAAAATCATTACTACAGAAAGCGAGTTTATTACAGGTGAAACGCCAAAGCGGATCATGGAATAAACATACAACGGCAGGGTTGTTGAACCCGGTCCAGAAACAAAGAAGGTAATTACAAAGTCTTCAAGAGACATTGTAATTGCCATAAGGAATCCCGAAAGGATTCCAGGGAAAATTGCAGGAACAACTATCTTAAACATTGTCTGGCGTTCTGTTGCTCCAAGGTCGTGTGCAGCTTCGATGATAGAATAATCAAACTCATCAAGGCGGGCATTAACCATAAGAAAAACAAACGGAAGACAGAAGGTTGTATGTGCTGCAAATACTGTAAAAAGTCCAAGTGGAAGATGGATTCCGCTAAAGAAGATTACCATGGAAATACCAATGATAACTTCCGGCAAAACCATAGGAAGATATGTAAGGGTCTGAATAAACTTCTTTCCCTTGAACTTATACCAGTTTACACCAATAGAAGCCATTGTTCCAAGCAGTGTTGAAACAAGAGCAGAAGAAAATGCAACAATCAAACTGTTCAAAAGAGCCTGCCACAAGGCGTTAGAATTAAAGAAAAGCTCCTTGTACCAGCGCATGCTGAAGTTTGTAAACTCTGCGCCTTTGCTGTCGTTGAAAGAATAAATTACAATTACGAACAGCGGAATAAAAAGGAAGAGCAGGGTAATCCACAAAACAGTTTTTGAAAAAGACCACTTGCGCTGACCTGCTTTTTTCCAGGTGCGTTTTGCGTGGCGTGCATTTTCAGATAAAGGCTTCTTTGAGTGGAGGACTTCGTGTATAGCAATAAATACGTTCTTTGCCATTAGTTTGTACCTCCCACGTAGTTTTCTTCTTTTGTAGTTTTAGTCTTGAGCTTGGCTTCCTGTGTGTTAGATCTTGTAATCCATGCAATTCCCGCAACAGAAATAACTGTAAGCACCATAGAGAATGCAGCAGCCAAAGGCCAGTTACGGGTCTTCTGAACCTGATCAACAATGATGTTACCAAGCATGTATGAATCTTTTCCACCAACGAGTAAAGGAACTGTGTAAGCACCAAAAATCGGGATGAAAGTAAAAATCAACGCAGAAACAATACCGCTCTTAATGCCAGGAATCAAAACCTTAAACATTGACTGAGGCTTTGTTGCTCCAAGGTCGCGTGCTGCTTCGAGTAATGAAAAATCAAAACGGTCAACAGCAGTAAAGATTGGCAGGATTGCATAAGGAATATACATGTAAACGCTTACAAGAATAACGGCCTTTGTGTTGTAAAGGAACGGAACATATTCTTTTGTAAGATGCAGTGCCATCAAAACCTGATTCAAAATACCGTCGTTGTTCAAAATGCTCATCCATGCAAAAATGCGGATCAGCGAGTTTGTCCAGAACGGAATGATTACCAGGAATAAAAACAAAGTCTGATGCTTGCTTCTTGCCATTGCGTATGCACTTGGAATAGAAACAAGGATTGTGAATATAGTAGAAAGAATTGTGATTTTAAGGGTACGAAGCACAATCAAACCATATTCAGGCTTGCACATCTGCTTGTATGCCTTAAACGAAAGCTTCCATTCAACACCACCGTAAGTTCCTTTTTTAAGGAAGCTGTATACAAAAATGATGATGAGCGGAGCAACGAAAAATATCATGAACCAGAGGCCCATAGGCCAGCCGTAGAACGAGCCCATTGTGATGAGCTTTTCACGGTCTTTATTTAAAGCTTTATCTTTCATAGGGCACGCACTACTTATTAATGTCTTCTACGATGTAGCCGTCTTCTGCCGACCACGAAACATATACTCTGTCTTTCCACTGAATAACAGGACCATCATCCATATAGTCTGTATGCT
>CAMKDH010000113.1 GCA_946411215.1 uncultured Treponema sp. | reverse complement strand
GCCATTACCTTACCGCAGACATTTGCAACCTTTGTAAAACGTCCGTCATCTGTTTTTAAAAGTGTATGAATAATTCGGCGCTGAACAGGCTTAAGTCCATCTGTAATTTCTGGAATAGCACGATCGCGGATTACATAGCTTGCGTACTGAATGAAGTTTGAATCGAATAAATTTTTAACGTATGCCATTTTTCCCCTCTAATTTTCCCTCATTTGATTATAAATTAACTATAAAAACTCTTCAAGACTTTTTAATGTCGGACAGATTTTCCAGCAAAGCGCTTCGATTTCTGGAGTTGGCGCAATTTTATCTGGAACCATAATAACCTTTAGACCCGCTGCATGTGCACTTTTAATTCCGTTAGAACTGTCTTCCACTGCAGCACATTCTTCCGGATCAATTCCAAGCGAGCGGCATGCCATAAGATAAATCTCGGGATCGGGTTTGCTGTGCTCTACCATTTCGCCGGTTGTTCGGGTTTCAAAAAAATCAATTACCTCGGCATTTGTAAGCTGACGTTCTACTGCCTGCCCGTTTGTAGAAGAAGCAAGTGCAAGCCGATATTTTGGTTTTAAATATTCCAAAATCTGCTTTGCATAAGGCATGAGCGGGATTCCCTGTGTATCTTCGTACATGTGAAAAAGCACTGTTGCTCGCTGAAGAAACGCTTCGGCATCAAAATCAACACCAAAAACTTTATGCAGAATCTGGATTGTATCGTTACGGTTGGAACCGCGGCACATATTTATAAAATCTGTATCTGTTTTTAAATCCATTTCGTCCTGAGCAATTTTCCAGGTTTTATCACTGATTGTTTCGGAATCGAGGATGACCCCGTCCATGTCAAATATAATTGCTTTAATTGCCATTTGTTTCTCCAAATTGTTGCCACGTGGCAATCCATCATCTTTTAGGTCGTAATTCTGAACTTATAAACAGTCTGTCCTGGTACCAGTCAATCAAAAGCGAGAAGGTTTCGTCCTCGTAGCCCGGGCAGGTAACTTTAATTTTCCAGACAGTACCAGACTTTAATTCTTCTGCAGGCACTTCGCCGATTTCTTTCCAGTTATTCTTAAACAGGATTTCAACCTTTGCCTTATCAGTTATTTTTTTGCCGGAAACTCCATCATAAACGTAAGTTGAAATTTCAAGCTCGCGGGTAACTCCCTTTAAGAAATCGCTTTCAATCAAAACAGATTTTTCATCAACGTTGAAAGACTTCCACCACACATAAGGACCAACTACAACCTTTACGCGGTAATTTCCTTTTTTAAGATAAACCGGTGAAATATTGTAAGTTTTGTTTTTAGAAGCAAGTCGTGCAACTTCTACAGTTGTCTGAACAGTAAACCATTTTTCAAAAAAGCGCGAACCCTTTACCTGGAATTCTCTGCGGGCAGTCTTTACTTCAGGAATATCCTTTCCGTCATTTTCAAAGAAGAAGGCCTTTATAGGAAGATCAAGATCTGCCGAAAGTGAACGAGGAACTTCCATTTGAATCTGAACCGGTGTATACCATTTTTTGAGGATTGTTTTATGAATAAGCCCTGCCTTCCAGCAGAACGTAAACACTGCAACAACAGCAGCAACCAAAAGAACAATTCTTCTTATAAGGCGGAACAATTTATCTTTTGGATTAAAGAACGGGAATCCGTAAGTATTAGGAGAGATTACCGCCTTTGCAACATGAACGCGAATATCATGTGTATTAAAATGTCTGAGGTATTTTTTAATTGCACGCAAAACCTGATCAATTGACTGGAATCTCTTTTTAGGATTTGGTCTGATCATTTTGTGAATGAGCGCTTCCAGTTCCTTTGGAATCTTTTTATCAATTCTGCGTGCGTGAATATATTTTCCCTTTTTGATGATTTTGAAATTTTCCATGCTGAACTCACCAGGATAAGGCTTTGTTCCTGTGAGCATTTCGTAAAGCATAATTCCAAGAGAATAAATATCTGCGCGTTCATCTACAGAAGCGCTGTCTTCGAACTGTTCCGGCGACATATATGCAGGAGTACCAAGACTCATTCCAGAAAGAGTGATGTTATTTTCTGTATCTTCCCTATCGCTGGCAATTCCAAAATCGGCAAGTTTAATTTCTCCCCTGCGCGAAATCAAAATATTTCCAGGCTTAATATCGCGGTGGATTATTTTTTTAGAATGTGCGTGTTTTAAAGCAAGGCAGCTGTCCTGCATAATGAGCATGGCTACAGGAGGTGGAAGCACTGTCTGTTTTTTAATGAGCTTATCAAGGGCAAGTCCGTCAACAAGTTCTTCGACCATATAGCGGCTACCGGCTTCTGTAAAATAATCAAAGAGCTGAACAATATACGGACTATGCATATCCATAAGAATCTGGGCTTCTTTTTTAAAACGTTCTGCGTTAAGAGAGTTTCCGCGCGAAGTCATTTTTTTAATAACAACATAACGCTTAAGCGACGGATGAATTGCTTTGTAAACAACACCCATACCGCCCTTTGCAATAACGCCTGCGATTTTATATTTGCCAATCATTGGTGGAAAATCATTGCTCATTTTTCTTTACCCCCAGTTTTTCCAAGCCTACCATATTTACCATACAATTCCGGCTTTGTATTTACAATATCTTTTTCAAAATTAAATTTTTTATTTTTATAAACAAGCGCAATATTCTGTTTATAAGGATTATGAAGCTGAACGAATACTCCATTCTGGCGAAGAGCGTAATTTTCTTTTACAGGTCTGTGCCCCGCAAAATAAAGCGCTTTCTTTGCATTCTTTTTTCCAAGGAGTTCTTTCATAATCCCCGCTGCAGTAGGATTTTTAATCTGACCATTTTTTGTCCAGATTAAGCCCGCTACAACAGCATCATCAAAGCGTGCATCAATAAGCTGTTCGCGTGTAAAAGAAGCAGCAGGCTCTGCATGAGAAACAACATAATTTTTTCCACAAGCAACAAGTGGCAAAAGATTTTCATATCTTGCAATAAGATTCACAAGTCTTTCGTCATAATATGTGAGCATAAACTTTTTGAACATTTCACCTTCGTCGGCATATTTATAAAATGCGTAGTCGCCGCCAAAACTGCAGTTCAAAACGTTTTCGTGATTTCCTTTTAAGAAATGAAAGTTTTCAGGAAATTCAATTTTTAATTCCAGCAAAGCGCACAACGCTGCAAGATTCAAAATCATTTCCTGCTTCATATAAAATCCGGTATAGTCCCCTTTTTCAAATTCAAGAGAAATTAATTCCCAGCGGGCCGCATATAATTCTGTATGAACACCGTCCCCAACGCAAATAAGATCAACAAGCTTTTTTTTGAGGGCTTCATATACAGTGAGTTTTTTTCCATTATCTTTTGTGCCGCAGAATTTTTTAGGCAGCTCATAATTCAAAATATTTACAATGAAATTTGGCCTTGCATGAATGTCGGGAACAATGATTGCAGGAAGCTCCCGTTTATCTTCTTTGTAAAGCTCAAGGAGACTTCCAGGTTCGTCCATGCAATTTGGAGGTCTGTATAATTTTTTTGGTGGCAGAGAACTTTCTATAGCAAGAGTATCGCATGCCCTTTGCGCAAGAGAAAAAATGAAATCATAAGAAGGAAGCTCTTCCATGCAAAGGCAATCGGCTACAGAGCACTGAACGGCATTTTTTTTTGTCACATTTTCACCTTCAGGTTATGAAATTACAAGGCTCATATTACCGATTGTGATTTTGTCGCCCAGGTTAAGCTTTACGTACTTATCTGACGGAATCTTTACTCCATTAACAAAAGTTCCGTTTGTACTCTGCTCATCTTTAATAAAATAAGCATCTTTGATTTTTTGAATTACCGCGTGATGTCGGCTTGCAAGCTTATTATCTACAACAACATCATTGTCGTATTCACGTCCAATTGTGATTTTTGCAACAAGACTTACCTTCTTATTATTAAACATAAGATAAGAGGCAGGTTTTGATTCTCCGTAAGACTTAAGCTGTTTACCAACTGGTGATACTGTCTGAATTGTTTCGTTACTCATATACTATAGTATATAATGAAAACGACATCTTCGCAATTTTTTTGTGTTTCATTACTTATGATGAGTAATAAGCAAAGGCTTGAAAACGCTGAACATAGGGATTTCATCTTTAACAACCTTGATAAAGACTTTTATTGCCCTCTTGAACGCTTTTCGCTCTGGCTCACTTAATTCTGCAAGCCTTGCAAGCATCTTTCCGCCGCAAACAATCTTATTCTGGTCAATTTCGTAGTTTGTTTTTGCACCACTCGCATAAATTACGCTGAAAAATGAATCTATAAACTTTTTACGGTCTTCGCCAGTCATTTTATTAGCCCATGCATTAAAGGATGAATAAAAGATTTCTGATGCTTCATCAAAAGCCTGTGCCGTTGCAAATTCAGGGCCCATAACATTCCAGGTAAAAGGATCATGCTGCAAAATGCCGTCTGCGGAGCACGCGACAATCTTATACTGATTTACATGCTCAAACATCATGCCAACAACACAAAATTCCGGAAAATAAGCAAAAATCCTGTCTTTAATCTGTTTAAATTCCTCCCGCTCATAAACCGGGGCAAAAAAACCGGGACCATCAAAATTATAAACAGCATCAAGCCTGCCAAGGGATTTTTTTGGAACAGACATGCCGCCAAATACACTAAGGTTTCCGCCTTTAGAATGACCCGTAATTATTAAATGCCCTTTCAAAGCAGCCATAGCCCTGATTATATATTCGCGGGTATCTTTCTGCGCAGGAACTTCAGGCATATATCCAAGGTTAAAATCCTCGTACCAGCCTACAATCGTATCGTCTGTGCCACGGAGCGCAACAACAAAGTGGTCTTTATCAAGCTGATATGTAAGGGCACAAAACTGTTCAATTGCTTTTTCATCTATTTTATTAATAAAGCCGCACACCTTTACATTAGAAAAACGTCGTGATTTTGCAGCAGTTCTGAGTAATTCTGGAGTAAGAGGATTAATCATTGCACCCATATTACAGCGTGCTTCAAAATCATCTTTGGAAATAAAGCGTTCTGCAAGCTCTGCAAGCGTAATTTTCTGATTGAATTCCTTAGAAACAAGGCCTTCTATATTATTGTAGGCAATCTGACTTAAAATAAGCGCATCTACACTGTTAAAATCACTTTGTTCAAAAGTCAGGTCTCCGCGCATTGTGAGGTAATCCATAAGGTTAAAAGCTTTCTGTTTCATTTGACTAATCTAACTTCCTATCTTATAATTTAACCATGCAAAAAAAGTTCGGCAAGTTAAAAATGCTAATGATTTGTTTTTCATCTTCCTTGCTCATCTGGATTTTACTGGCCCTTTTTTCTGTATATAAAAACCACAATATAAACAAAAAAGTTTCTATAATAAATCAACTTTCTACAAAACCTCCTGTTGACCGCTTTGACAGAACCTATTTTGCAATTACAAAATCAAACAACTGGACCGAAGCAAATGACATGAATCTGTTTTCGTACGAAGCAATTCTTGCAAATACAACAGATTCAGACTTCAAGGACTGGTGCATCAAACTCAAAATCCCCGATCAGACCTCTGTTGAAAACACTTGGGATTGTACAGCTTATATAGAAGATAATTACCTTTACCTTAAAGCCGAAGAACACGTAAACGAAAAAATCAATTCAAAAAGCGAATCACATTTTGGTTTTCTTTTGATTTCCGAAAATGATTTAACCTTCCGCTCTGCAGTAATCACCGGACGACTTTGCAAAAAACTTTCTTCAAATGTGCTTTTCATCGGCTGCGTTCTCATGGCTGTAATTTCCTTTATAGCTTTTATTTATGGCTTTGTAATTCAAAAAATCATCAGAACTCAGACACAGCTTACAAAACAAAGACAAGAGCATGATAACCAGATTATTGAACAGACGATGAAAACCTTCTCTAACTTTATTGATAATAAAGATACTTATACACAAGGTCACTCTACCCGCGTTGCTGCCTATGTACGCGAAATGGCCCGCCGGATAGGACTTGATGAACAAACCCAATTAAACATGTACTACGCAGGACTCATGCATGATATTGGAAAGCTTACAATTGCAGATGAAGTTTTAAATAAAACAAGCCGCCTTTCTACAGAAGAATGGAATCTTATTCAGCAGCATACAACAAACGGAGCCATGCTTCTTAAGAACTTTACTATTTTACCAGAAATAAACGACGCAGTACTTTACCATCACGAACGATATGATGGAACCGGCTACATGAATCGTATGAGCGGAAAAAATATTCCGCTTGTAGCCCGCATGGTTGGTATTGCCGATGCCTACGACGCAATGAACACAAACCGCTGCTACAGGCTCAAGTTTTCGGAAGAAAGAATTATTTCGGAACTGGAGCGTTGCCGCGGAAAGCAGTTTGACCCGGATATAGTTCCCTACCTTATCTCAATGATTAAGGACGGGACCGTATATAAATTGTAAAAACACACAGGAGTAAACAAAATGGAATTGATTTACGGAATCAAGGACAAGCCAAAATTTGGCAAAGTGGTGCTGTTTGCTTTGCAGCAGCTTCTGGCTATTATGGCAGCAACAATCGCTGTCCCTGCTATTGTTGGACACAATCTTTCTGCATCGGCAGCACTTTTTGGTGCAGGTATTGGATCTATTGTATACCTGCTCTTTACAAAAAGTTCCAGCCCGGTATTCTTAGGAAGCTCTTTTGCTTTCCTTCCTTCAATGTTCAGCGCCTTTGCAGGAGCCGCAACACTTGGCCTTACAGAACAGGCAGGCTACTGGGGTCTCATCATTGGTGCCCTCATGGCAGGACTCGTTTATGTAATCATAGCAATCGTAGTTAAATTCTGCGGCGTAAACTGGATCAGCAAGCTCATGCCTCCGGTAATCATTGGTCCTACAGTTGCAATCATCGGTTTAAGCCTTTCAGGAAACGCAGTAGGCGACCTCATGAAAACAAATATCGAAGGTGGAAGCCCTTATATCTGTATCGTATGCGGACTCGTTACACTTGCAGTTACAATGCTCTGCTCTACTTATGGTAAAAAAATGGGCAAACTCATTCCTTTCATCATTGGTATTCTTGCAGGATATCTTTGTGCTTCACTTTTTGCACTCATCGGAAAAGCAACAAACAGCGCAGAACTCACAGTAATCAATTATGCAGCCCTCAAAAACTGCCGGCTCTTTGCCCTGCCAAAATTCACCTTTATGCTGGGTGGCGGTGCAGGTCTTAAAGCAGTAACAGGAAAATACCTTATTGCAATTTTTGCAGCCTATGTTCCTGTTGCCTTTGTAGTATTTGCAGAACACCTTGCAGACCACAAAAACCTTTCAAGCATCGTAGGCCAGGATCTTTTGGAAAACCCTGGACTTACCCGCACCTTACTTGGAGACGGAGTTGGTTCTATAGCAGGTGCCTTCTTTGGAGGATGTCCAAACACAACCTATGGTGAATCAATTGCCTGTGTTGCCATTACCCGCAACGCTTCTACAGTTTCTATCTGGGGTTGTGCTTTTGCATGTATTCTTTTCTCTTTGATTGGACCTATCGTAGCTTTCCTTGAAACAATTCCTTCTTGTGTAATGGGCGGTGTTTGTATTGCCCTCTATGGCTTTATTGCAGTTTCAGGTTTCAAGATTTTCCAGAGCGTAGACTTGAACAAAAACCGCAACCTCTTTGTTGCCTCAGTAATCTTTATTACAGGTGTAGG
>CAMKDH010000112.1 GCA_946411215.1 uncultured Treponema sp. | reverse complement strand
GCTGGAAAGCAAAGGGCTGGAAAACTGCAGATAAAAAGCCTGTAAAAAATCAGGAGCTTTGGATGCAGCTGGACGAGCTTAATGCAGCTCTTAATGTTACCTGGAACTGGGTAAAAGGCCATGCGGGCATAGAATACAACGAACTTTGTGATCAGTTGTGCCAGGCAGAAATCAAAAAATTCAAATAATTTTCACTTTTTTTTCAAAATTTTTGTAACAAGTCCACTTTTATTTCTAATATATAGGCATGAGAAATTTATTTAAATTATGCCTTAATGTTTTATGCGGATTTCTGGTGCTAACGATGTGCGCCTGCCAGTTTATGCCCTTGGACGAGACTGTGGAGTTTGAACTTCCCGAGTGGCCCGAATATTTACCAGAGCTGGAAAAATGGCAATTAAAACTGTCTGGGGTGGCTGGTTTTTCCGAGGTGGCTGAGCCTGTCGAAGCCCTGCCAGATCAAAAGACAATCTCCCTTCAGCTGCAAAAAAATCGGCCCTGTTGCATAATGGCAACACCCGTGACTGTGACACAAAATCAGTTTTTCAAGAGCGCCGGGACCATATACCCTTATTCAAAATCAATAACCTGGAGCGGGGGATATGCTGCAAACGTGTATAATACTGCACTAGATGCATTACAACAAAGCGGGTATAGCAAAACCTTCATCAAAGAATATGCCTCGTCCTTTAATTGGGAAAAATTCCTGAACACTCTTGAAGAAAAACAGCAGTCATCTTTCTCACAAATTGAAGATCAGGAGGAACTCACCCCTTTTTATAATCCGTGGCTGCTCGATACTCAGGAAGTGCTTGAAGGCATTGCATATCGAAACTTTACTGCAACTAAGCTCAAATTAACCCAAGGCATCTGCGTTGAACTTGATTTTGAAGTTTTTTCGTCTTATGTTCCCGAAAATGAGTTTATGCGTCAAACCTGTCCGTCTTATGTGACTGTAAAAAAGGATGTGCCGGAGCTTTTTGCATGCGATTCTTTCGGTCTTTTAATTTCTGCATCTTCTGCAAAAAATATATCACTTGAGTTTATTTCTATGCCGATATACATTAAGGAGATATGAAAAAATTTTTTAACGTCAGAAAATCAGGTTTTGTAATTACGGCAGCGCTTTTATGCCTTACTTCTTTGCTTTTGTGCTCCTGCAAAAAAAAGGATAAATCAAAAGATAAGCCTGAAATTGTAGAAATAGGAACTCAAAAAACAGATCACGTTTGGTATTATTTTACGCTGGATGGTTTTGTGCAGGTAGATAGTCCACGGAATGCGCCTTTTGCAGGCTCTTTTCCATATACAGAAGCAATCCGTATTTCTTCTGCAAACAATGGTGCAGCAAGCGTTGATGGAACTGTAAAAGCCTACGCCCTTGCAAACAGACTTGGTGTTATCTGTTTTGAAGGAGATAAAATCTCTCTTGCAAAGGATATAAATATTTTCGCAAATAGAACTGCTGGAAACCTTGTTTTTATAGACGGAACGCCGCTTTTTTCTGTTTATAAAAGTGTATTCTTCAATGATACAGTTTCTTTAGCATCATATAAAAACGATTCAGGCTCACACCTTTTCCTTGTTCAGTTTGATGACGCTTCAAAAATTTCATATCCTGTAATTAACTGTACAAATCTTACAGACAAAAAGAATTCCGAAATCACAGATTATTATTGGGATGGCAATGAATGGTTCTGCAGCATAAAATCTGTTCAAGACGATAATGCAGGCGTAAGCAAAACAGAATTTTCATACATAAAGTTCCGCCCTGCTAGTCCAATTGTTTCAATTTCGCCAGTTTCTGCTGATGATTTAATTAATGTACAGGAATCTTCCGTAAAAGAATTCCGCGATATGATGAGCGTAAGGCCTTATTCCCAGGCTCCAGAACGAATCCGCACAATGTTACATGGCTTTGACAATACAATTCCTTTTTTGATGGAAGTAAAATCGGCAGCAGGAAGCTCTCCTCGTATTTATGAAAATGAAATTGCGGGTTCTTTTGAACAGGAACTCAATGCAAAGGCAATAATTTCGCAAAGCTGGAGTGCAGCACTCTTTGAAGATGGAACTCTTTTTATAGAAGGCGCATTACCTGGCAAACATATCCTTCGTGGCGGAAAGCCTGTTGCAATAAGACTTCCAAAGCTTGATGTTGGATTTGTTTATTCTGATTTTGTAATAAGCGGTACAACTCTTTATGCAGCGTGGGAACAGACCGATTTTTACAAGGTTAGCCGCAGTGGTTTCCTAAGTGTTGATTTAAATGCTACATTATATAGCAGAATTCGATGATGAAACGCTTTGTTTTTCTGACAATTTTATTTCTCTTTTTTATGCCTGTTCTTTCGGCACAGGAAACATCTGACCTTCCTGATATTCAGGAAATACAGGAAACTTCAGAACGCGAGTATGTTGATGAACAGAACATGAGCGTTACCGAAGTAGAAGAGCTTATTCAGTCGCAGGCTCTCATTCACCGATTGGACTTTCTTTTTGGAATAACTCCAACTGTATCTATAAACTCTCATACAAAATCGGCAGACGGTAAGTTTATAAGTGCACCGTCTCCTATTGATATACCTGTTTATATTGGTCTTTCTATTCCAAACTATACCGCTATTTCGTTTCAGCCTTCACTCAGATTTTTTACTTCCTACAACCTTGTTTATGACCAGATGGTGCTTCCTGCCGAAGTAGAAAACCGTACAGGCCTTACTTTTAATTTTCTGCTGAATCTTCCTATTGTGTTTAAATTGAATTACCGCAACAAATACAGCTGGAGTATTCTTGCGGGGGTTGCGGGGCTCTTCCGTTTTGCAACAGTTCCTTCCAACGTTCAGGGAGAGGATCCTGGTTTTACAGGAACAGTTCAGAGTGATATTGATTATATGAACAGCTGGTTCTATGAGAATGTCCGCTTTTTATATGTTTCAGCCGGAATTGACTGGATGTTTTATTACGGTAAAACAAAATATGGCCCTGAATTATCTGTGTTCTTCCCGATTTCAGTTTTTACAGACAAATCTGCTGACGGTTTGAAGATTGGCGCCGGAATTAAAGTAGAGTTCTAGGCCGCTTTTTATTGTCTATGCCTTACCTGATCCAATCCTCTCTTAAACTGAGGAATTCTTGCACAAGTAACAGTATCAATTCCGCTTCTGTCACCGCGTTTTAAGAAATGATATGCAACTCCCGCAATCATTGCTCCGTTATCTCCGCAAAGCTTTAGTGGAGGGAAAATACAATTAAGATCATTGCGTTCTGCAAGCATCTGGCGCAATCTTGAGTTTGCTGCAACTCCACCACCACAAACTACAGTTTTAAGTCCCGTATCATCTGCGGCACGAAGTAATTTTCCTACAAGAGTTTTTATAGCAGTTTCCTGGAAGGCTGCACACATATTTTCTGTTGAATGTTCATAGCCTGGCTGCCAGAATAAATCACACTGATGAATTACAGCAGTTTTAAGTCCCGAAAAAGAAACATCATAACGGTGAGTTTCTTCATCAAGCTTTGGAACAGGGAACTTTGCCGCTTTTGGGTCACCTTTCTTTGCAAGGTTATCAATTATAACTCCGCCAGGATATCCAAGACCGTAGAACTTTGCAACCTTATCAAAAGCTTCTCCAACAGAATCATCTACTGTAGTTCCAAGAATTTCAAGATCATCAAAATCATTTACTTTACAGATAATACTGTGGCCACCGCTTACTAAAAGTCCCAGGAACGGATATTCAACATCAGTCTGTAGTTGTGCTGCATACAAATGACCAAGCATATGATTAATTGCAATAAAAGGCTTTCCTGTAGACCACGCCAGGGTTTTCCCAAAAGTAAATCCAACAAGGAGCGAGCCCATAAGACCAGGACGGTTTGTAGCAGCAATTGCGTCTATTTTTTCAAGAGGGAGATCTGCTTCTTTAAGAGCCTGTTTTACTACCGGCAAAATCCATTCTGCATGCTTGCGGCTTGCAATTTCTGGAACAACACCCTTATAAACTTCATGAAAAGGAATCTGAGTTGCAACAACATTGCTTAAGATTTTTTTGCCGTCTTCGACAATAGCACAAGCTGTTTCATCACAGCTGCTTTCTATACCAAGTACAATCATTTATTATCCTCATCGCTTTTGTGCATTAGACTTGCTCACAACACTGAAGGTATACCCTTGAGAAATTAATTCAGGATAGATTTCTTTGAGCAGAGCCGGTAGAAAATCTGCACTCCAGACGTGTCCTATCATTATAACGCTTCCATTTTTATTGGCAAGAGCAAGACCTTTTTTAATTTCTGAAAGAGCGTTTGCTCGAGTTTTTTCGTTATCCAAAAAGATATTTCGTTCGTAATATGTATATCCAAGCCCGTTTGCAACATAAGGCACTTTTGTTTCTACATTTGTGCGGCTGTCTAAGAAATAAATGCCTGCCTGTTCTGTTGCTTTAAGAATGATTTCCATTTTATCAATGTCGGCAGTAATTCCAGAGCCTTCGTGATTATTCATTCCGGCAATCGGACCAATCTGATTTATGTTCGTAAAAAGCTGCTGTTTAATTTCTTCTTCGCTCATGTTTGGTGTAATGGCGCCAGGCCCTGGATTAATATTAGGGTTAACAGACTGCATCGGCTGATGAAGAATTAATTCGTTTCCAGACTTTCTTACCATCTGTGCTGCTTCCTGAGAATGAGTAATTTGAGGAAGGACTGCAACTGTAATAGGGAACGGCAACTCAAGGAATTTCTTCAAATGTTCAAGGTTTTGTCCGCCATCATCAAAAACAAAAATGAGCTGGGCTTTATTCTTTGCTTTTTCAAAACCAAAGGTGTTTGCGGGTGCAGGTTTTTCCTTTTCTTTAGGTTTGTCTGCTGATTTTTTGATTTGTGGCGCAGGTTCAGACTTTTTTTCTTCCTGCTTCTTAGTTTCTGTTTGTTTTGCAGGAGTTTCCTTTTTAGGTTCCGGAGCGGGTTTTGATTCAGGTTTTGCTTTTTCAATCTCAGGCTTTTTTTCTTCCAGCTGTATTTCTGGAGACGAAAGCTTTTCAGGTTCTGTTTTAGGTGGATATTCTTCGAATCGTTCTGTAATAGAATAAGTTTCTGGTTCTGAAACAGATTTTTTTGGAAGTGTAGTAATGAGTAAAAGCACAAGACAAAGAATAATTATGCTCAGACATAAAATGATTGTTTTGTATACCGGAATATTTACTTTTTTTGAAGAACTCTTCTTTCTTGTTGAAGAACTTTTTCTAGCAGTTCCAGTTTTGCGATTTGTTGTTGATTTTCTTTTTGTTTGAGTTTTTTTCTGTGCACTCATATGAACATTATACCATTTTTTTCAAAAAAAGTTTTACTTTTCTTCAATTTTACAATAAAATAGAAGAATATGGACTTTCGTAGTAAGTTCCTGACAGAAATGGATAAAGAGAGAATCAGCCTCGCAGTACAACTGCACACCCCTATTGAGATATATTCATATACTCTTCCAAGGGAGAAAGAGACATATATCCAGGAAGTCCTTAATTATTTTCTTATTAAATGTCATCAGGAACATATGGTTGATAACCTGGGTTTCTGTTTAGGCGAACTTCTTACCAATTCAAAAAAAGCAAATACAAAGCGTGTCTATTTTCAGGAACAAAAACTCGACATAAATGATGAAATGCAATATCAGCAGGGAATGATTTCTTTTAAAGAGGATATGCTTTCGAACCTTGCACATTATCTTGAGCTTCAAAAACAGGCTGGTCTTTATATCAAATTAATCCTGCAGCTCACTGATGATGGCATTAGAATAGAAATCCGCAATAATTCAATATTAACAAAATCAGAAAAGAAACGAATCCTTGAAAAACTTCGTGTTGCAGAAAAATACGAGGAGCCGCAGCAGGTTGTTTCACTGATGGTTGACCAGACAGAAGGTGCGGGTCTTGGAATTATCATTATCATCCTTATGCTGCGCAAAATCGGACTTTCCAGAAACAATTATAAGGTTTTCTGTACAGAAGATGAAACAGTTACACAGATGCTTCTGCCTCTGAATAAAGAAATCAATGAACAGATGGATTCGCTTTACGAGGCCTTTATTGAAGTATTAAATACAATTCCTGTTTTTGAAGGAACACTTAAAGATTTTGCGGATGCTGCAAAAAAAGCTACCGACGACGAACTTATTAATATCATTACAAAGGATATTTCATTAGCTGCAGTTCTTTTAAAAGCTGCTGCTGCTAAAGGGTACAGCTGCTCTAGAATTTCAAATGCGTTTGAAGTTCTTGGACGGGATGAAGTTGTAAAACTTATATCTGTTGAAAATCCGGTGTTCCGTGAAATTAAAAGAGAGCAGGATGTAAGAAATTTCTGGCAGCATGAATATGATGTTGCTTACTACGCTTATAATATTGCAAAGAATACACCAGAGTTTGAGTTTAATCTTGAAGAAATATTTGTCTGTGCTTTATTCCATGATATTGAATGTCTTTTGCTTGAAGTTGCAACAGATGAACAAAAACAGGCAGTTAAAAAGCTTGCTGATAATCTTGATGAAACCGGACTTCTTTATGAATTGTTCTTAAAGGATTTTGGACATAGCCGTGGCTGTTACAAGCTTGCACAGACCTGGGGTCTCCCTGAAACTGTTGCTCAGGTTGTACGCTACCACAATAATCCTTCGTTCGCTCCTGAAGAAATTAAACATATTGTTTATGCAGTTTACCTTGCTGATATTTTACAGTACTACGAGCAGGGCAAAGCAGAATACTATCAAATAAATAAAGAGGCGCTTGATTTCTTTGGCATTCATTCAAAGGGCCAGTTAGACTTTATGATTAAGCAGTTAAAGAATTAGCCTTCTAAGAACTCCACCCACTTTTGCATTAAAATACCAAACGCAACACCAACATTAAGCGATGCTTTTAATCCTTTCATTGGAATGGTAACTCTGCCATAGGTGGCTCTTTTTAATGCTTCCGGGCTAACACCAAGCTCTTCTGAACCAATTATACAGATTCCCTTTTCTGGAAACTCAAATTCATTTATATCGGTGCCACCAGTTTCAAGCGCAAAAACAGGAATGTCGGCAGGCAGCTCATCCAGAGAACACCTTTGGTAGCCCATTGTTTCTATACAGCCCATACCGCTTCTTACTGCGCGTGGCTGCTCCGGATCTACACAGCAGGGTGAAATATATACTTTTTCGGCGCCCATTGCTTCTGCAGTTCGAAAAATTGAACCAATATTAAAAGGCGAACGGATATCTTCTGCGTAAACGGCAACTCCAGGATAAAAATCACGCTGTTTTACAGTTCCATCTTCGTTTGTAAGGGAAGGGTGAGGTGCAATAACTAAATCCCATTCAGCAGGGAATGTCCCGATTATTGCTAAAAGATGATTTCTGGCACAATTACAAAGACGAAGTTCATCAATTGGGTCTGCTTCAAGCATTGCATTAAGTTCTGCTGCAGCTTCTGGTGTAATTTTAGGGTCTTTTAAGAGAACTTTTGTGATTTCTTTAATATATTCAGCACGAGGAATGTTTGTAAAAGAATATTCAGTTCCTTTCTCTGCAATGCCAAGAATATCGCGTTCCAATGCACCAAAAGTAAGTGCAAGTTTGCGACGTTTCTGGCCGCCTGCGAGCTGAAAAAGTTTTCCTGGTTCAATCATATATTTTTAGCCGGTAAATTAGTATGCGTTCTTTACAAAATCAAAGATATCGTCTGTTGTCATGCTGCGTGGAAGATTGT
>CAMKDH010000111.1 GCA_946411215.1 uncultured Treponema sp. | reverse complement strand
GACCTTCTTAATACTGCAATTAATATGTACGAGCAGCTCACAAGAAAAATCGGAACTGCATCTCTCAACAATGCCCTGCAGGACTGGCTAGAACGCTACCCTCCTCCAGCAAGTAAAACTGCTCATTTTAAAATCCGCTATATGACACAGGCAAGCGTAAATCCTGTAAGCTTTGTGATTTTTGCAACCCGACCAGAGGTTGTTCCAGAGCCTTATGTAACATATCTTAAAAACCGCATCCGCGAAGATTTAGGCTACGACCATATTCCTGTTCAGGTAGAATTCAAGGCAAGCCGCCAGAAATGGGAAGACAGGGGGTAACGATGACATATTCAATTGGCGAAGTTGAAGAATTAACCGGCATTAAAGCACACGTCTTACGCTACTGGGAAGAAGTTATTCCAGGCTTTGCCCCGCAAAAGGATATGGGTGGTAGACGAACCTATACCCAGCGCGAAATTGAAATGATTTTCAGATTAAAATATTTAATAAATGAAAAAAAGTTTACCGCCGAAGGAGCAGGCCAGCAGTTATTAGAAGAAGCACAGGCCCTCGAAGAAAATGCAGATTTAATCCGCCAGATTCACGAGGCCCGTACAGAGCTTTCGCAGATGTATCTTGCTCTTAAACATCAATCTCAATCTTGCGACCAGTCGGCTCATACTGATAGTAACGAACCCCAGCAGCATTCATAAGTCTTTTAGAAGCCTCTACAGATGGTGTTCCATCATATTTATTATCTGCATAAACAACAGTTTTAATTCCAGACTGAATAATTGCTTTTGCACACTCATTACATGGAAAAAGTGTTACATAGATTTTACAGCCTTCAAGTGAACCACCACGATAGTTTAAAATTGCATTAAGCTCGCTGTGAGTTACATAGGCATACTTTGTGTCTAAAGTATCGCCTTCGCGTGCCCAAGGAAATTCATCATCAGAACAGCCGCGTGGAAAACCGTTGTAGCCCATAGAAAGAATCTTATTATCTTCGCTTACAATACATGCTCCAACCTGAGAGTTTGGATCCTTTGAACGAAATCCCGCAAGCTTTGCCACTCCCATAAAATATTCATCCCAGGAAATATAATCCTTTCGTTTTGGTGTAATTACTGCCATTTTTTTGCCTCTATTCTAAAAATTTATCTTTTATATTTTTTGTTTCTTCTTCTGTAAATCCAAGCTTCTGCTTAAAGAACTCTTCGAGCGAACCAAAATCCTTTTCGAGCTGGTTGAGCGCTGCCTTTATAAAATTAGGCTCTGCCAGAAAGTAATGCTTGATTTTATGTGCAAGCTTTGGATTTCCTTTAGTTATCAAAAGTCCAACGTATGCCATATTTGCCTTAAACAAAACCCGTTTGTTTGTAAGCAGATAATCGTTCATAACAGTCACTCTGTCAACACCCAGAAACGAAAGAAGCAATGCGGCAACAACTCCGGTTCTGTCTTTTCCTGCAGTACAATGAAACACAACAGAAAACTTTTGTACTGGAAGAGTAAGAATAAACTTAAGAACCTTTATAACGTTATCAAGACTTGCGCCTGTTACCATCTGAACATAAAGATCTTCCATTTTTGGCATCATCATAAGTGTTTTAAAGCTATGCACTTTTTTTTCGTGACTTATGCCCGCAACCGATTCATCAAAAACAGGCATATGAAGAATTTCAACGCCATCAATTTTTACATCAGGCTTTTCAAGAATTTCCTTTTGAGTGCGCAAATCTATAATTGTCTTGAGATTATAATTTTCTTTTAAGATTTTTATACCAAGCAGCGTAGGATCAAAAAGCGTTGTTCCGCGAATAAGCATGTGAGGCTTCAAAACTCTTCCTTCAGAAGTTGTGATGCCCCCCAAATCACGATAGTTCTTTACATGCTTAAGCTTGATAATTTCCATAAAAAAATTATAACATGGAAATTTAATTTTGTCCTTTCAAAATTACAAATTTGTGTTAAAATAGAATGATAATAAACTCAATGGAGAGTGCAATGGCAAAACTTATTCACAAGTGTATGGCTTGGAAAACCCGAAGAGATTTTGGACGCGGTGATAAGATTCGTGATAAGGGACAAACAACCCCTTCTGATGTAATCAGATTTAATGATATTGTTTACGGGCCCGACCAGAAGTTCAAAAAATGGCAAATGCTTGATGTTTACAGACCTGCTGCTAATCAAAAATCAGAAAAGCTTCCTGTTATTGTAAGCGTGCACGGTGGCGCCTGGGTTTACGGAAATAAAGATATTTATCAGTGGTATACCTTAAAGCTTGCTCAGCGTGGATTTGCTGTTGTTAACTTTTCATACAGACTTGCTCCGGAAGTTAAATTCCCTGCTGCAATTGAAGATACCGAAAATGTATTCCAGTGGATTTGCAACAATGCAGACGAATATGGTTTTGACTTAAACAATGTTTTTGCTGTTGGAGATTCTGCGGGCGGACATCTTCTTACTCTTTATGCTTCGGCAATCACAAATCCGGAATACAAAAAAACATATCCTTTTATAAAAGATAAGCCACTTACTTTGCGCGGCCTTGCATTAAACTGCGGAAAATACGATATGGATCCTGCACTTGAACAGAATCCTCTTATGTCTATGCTCATTGAGGCTATGGTCCCTGGCGGCATAACAAAAGATACAATGTTTATGCTCAATGCAAGCGCTCATGTTACAAAGGATTTCCCACCTGCATTTGTAATGACCTGTAAGGGAGATTTCCTTTTCTCACAGGCACCGCTTATTACAAAGGCCCTGGAAGACGCTGGAGTTAAATACGAATATCATTGTTACGGTGATGATCAGATGCCTTTGTGGCATGTATTCCACTGTGATCCAAGATTGACACAGGCTACTGTTTGTAACGATGACGAATGCAATTTCTTTAAGTCGTTGATTGTTTAGTAATTCTTTTTAATTATTTCAATTATCTCTTCGAGGCTAAGACCCATCTCGCGGCAGGAAGCTGTTGCTTTTGTAAGGATTTCTTCTGCAGCGGCGTTGCGCTTTCCAGAAATTTCGTGATGTTCAAGTTGATTTACAAAGGTTCCGCGTCCCGCTGCAGTAGAGATAAAGCCTTCGCGTTCAAGCTGTTCCCATGCCTGCTTTACAGGAATAACGCTTATACGAAGATTTACTGCAACAGTACGGATTGGAGGTAATTTCTCTCCGGCAGAAATCTCGCCAGTCATTATCTGGTTCGAAATCTGCTCGTAGATTTGAGTATATATTGGTTTGTCAGTTTTTGTTGATAACACTATATCCATTATAAGTCGTACTTTTCAAACTGGCGTGCGGCTCTTGCAAAGGTCAAATACCATACTCCACCAAAAATCAGAATTCCACCCAAAAGAATCAGGCACTGGCTCTTAAGGAACTGGCCCGAAATATCTGTAAACATCTGACCAACCTGTGCAAGCTTTGGAAGTTCACTGATTGTTCCTTCTGCAAGCTTTCCTTTATTACCGTAATACATCCATACTGGGAGTTCACAAACTGCGTATGCCAGAAAGTATACAACTGCGGCAATCATATAGCGGAGTCCCGGTTTGAGCGGATTTTTATAAACGTTTCCAAGGAAAATCAAATTGAAAAGAGAATATACAATCAGCTGTAAACCAAAGTATGCAAGGCTTGTATTAATTCCTGCCTGATTTTGTGGGAATGAAGTAAAGACTCTGATAAGGGCTGGAATAACAGCAAGCACAAGAGAAGCAAGTTCAATTAATCCGCAGTATAAAAATCTTGCTTTTACTGTATCAATCTTGCGAACAGGAAGAAGTGCTGTATACAAAATATCATGCGAAGACTGATTAAGCGCAAAGGTCATCATGATACAAAGTGTAATATAAAAGGGTCCAACATAAGATGGATAGCTTGGAATAAAATACATGCCAAAACAACAGATTGACCAGATTATTGTTTGCATTGTATTTCCAAGAACGATTTCTTTTTTCAAAAGATTAAGTGTCTGTGATTTCATTTTGTACCTCCTGTTGTCCTAGCGTCGCTCAATATGAATCATAATGTCTTCAAGACTTGGTTCAGAAATTTCAAAACCACCCGCACTTGCAAGAGCTTTATCTTCAGATTTCATAAGGCCTTCAAATCCAAGCTGATGTTCATGAAGCCCTATGATTTTTGACTGAGCCTCCGGTGTAAGCTGATCTTTTTTACCTGCTACACTGATGTAAGAGGTTCTGAAGGTATCTTTGTCGGCACTGGCAAGAATCTGTCCCTGCTTGATGTAAGTGATGTAGTCGGCGCATTTTTCAAGATCGCTTGTGATATGTGTAGAAAACAGGATTGAATGTTTGCCGTCTTCGATGAACTCCTGGAACAAAAGAACAAGATCATCACGGGCAGCGGGATCAAGACCACTTGTTGGTTCATCAAGAATCAAAAGCTTTGGATTATGGCTCATTGCAATTGCAAGTGAATATTTAACTTTCATGCCAGCACTAAGCTGCTTGAACTTTTTGTTCTGGTCAATTTCAAAACGGTCGCAAAGCTCTTTGTAAAGGCTTTCATTCCATTCACGGTAGAAGCTTTTTGTTACATTTGTAATGTGGCCGATTTTTGCTTCTGGATAAAAATCAACACCGCCTAATACATATCCAACCTGATTTTTAATTTCAATTTCATCTTTTGGCATTTCAAGACCGCAGAGCTTTACAGTTCCACCATCGCTGTTCATAAGATTAAGTGTTGTTTTTATGGTAGTAGATTTACCCGCACCGTTGCGCCCGATAAATCCCATAATGTAGCCTTCTTCCAGAGTAATATCAACATTCTGAAGTTTGAAGGTTTCAAAGTTTTTGCATAGTCCGCGAATTTCAATTAAGTTCATAAGCACCTCCATACAGTCTCTTCTCCAAGCTCCGAGACCACCATATATGCAAACTTGTGTATATTGTATATACACATTATAACACAATTTGGAGGATGTCAAGGTTTTTTAACGAATTCCAGTTATTTTGACGGTAGTCAGAAAAATCAGCATTTTTCGACATTTTTTGCTTGAAAAATTTCAGTTTGAGATTTATAGTTAACATACTGTTTAAATAAACCAATCTTTTTTAAACAGCAAGCTTGCCTGTAGAGGCGGCGAACTATACTCAAAGAGCCTTATTGGAATATATAAAATAATCCAGAAAAACAGGCTCAAGACGGAGATTTGCTATGAAATTAGTAAAGAAATTTTTATTGGGATTAACTGCTGTAGCTTTAGCTGCTGCTCTTGTATCTTGTGATGGACTTCTCAATAAACCAATTGGTGGTGTTACAGAAGCTCAGGAAGAAGACGATGATGTTGCAGTAGATGGTGCTGTAAACGGTGAAATGATTACAGGACAGGCTTCTAATGCAAAAATTAATGTAACAAACAACGAAGATAAAATTCTTCGTGAAGTTAACCCACTTTTGACAAAGCACTATGGTTCAAGAGCAAAGATTGTTCAGGAAGAAATTGATGAAACTAAAGCAAAGGGTATGATGGGCTACGCTTTCAATGTAACAAAAAAAACAGATGAAGATACTAAAGCTGTAACTTATGATCTTTCTATTGTTGGTGCAACAATGTACAAAGGTGTACCTTGTACATACATTTCTGTTTTCAGAAACATCAGCAAATTGAATGACTCTAACCTTGGTGCAACAAAAGCTCATGTTTACAAAGCTGCTGATTATGAAGACTTCTTAAAAGATACAGAACCTTGTGAATGCGAAATTGTTGCATTACCAGTAGCAAATAGTAAAGCTACAAAAAATCTCGAGCATTATGCATATGATGAAGAAGCAAAAACATTCACAGTTTGTATCAATGTTACTGCAGAAGAGAATGGTTCATACACAATTGAATACTACAATCCAAAAGATGTTCTTAAAGAGAACGGAAGCTGGATTTCAAGCTTGGCTCTCAAGAAAGTTACAGACATTGACAAATATACAATTCCTGCATCTGTAACTGGATATACAAAGAAGACACAGGCTGGTCTTGGTGTATATGCTAACGTATATGGAAACCAGTCACTCAAGGGTTCTTGGCGCCTCTCTGGAATTAAGGGAGAAGCTGAAGTAGCTGAGTTCGAAGACTAATCTTTAGAATCTTCTAATTCCAAAAAATCCGTCTGTTGTTATGGCAGGCGGATTTTTTTGTTTATAACTAAAATGAAAAAACTGATGGCCGCCCTGATTTTAATTACAATTCTCAACTGTGCACTTTTTGCGCAAAAGGCAGAAGCTGCTTTTTCAATAAATCCGAACTTTGGAATTGCTTTTGAAAATCATGGGGAATATATTTACAGTCCCTCGGGCAGGAAGCTTTATAGTTACCTCGAATACCAGGTTGAACCGCTTTTTACTGCGGGGCTTCTTGTAAATACTTCTTTTGGGCCGGCGCAGCTTTCTTTTGGTGCAGATATAGCCTTTCCCGGAAAATGCGGCACAATGTATGATTCTGACTGGAATCTGCTTGGCGTAAAAACAACTTATTCAATTCACGAAAACAACGCTCAGCAAAATTATGATTTTTTTATGGACTTAGGCTGGGCCTTCCGCTTTGGCAGGCAAAATCAGTTTGGAATAACACCAAAAATGGGAATCCTTTATTGCTACGATTCTTTCTTTGCACAGAACGGCTACGGCTGGTATGGCGGCATGGATTACAGCAAAAACGGCGAAGATAATTCCTGGGACAGCGAATATGCCCGCAAAGCAAAGAAGCTTTACCCTATTGAACTTGCCCGCAGGACCTTTTACACCTTTCTAGGCTTTGATTTTTCTGCAAATATCCTTTCAAAACTCGACCTCACCGCAGGCAGTTACATTTCTCCATACACAAGAATCAGCAGCACAGATCATCATCACTCCAAACCCGACACCGACAACGATTTTTACATAAACGAAGAACAAGCCTGTGCGTTTTTACGTTTTAAAGAAACTCTGAATATCAGCTACGCCCTCACCTCAAACCTCAATATCAACCTTTCTGGTACCTGGATTTTTGGTCCCATCTCAAAAGGCCCTCTATACGATTTTGACGAACTAACAACTCAGATTTCCGGAAGCGATGTAAATGAGGTATTTATAAAACTGGGATTGGATTTTAGGTTTTAGCGTTTTGCAAAAGGAGCGGCAGACACTACCTACCACAAACCATTCGCACAATGGGCAGTGGCATGCCTTGCCCTAAATTGCACAAAGCAGCCACATTCGGCGCAGGTCATACCATTTAGCAGACGGGGACATGCCCCGCAAATTGCCAGACGACGACCCAACTCCACGTCCCCGCAAAAATCGGTCACGACCTCCGAAGCAGCCATTTCTTCTACCAGCTCCGGAGTCATTTCCATAGCAGCGAGATCGTTTTTATTCTGGCAAACGGGACATGGATCAGTCATTACTTCTTAATAAACAAAGTCACAACACTGCGTGCAGGCATCTTCACAGTAACTTCATTACCATTAACTTCAACCTTGCACTTCTTCTCCACAACCTCATTTGGTTTGTCAAAGGTGTTCATGCTGTTCATAAGCTTTCCGGCAAGGACGAGGCCTTCTGCCCCACCAATAGTCTTCAAACCATCAAGTTTCACAGTAACAGAACGTGCCTTGTTCAAATCGGCATTTGTCAAAGTAACAGTATAATCACCCTTCTTGTGAGAAGCAGAAGCAGTAACAGCGTTTACAGTAGCATCATCAATACCAACAGTTTCTGTAGAAACAAAGCTTTCAAGATGAGTAGCATCCATGTGAGCCTTGTACATGTGGAATACATACCAGGTTGGAGT
>CAMKDH010000110.1 GCA_946411215.1 uncultured Treponema sp. | reverse complement strand
TCAAGTTTTCCCTGACCTTTGCAAATCAAAGCAAGACCAATTGCAGCATAAATATCAAAATCAATTTCAAGTGCTTTTGTGTAATACTTTACAGCTTCATCATAATTTCCGATTGTTCTGTAAGCATCACCTGCACGTGTAAGAATTACTTTGTTCTTTGGATCAATTTCAAGAATCTTGTTCCAGTATTCAATTGATTTTGGCTGCTGTCCCATACCGCGATAACAGTCTGCAAGTCCAAACAATGCATAGAAATTTTTTGGATCGCGCTGAAGAGCCTTGTCAAAGAAATATGTTCCTTTTTCAAAAGTCTTGAGTTTGCGGTGACAGTTTCCAATTGCTGTAAGAACGCGGATATCAACATTATCAAGATTCAAATCATAAATGCGAGTCCAGTAACCAAGAGCATCCTTGTATTCCTTAAAGTCATAGCTCAAATGTCCAAGACCAATCAAAGCGTATGGATTGTCCTTTTCCATTTCCAAAACTTTAAGATAAAGCTCTTTTGATTTTTTGAATTCGTGAATCTTTCGGTAAGCATCAGCAACACGAGTAATAACAGTAATATTTTTGTCATCATGAACTAAATACTGCTGCCAGATATCAATTGCTTTTGAATACTGATTGAGTGCCTTGTAACAATCTGCAAGACCAAAGAGAGCATAATTGTTAGAAGGGTAGAAAGAAAGACATTTATTGTAAAATGTGATTGCATCATTAAATTTATTTTCTTTTCTTGCTGTATCACCTAGTCCTACGAGGGCATAGTTATTGTTATCTTCAATGTCGAGAATCTGGAAGAATGCTTCACGTGCCTGATCAAACTCACTCTCTTTTAATAGCTGATAACCCTTTTTAGAAAGCTCTGCAATTTTTTCATTGCTTTCTTTAATAGCATCTGCTGGCATTTCGAGACTTTCAGGCTCGAAAACGTCCTTTGCTGTAGAGTCCAAATTGTCCATTTTTTTTACTCCTTGTTTTTAAATTATTTTTAAATAATCAAAATAATTTATATATCATTTTTTAATAGAGTCGAAATTACGTTTGCAATCGATTCGTAAATCGGTTCTGCATCACGTTTGTTATGTGCAAGATAATACGCTTTGAGGGCTTTTAGACCTTCGTTTTTGTCCATGTAGTAATTTCCCACGCGGGTGAGTCCGTCAGAATAACCTGTTGTAATATAGATTCTTCTGGCATCCTCAATGTTACCTGCATTGAACATGGCGTTTGCCTTACGGTTGAGTATAACTTTTTGTTCAGAAGTTAATCCGCCAACTGGATTATCAGTTACTTTGATAAAACCTTCAGGGATCTGTTTTTCCCTGATTGCAGCATCGAATTGTTCCTGTACTTTTTCTTTTCTACTCATTTTAAACATTTTAACACAGTTTTTAAAATTATTAAAGTTTTTTTTTATTACTTAAGAATTTTGGGGTTGAGGGCTTGTATTCGTAGTTTCTGTGGCTGGAGAAGCTGCAAATTTGTAAAAATCAACAATTGATCTTCCATATTCACGCTGATCTGTTCTTACCAAAGGACCTATAACTTCGGGCATAAAATGTTCTTCTGGTCTGTGAACTAAAATTGTTCCTTCGGGTTTTAACATTCCATTTTGCGCAGCCTGAAGAACAAGCTGTTCGTGAAATTTATAAGGGAAGGGTGGATCAAAAAATATAAAATCAAAAGAGTTTTTGCATCGTTTGATAAAATATTCTACAGGCATAAAATGACATTTGATTTTAACTCCGCATTCCTGTTCTGAAATTTTTACGTTATTCAAAAGAGTCCCAACTTTGATTTTATCTTTTTCGCATAATTCAATAGGATTTGCTCCACGCGAAGCTGCTTCAAGTGCAATAGTTCCAGAACCCGAAAAAAGATCGAGCCAGGATTTGCCTGTTAAATCGCCGATTATAGAAAAAACTGATTCGCGCATTCTGTCCATGGCGGGTCTGATTATTCCGTCGGGACATTGAATGATTCTGCCTTTTAAAGTTCCGCCTGTTATTCTCATTTTTTATTCAACATCCAGTAAACATCATCATGAGGAAGTGTCGGATTTTCTTTAGCATAATCAAATGCTGTTTTTCCATCGGCAGAGCGGATTGAAGTTCCTGCACCATAATCAAGGAGTTTTTTAATTACGAGTGTAGAACTGCAATATTGAGCGGCATACATAAGTGGTGTTTTTCCATTGTAGAAAGAATTGAGCGCAATTGATTTTTCAATGAAAGTATCAACTTTTGCAGCCTTTGAATAATCTGATGAATAATTGTCCGAAAGCATTAAAACAAATGACTGAACAACTTCTTTTTCTGATGGTGAATAGTAGCTTAAAAGTTTTCTTAAAATTTCAGGGTTTCCATTATAAGTTGCTGCAAGCATAAGTGCCGAAACATTGTAAGAATTCTTTGCTTTTACCTGAGCGCCTGCGTCTATTAAAAGATCTACAATAGAAGTATTTTCTTGATAGCGAACGGCATACATCAATGCGGTCCAGCCATCATGATCCTTAAGATTTACATTTGCACCTGAACTAAGAAGATTTTTTAATTCCCAGTTGTTTCCTGCTTTTGCAGCTTTCATAAGAAGAGTTATACCTTTTGAATCAGCAGCATCTGGCGAACCGATTAACTGATACGAAGTATAGTCATCGTCTGATGGAAGCGGAGGTGTTTTTTTAGGAGCGTAGTCCAAAAGGTTTTCACGCTGATATCTATTAACTGTTGTTGATGGAGTAGTGCTGATAGGAAGCTCAAATGAACTTTCAACAACTGGTTCTGGTTCTTGTGGTGCTTCTGCAACGGCCTGTGCAGGTTCCGGTTCAGGGATTGGTTCTGGAACTGGAGCTGGTTCAGGAGCAGGTTCTGGTTGCGGAACAGGCTCTGGTACTGGTGTTGGTTCTGGCTCAGGTTCTGGTTTTGGTTCAGGTTTTGGAACTGGCTTTGGAGCAGGCAGTGGTTCTGGAATAGCAACAGTTTCTGCAACCTTTTCGATTGATGGTTCTAATAAAGGTGCAGGTTCTCCTTCTGCAACCATAATTTCTTCTTCTGATTGTAATTGTTCTTCAGAATCTGCTTCCAGAATAGGAACTGGTTCTTCTTCAATTGTCTGGAATTCCGGTTTAACAGGTTCAACAGTTTTTGGAGCTGGTTCAGGTACAGGCTCTGGAACTGGCTCTGGTTTTGGCGCAGGAGCAGTCTCAGGTTTAGGTTCCGGCTTTGGCTCTGGTTTAGGTTCAGGTTTTGGTTCTTCTACAGGAGGCTCTTCGATTTTCTGTTCTAATGGTGGTTCAAGAGCAGGTTCCTCAATTGAAGGTTCAGGAGCATTTGTCTGTTCTTCAATCATTTGTCTTGTAAGTTGTGAACCTTCCTGAAGAGGCAGTTCTTCATCTTGAGTTTCCGAAGAAGCTTCATCTTGAGTTTCACTGTCTTCTGGTATTTCACCATCATAAGAAAGCTTAAGACTTCGGGTAAGATAATTTGTAAAAAAGTATTTTTCGTAAGTTTCGGCAAGACCAAACTCATTAATATCTTTCTTTATAATATCAAATTCATCTTTAAAAAATGATTCCGGATTTTTAGAAATGTAAGTTTTATTCTTTGCAATACAATAATTTTTGTTTGGTTGAATAGAGTTTCCAATCCATATAAGAAGGATAAGCTCACGTTGTTCAACAGGACCAATAACAATATTTCCAGCTTTAGTTTTTCCCTTTAATTCACAAATATACCAGGATTTAGGTGACTCTTCCGTATTTGCAATTTTCTCCTGCACCTTAGATGGAACAGTTATCGCATTCTTTTTAGGTTTACCAAAAGCAGCCGAAAGGGTAATTAAAAATATAATTAAAACTAAAGCAAATCTTCGATTAAACATTCCTTCATTATAATACCAAACCTGAAAAAAATAAATATTTATAGTGAAAAAATACTCCCGCGTAAATTTGTGTTTTGCTCCACTAAACGAAAAGGACGTTCCGCAAAACCCAAATTTCCGCTCCGTATTTTTTCACTATGCCTATTAAAAATTTACATTCTTATTTTTTTTCCACTACGTAGCCTATATTTTTCAAAATGCCTTTATATGCATCCCTTGTAATTGACCTTATATAATATTTTATATATAATATTTTCTATCCTTGGAGGTCTTCGTGACCTTCCTATGTCCATAAGGAGGAACAAAAATCCGCACGGGTTTTTGTTGTACATTTCTATAATCGTCGATTTGGACTTGTATTACTGTCCTCCGAAAAATTCTGTTTGTACAGAATAAAATTTTTCAGGAGATACTTATGAAAAAGTATGAACTTATGACTATTTTTCCTTTAGAGGATGAAAAGTCAAAAAAAGGTGCCGAAGATGTAAAAGGCACTCTCACCAAATTTGGTGCCGAAATTGAAGAAGAAAAACCTTTCGGTGACCGTGATCTTACCTACGAAATCAAAAAGCAGAAAAGAGGTCGTTTCGTTCTCTTTACAATGAAAATCAATCCAAGCAAGATTACTGAAATTGACAAAGAATTCAAAATCAATATGAATCTTTTGAAATATCAGTTTGTTCGCATTGACGAAAAATAATTTCTTTTAGGCCATTAATCACAGTGGAGGAGCTTTTATGACAGATTTAAATCATGTTGTACTTATCGGACGTCTTACAAAGGATTTAGGAACAGATGAACGTAGTTTCGGTTATGTTTCTAGCGGACAGGCAAGGGCAAACGTAAGCATCGCTGTTAACAGAAGCAAGAAAACTGGTGAGCAGTGGACAGATGAAGTAAATTATTTTGATGTTACTATCTGGGGAAAAACAGCTGAAAATCTTAAGCCTTATCTTTTGAAAGGTAAACAGATTGCAATAGACGGTTACTTAAAGCAGGATCGTTGGGAAAAAGATGGTCAGAAAATGAGCAAGGTTACAATTGTAGCTAACAATGTTCAGCTTTTAGGCGGAAAGGGTGATGGTGCTGCACCTGCAGCTCCTGGTACTCCAAAGTTCCAGCCAAATAATGCTCAGGCCTCTGGAGGCTTTTCTGGCGGTTACTCATCAGATTCTTATGGTGATACCGGAAGCGACTTCCCGGAAGATATTCCTTTCTAATCAAAACACAGGAGAATTAAAATATGTCTGAAGAAAATCAGGAAATGGAAGAAAAACAGGACATGATGTCACAGGAAGCTCAGATGAACGAAGTGACAGCAGAAAATGAAGGTCGTGAAGATGACCGTGATGGACGCTCAAAGGCAAAGACATACTTCCGCAAGAAGGTTTGCCGTTTCTGTGCTAACAAAGCAAAAATTGACTACAAGGATGCAGATGCACTCCGCCGTTATATGACAGAACGTGGTAAGATTCTTCCACGCCGCATTACAGGTACATGTGCAAAGCACCAGCGCGAAGTTGCAAAGGCAATCAAAAGAGCTCGCTCAATCAGCCTTTTGCCATTCGTTGCAGATTAATTTTACAAAAACGAGGAATCTCATACTCCGAGATGACCTCTTAAAACTTAAAGGAGCTTGAAAATGAAAGTAATTCTTAACGTAGACGTTAAATCATTGGGTGAAGAAGGCGACGTAAAAAACGTAGCTAACGGTTATGCTCGTAACTTCCTTCTTCCACGTAACCTTGCTGTACCTTACAATGAAGCAACTGTTGCTTATTTTGAATCACGCAAGGCAGAAATTGAAGCACGCAAGGAACAGAAGAGAAAGGATTCTGCTAGTCTTAAAGATAAGCTTGAAGCACTTACACTCGAAGTTGTTATGCCAGCTGGAGCAAATGGTAAGCTTTATGGAGCAGTTTCTGCTCACGTTGTTGCTGAAGCACTTGCTAAACAGGGCTTTGAAATTGAACGCAAGCGCATTGAACTTCCAGGCGCTGCAATCAAATCTGTTGGTACATTCAAAGTTATTATCAAACTTTATGAATCACAGACAGCTGAAGTTCATGTTGCTGTAAAAGCACAGAACATTGAAGCTACAGAAGAAAAGCCAGCTAAACCTGCAAAGAACAGAGCTCCAAAAAATGAAGCTCCAGCAGAAGCAGCACCAGCTGCAGAAGCACCAGCAGAAGAAGCTGCTGCACCTGCTGAAACACCAGCTGCCGAATAAAAATATTTTTATTCAATGAAAAAAAGATAATCATTATACATTTATCTTGAAAAGGCGGTATATTTAATATACCGCTTTTTTTATCTAAAAAAATAATTGGAGATGTAAAAATGGAACTATCGAGATCAGAACTGGAATCAAAAACACCCCCACACAATATTGAGGCAGAACAGGCTGTATTAGGTGCAATCCTTGTAGATTGGAATGCCATGGCCGAAATTGTTTCTAAGCTTAGTCCCGATAGATTTTATTCTTTACAAAACCAGATTGTTTATAGTGCACTTTTAAAACTTTATACAAACAGTGTTCGCGGAGATACTCTTTCGCTTGTTGATGAACTTACAAAAGAAGGTAAACTTGAACAGGCAGGAGGCGCAGGTTACATTGCTTCATTAACAGAACTCGTTCCTTCTGCAGTAAACGTTGAACACTATACCGATATCGTCCTTGATTGTTCTACAAGACGTGAATTAATTAAAATTGCAACAGAATTGAGAACAATGGCCTTTGAACGTGGTCAGGAAGACAGTAAACATCTTCTTGATGAGGCTGAAAAAAAGATTTTTGCACTTTCACAGAGAAATGAAACTACAAAAATCTACAACATGCAGGAAATTGTAAAAGAAGATATTACAATTATCGATAACCGATTTAAACAGAAAACTGCATTTACTGGTGTACCATCAGGTTTTGGAAAGCTTGATATGATGACTTCGGGCTTCCAGAACTCAGAACTTATCATTATTGGTGCACGTCCTTCTATTGGTAAAACAGCATTGGCTCTTTCTATGATGAGTCATATAGCTCTTGAAAAGGGAATCCCTTGCGGTTTCTTCTCTTTGGAAATGCCTTATGAATCAATTGGTATGCGCCTTCTTTCTATGACATCACATGTTGATATGGGAAGAATGCGTTCCGGTATGCTTCAAAAAGCCGATTTTATGAAAATTCAGGATGCAGCCAGCAACTGGTTTAAGGCTCCTTTATATACTGTAGATACTCCTAACATGCGTCTGCTTGATTTGCGTGCCATGGCAAGACGTATGGTAAAAAATCACGATGTAAAAATTATCTTTATTGATTACATCGGACTTATCACAACAGAAAATCCAAATGCCCAGGTTTTTGAACAGGTATCGGAAATTTCAAAATCTCTTAAGGCCCTTGCCCGAGAACTTGCTATTCCTGTTGTTGCACTTTGTCAGGTATCGCGAGATGCCGAAGGTCATGAACCAAACCTTGCCCAGCTTCGTGGATCTGGTTCTGTTGAACAGGATGCCGACGTTGTTATGTTTATTGACAGGGAAAGAAAAAGAGATGAAGAAAAATCTGTTCAGGATGCAAAGATTATTCTGGCAAAACAGCGTAATGGTCCTACAGGCGATATAGAAATAGTATTCCTTCCACATTGTTCAACATTTGCAAACAAGCAGAAGGATTAAAAAAAAAGAGGCCCGTAAAGGCCTCTTGTAAAAAGAATCTCCAAAAATTATCTGAAGAAAATAATCAACAATTGAGAAACAATTACAACTGCTACAAGAGCAATTGGGTAAGTTGATGCATAAGCACCTGCTACCTTTTCTGTTTTTGCTGTTCCAATCAATGTTCCAAGTGCTGGAGTAGAAGTCATACCACCACAGATAGAACCAAGGTTGTTCAAAAGGTTGAGCTTGAGAACATACTTTGCAAAGAT
>CAMKDH010000109.1 GCA_946411215.1 uncultured Treponema sp. | reverse complement strand
TGGGGTTAAAGTCGCCACATGAAGTCTATTGTTGCACTTGACTTTGCAATGTTCCCCTTTCCCCCAACAAATGTCCACTCAAGTATTCTTACAAAAACACGATTGAAGCACAATCGCAAGGAACTTATTTCCTATTGAGGTTCTTCAATCAAAAAAAATTAATGGAGCTTTTGTAACAAATCCGGCTCAAAAACCTGCTCCATAAAAAAAACGGGGAAGAAAACAGAAACCATAAAGACGGTAAACGCACAATATGGCTACAAACCTGAACACTCTCGTCTCCGCGAACAGGTGGGTGCTGTCTTATTAGCCCCAGATGCCGGTGAAGTTCGCCACACTTCCTCAACCGCCAGACAAGGACTGTCCGACCCCACAGCAGGCATCTCTACATTAACCGACAATTGGGCAGGATACAACACGTGCCATCTCTACGCCCAATGGATTTATAATACTACAATAATTATCTTTTGTCATTAAAGTATAGCTTTAATTTTCAACCGACACGTGTCGGTTATAAAATAAATCCTCTTCTTGAAAAAATAAATCCTCTTCTTGAAAAATAAACTTGACAAATCAAATAACCGCTCCTATATTTAAAATAGAATTAATTGCAAGTCTTTTCGCTATAGAAGAAGCTTTATTGTATTTTTTTATATCTATACGAAAAGATACATCTCTATTCATTACGAAGCAAAATTATTCGGAAAAGCTAGTGTAATTCTGCCGTAAGACTCAAAGGGTATTTTATACGCAAGGAGGACTTATGACAAAAGCAGAATTAAGAGCTAAAAACCCTAAAATCAACTTTATCAAAACAAAATGGCTTGTCGAAAAACCTGATGCTGTACTTCTGAAGGAAGCTTTTATTCCAGATGAAGATATGCAGGCATTCCCAAAAATCGAAACAGGAACAAGAATCTATCCGCTTTCAATTACGGCCTATCCATCTGTATTAAAAAGAATGACAGCTATGGAAGCCGGAGTCTGGGCAATAGAAAAATGCCACCAGCAGCATTGGGATATGTCGCTAGACAACTTCCAGTGTTGCCTTGCAAATCTTGAAATGGATTTTCAATAAAAAAAATATAAGGAGATATTCTATGAAAAAAACAATCAAAATTATTTTTGCAGTCTTAATGACATTTATGGTTTTTCCTGTAATGGCGCAAACATTACCGGAAGATTTTGAAGCTTATCTTTCCGGCATAAAGAAAAATGAAACAGAAATAATTACAGAAGCAAAAGTTTCATTTTCTTTCCCAATTGCCCTAAAGTATGGAACTGTTAATGTGAAACCAAAATCAAACATCACATTTTACGAAAACGGAAATTTAAAAAGCTTTATGACCGATGAAACTATTGAACTTGCAGAAAGTTATGGAACCATCGTTATTTCTTCTGCTTTGGACACATACCGTAATGAAGTTCCAATTGTGCTTTATGAAGATGGAAGTATAAAATCGGCTTGTGTTCCTACCCTTTCATCAAAAGAAGCAAAAACAAAAGATCAGGTTTCTTTACCCTGCGGAAAATATTCAATAGTTCCACAATCAAGAATTTCATTTCATCCTGATGGTTCTTTGGAAACATTTAAAGTTAGTAATGGAAGTACAATACTTTTTGACGGGCAGACAATTCAACTTGTGCTTTCAACAATAACTCTACATGAAAATGGAAACATAAAAGAATTTACGCCAAAAAATTCTATGACAATAAACGGAATAACTTCCTACGCTAAAAAGCCTGTTGCCTTTTACGATGATGGAAAAATTCAAAGTTTTTATCCTGCAAAAGACCAGGGTATAAAAATAGGAAATGTAATTTGTGCATTTGTTTCTGGAGAACCTATTGAATATTATCATGATGGAATTTTCAAAAGTTATTGTATTGATATTACAGGAAAAGATGTAGAAATATTTGGTATCAAACTGTATTGTGCAACTCCAAAGGCAATACTTAATGATGAAGATTCTAATGCTGATGAAGCAACTCGTCCTCATAAAATTCAAATTGTTTATCACGAAAACGGAGTTCTTCAATCAATCAGAACGTTACAGTCTTCGGCTGTTGTAATGGATTTTCCACCATCATTTATGAGAATTAAAGAAATCAAATTATATGATAATAGTTCGATTGAAAGCATCCTGTTTGATCCAAGTGTTTTACTTGGTGCTGTAGATGACCGTAAATTCTATGCCTGGAAATTCATTTTTAATAAGAATAATATAAATGTTGCCAGAGTTGGAATATTGCAAAAAGGCAGTGGCAGACAATTTACTGATAAAAGCGGTTCCTGCATTCTGTTATACAGTGAAGACGGTCAAACTGTTACAGATATTATCACAGATAATGACATGGATGGCGGTATTACAGCAGACACCGATGTCATTCTTGATGACAACGGCAAACCTGTTTCATATACAGTAAAAGCAAGCTATGGTATAACGTATACAGAAGAAGATAAAAAAATAATTACAAAACCAATAAAATAAAGATTATATTTTTCGGAGAGAGTTTTATACACACAGGAGATCAGATATGACAGAAGAAGAAATAAAAATCAAAAAAGAAGAGTTTAAGAAAAACGAGCTTTATCAGCAATCAACTTCACCTTACAAGGATTTTCAATTTGAACAATTTTGTGGTAATGGAGAAGTTTTGGAAGGCCAACATACTCGCACCGAAATTATCAATGGTAAAGAAGTTCTAGTAATCTTTAATTTCAAAAATGGACTCATTCATTCTGAAGATGATCAGCCTGCGATAGAATATCCAATGCATTGGGAATACTGGAACAACGGCTTAATTACAAAGGTTGTAGATGACGGCGGTGCCACAAAAGAATATTGGGAAAATGGAATTCCTGTAAAGATTGAACAAAATTGCGATGATGAAAATTAAAGTAATGCTTTAATTACAACACAATCATGTTATGCCATACTTGATATAGAGATTATGCAAATAAATGAATTAAGCTGGAATAAAAACCAATTTGTCCATTATCCCGACGAACAAAGAGAATGAATAAGGAAAGTGAAAAAATTCATGTAAGGAGTTCAGATAAGATGAAGTTATTTATTTGTGGAAGCAGAGCAATTACAAATAAAGAATGGATTTTTTCACAAATTGAAGAATGCATTACTGAAAATAATTTCCAGGATATAACAATTCTTGAAGGTGAAGCAAAAGGTGTTGATTTGACAGCAAAAGAATGGGCCGTATTACATGGTATTCCGGTAAAAGAATATCCCCCTGATGTTAAACATTACCTTTACAATGCCTGTCACAAACGCAATGAAGCAATGGCAAAGGATTGTGATTTTATGCTTGATTTATGGGATGGTGAAAGTGGTGGCAGTTTACATGATATTCTTATGGCGGAGAAATATCATAAGCCATATAAGGTCTGTTTATGTAGTGATAAACAGTACACTAAAGCAGTTCAATTTGTTTTAGATAACAACAAAGATATATTTCGTTGCTCGGAGGATTTAAGAGTAGTATTCCCAAATTATAAGGAAGCTGTTTTCCAAGAGTTCTTAAAAGATGAATTAGATCCATGGTGGGAAAAAGGTCATAATCCTGGTTCTTGTTTTTGGGTATATCCAGTACGACAAAGCAAAGATAAAACCCCAGACTGCTGGGCTGGATGTTATTGTTGTATAGAAGATCAAATCTCCATAGAAGAAGACATTGTATTTGTTTATTTATATCATCAATTTTTGCATCGCCATTTTGATACCTCTATTGAATACATTTGCGGTTTAAGATGTAACAGTTTAGATGATACCAAATTTGAATGGTATGACTATAACCTTTACAGTTATGCTTCTGTTCGTAAAATTGCAAATGAAATGAAAAAATTTTCCGAAATGAAGTTTCTATCTCAAAAAGCGGCTAATTTTTATAAGTCTTTGGCAGACCGCCTTCTTTTAATGATGGAACGAAATCCTGATTGGGATTTTATTACTTTTGAAGGACCATAAATATACAGAACAGTAAAAGTACTATAAAAAAAATGGAGGATTTTATGAATGAAGAAAATGAACTCGATTCTACATGTGGTATCTCGGATGAAGAACTTTCACGCCGTTTTGTAGAAGCTGTACGAATTGAAAATGAACCCTTAAAAATAAAAGGCAATCCTATTCAAAAATGGGATGATGAAAAAAAGCGTCCCTATATAGAATATGCTGACGGAAGCCGTGAATATGCCTGATTTTATTAAATATCGGAGAATACTGGGCTCGAACCAGTGACCCCTTGCTTAACAGGCAAGTGCTCTAACCAACTGAGCTAATTCTCCAAATTACGGAAGCTACAGGATTCGAACCTGCAAGGAGATGTTATCTACCGCCAGTTTTCAGGACTGGTGCCTTACCGGTTAGGCTAAACTTCCAAAAATTGGTTCCTGAAGGAGTTGAACCTTCGTCCTCTGATAGAAAGTCAGATGTGCTGCCGTTGCACCAAGGAACCAAAAAAGGTGGGCGTACCAGATTCGAACTGGTGAACTCTTGATCCACAATCAAGCGCATTAAACCTCTCTGCCAACGCTCACATAAAAGAGAACCTGATGGGACTTGAACCCACGATCACGGTTTTGCAGACCGCCGCCTTAACCAGCTTGGCTACAGATTCTATCGCGCCCGGGATGGATCGAACATCCGTTTGCAGTTTTGGAGACTGCAGTCCTACCACTGAACGACAGACGCAAAAATTTTCACGCACTCAGTTCTTCCTCATCCTCCTGACCGACCTCGATTTCCACCTGCTGAGTTACAATAAGATCATCCATTTTTACACCTAGGATCTGGGCAAGAACAATTAGGTTATCCAGCGTTGGCATATTTTTTCCGGCAAACCAGTTGTAGATAGTCTGAACATACGGAAAATCCATAAGAACACTGAGTTCGCGGGCAGAGAAACCCTTTTGCTTCATTACTGTTTTGATTTTTGCACCTGTAGCAGCAAGATCCAGTACAGGTTTAAGATATGTTGTTTTCACGTTGAACTCCTTTACACCGGAGCCTCAACGTCTGAAATGTTTACGCTAAAACTCCGCTTACAAAAATTGACTTACAGTTCGACGAACTGCTTTCGTGCCAGCTTTCATGATTCTCACACCACGAATGTTCAGAGAATCTGCATTCCGAGCAGAAACTATGTTCGAGACAATTAAGATTGAAATTATAACTATTCATAGCTTTCATCTCTGAAAACTCCTTTATGAAAATTAGTCAGCCCAAGCCAACTTTTGCGTCATTCCAACGCTTTGTAAGTTTAATATATCACTGAAATATTACTTTGTCATTAAAGACGTTCTTTAATTTAAAGCTTCAGTGAAACCGTAGCTTCCCACTTGCCTCCTCGGCGTTCAAAAATGGTGATGTTGTCTACGGGGAAATCTTCTACAAGATTCAGTTCATTCATAACCTGAATGGCGGAACCAACGTCACATGAATGGGAGTTCCATGCCCGTTTTTGCAGCCATAAGCTTCGTTCATATAACGCCGGCAATCTTCAAGAGTAAGCGTCAAATCTTCCGGAAGCAAAACGCCAATAAACTGTGTCTGTTGTGTGAAATTATTCTGTTTCATTTTTTATATTATATCACAAATATCGAGCTAAAACTCCATCACATCACTCAACTTTAAAAGTTCATAATTGTTGGCATCAAAGCAGATATTTTTATAGCGGGATGGGTCGACTTTTTTCTTTGGATACCTTTTGTTAAAATCATCGAGAAAATAATCTTCAGTTACGAAATACTGGTGAGTATGACCGTGAATATTTGTAAAACCGCTGGAAGAATCAAAATACACAGGTTCGTGAGATAAAAGATAATTCTTAAACTGCAGAGGGCCTTTGTAAACCTTATCAAAACCAAGATATGAATAAAAGTCTATATAATTTTTGAACGGCTTCTTGTCATTTGCAAAATCATGATTCCCAAGAATCACGCACATTTTGCGGTTCTTTTTCATACGCATAACATCGTTCATGATTTTTGAATGCTCCAGACGGATGTTCAGATAGACATCACCAAAATTCCAGATGAGGCAATCTTCCGGCAATGCATCAAACTTTTTGAGGATAAACTCATTCATCTTTGCACACCCCATAGCAGAATATTCAAACGGCCTGTTACAATACACTATGATATTTGTATGAAAGAGATGCAGATCGCTTGTTATAAAAATATTATCCGGAGAATAACCCTGTAAAAATTCTTCCTCCGAAAGCTGCTTAAAATCCATATTGTCCTCAAAAAAAATATAAGTGTTACAAATTGATTTGTCATTAAAGTTGTGCTTGAAAAATCAGATAGAAAAAAAATGAAGTCAAGATGAAAAAAGGTATTAACAAAACAAAAAATTAAATCAAAAAAGTGCCGTAATTTTGCCATACAAGTGCCTTCAAAGGGCCATACAAAAAACTATAGTGCCATATCAGCATATATAGATAAAAAATGAAAATATGGTACTTCTTTATCTTGCCTACCGGCTAAACACTATATTCATCATAAATAGTATATATTATTTAATTATTGCAATTTCCAAAAAGATTTATATTTTTATGCGTGGTGTAAATAATTCAAGTTTATTCACTCAAATCCACATCCGGCGTAATCTGCAGGGTGTAATCGGGGAAGGCAGTCTGAACTTCTTTGCAGAGAATCTGGAGGGCTTCGGCTGGTTTTATGTCAAAGCTTAAGACAACATCAAAGCGAAGGATTTTTGTTTTGGGGTCAAGATAAAAACCGTGAAGCTGCAGAGCCCAGTCATGCGAAAGAACAATTTTCTGGACTTCATTCCTGATTCGGGCGGCTTCGTCATCTTGTGTATTAAAGGAATAAACGCCAACCCCTGTAAGGACAATTCCTGTTTCTTTATAAACCTTTACTTCGAGCTTTCGGGTAAGAGCGTCTACCTCTTCGACTGTCATTGTGTCAGGAAGCTCTATGTGAACAGAAGCATAATTTTTGTTAGGACCGTAATTGTTGATGATTAAATCGTAGGCTCCGCGGACTTCTTTTTCTTCGGCTATAAGCTTTTTAATCTGACGGCTCAAATCTGCATCGGTGCGTTTACCAATAATGTCATCCAGAGTTTCGCACAACATTTCTATTCCAGATTTAATGATAAAACCAGAAATGACAATACCAACATAAGCTTCGAGCGAAAGCCCAAAAACCAAAAACACAATTGCCGAAAGCAAAACCGAAGCAGACAAAACTGCATCAAAAAGTGCATCCACACCAGAAGCCGTAAGGGCACCTGAATCTACTTTTTTACCGGTGCCTTTTACATAAAGTCCAAGAAGGATTTTTGCAACAATTGCCACACTCATTATCACAAGCGAAAGAACAGAATAATCAGCAGCCTCCGGATGAATTACTTTTTTTATAGACTCAACAAGCGAAGTCATACCTGCATACAAAACAATTGCAGCAACAATCATGGAGCTTAAATATTCTATGCGACCATAACCCAGAGGATGTTTTTTGTTAGGAGACTTGCCCGCAAGCTTAGCCCCGATTATAGTAACAACCGACGAAAGCGCATCCGAAAGATTGTTTACCGCATCAAGCGTAATTGCAATTGAATGAGAAACAAGCCCCACAAAAGCCTTAAAGCCCGACAAAAAAATATTTACTATGATTCCGACAATACTTGTTCTGACAATGATTTTTTCTCTGTTCATATTTGTTCCTTATAATATGTAAATTACTGATTTTTTATATCAAGCACAAAGCCTTCATCATCGCTGTCCTGGCTGCCTGTTTTATTCTGAGCAAGAAGTTCTGAAAAAGAAAGAT
>CAMKDH010000108.1 GCA_946411215.1 uncultured Treponema sp. | reverse complement strand
GCATGCAGATGATAAGCTTTGGCCACGCAGGAGACGGAAACGTTCATCTTTGTGTAGTTCGTGGAGGACGCAGCGAACAGGTCTGGGAAAGTGAACTTAACGCAAACCTTGAAAAACTGTATGCTAAGGCAAAAGAACTTGGAGGCCTTATTTCCGGCGAGCATGGACTTGGTGTAAGCAAACGAAGTTATTTCTTTGCCCAGACCCCTGCCGCAAATGTAGACCTTATGAATGCAATTAAAAAGTCGTTTGATCAGAAGGGAATTTTGAACCCGAAGATTAGTTATGTAAAATAGGAGGCTTTCATGCCAGAACTTTCATCAAGAACTTCAACCTTTACCGACAGTGTAATCCGCCGCATGACCCGCATTTCAAATCAGTATGGTGCTGTAAATCTTTCGCAGGGGTTTCCTGATTTTGAACCACCCCGCCCTATTCTTGACCGTCTGGCACAGGTAACAAAAGAAGATTTTCATCAGTATTCAACAACCTGGGGCGCTCAGAATTTCCGCGAGGCACTTGCTGCAAAAATCACTCATTTTTCAGGTGTCTCTGTAGATCCAAACTCTGAACTTGTAGTAACCTGCGGTTCCACAGAAGCAATGATGGCTGCCATGATGAGCGTAACAAATCCTGGCGATAAGGTAATTGTATTTTCTCCATTTTATGAAAACTACGGTGCAGACACAATTTTAAGCGGTGCCCAGCCAATTTATGTTCCTCTCGTTCCACCAGAATACAATTTTGATGCTGCAGTTCTCGAAGATGCTTTCCGCCAGAAACCTAAAGCAATCATTGTCTGTAATCCTTCTAATCCGTGCGGTAAGGTTTTTACCCGTGAAGAACTAACCATAATTGCAGACCTTGCAAAAAAATATGACTCCTTTGTAATCACAGATGAAGTTTACGAGCATATTCTCTACAAGCCTCATGTTCATACTTACATGGCAAGTCTTCCCGGAATGAAGGACAGAACAATTACCTGTAATTCACTTTCAAAAACATATTCAATTACAGGCTGGCGTCTTGGCTACACCCAGGCAAATCCGGAAGTAACAGAACGAATTAAAAAAGTTCACGACTTTCTTACAGTTGGAGCCGCTGCCCCATTACAGGAAGCTGCAGTTACAGGACTTCGCTTTGATGATGCATACTACGCAGACCTTCAAGAAAAATACACACATAAAAGAAATCTGTTTTTACAGGGTCTGCGAGACATAGGACTTCCTCATACAGAACCACAGGGTGCCTACTATATAATGATAGACATCAGCGAGTTTGGTTATGAAGATGATCTTGAGTTTGCAGAAATCCTTGCACGAGATGTTGGTGTTGGAACAGTTCCAGGATCATCCTTTTTCCGTGAACCAGAAAACCGATACGTTCGCATTCACTTTGCAAAAAAAGACGAAACTTTAAACGAAGCATTAAACAGACTTTCAACAATCAGAGAAAAAATAAAAAAAAGATGATATAATATATCCAGGAGGAAACTTTGACCCTTCAACAAATCAAATATGTAATTGGCATTGCAGAAACAGGTTCTCTAAATAAAGCTGCCGAAAAGCTTTATGTTTCTCAACCTTCACTTACTGCAACAATTCACGACCTGGAAGATGAGCTTGGCATAACAATTTTCAACAGAACAGGACGAGGTGTTACCCTCACAAACGACGGAACAGAATTCCTTACATCAGCACGTCAGCTTTATATTGACTACCAGACTGTAATGGAAAAATATGGCGATAACGGAAAAATAAAAAAGAAATTTGGAGTTTCAACACAGCACTACTCCTTTGCCGTAAAAAGCTTTGTAGAAATGGTAAAGGACTTTAACACAAACGAATATGAATTTGCAATCCGCGAAACAAAAACCCGCGAAGTTATAGACGATGTTGCAAGCCTTAAAAGCGAAATTGGGATTCTTTATTTGAGCGACTTTAACCGCAAGGCAATCACCAGCATTTTAAAATCAAAAGAACTTGAGTTTCATCACCTTATTGACTGCAAGGCCTATGTATATATATGGAAAGGACATCCTCTGGCAAAACAAAAAAACATTAGTCTTTCGCAGCTCGAAGATTATCCGTGTCTTTCTTTTGAACAGGGCGACGGCGCAAGCTTTTATTTTGCAGAAGAAATTTTAAGTACAGAAGAATATCACAGAACAATCAAAGCAAACGACCGCGCAACAATTCTTAATCTTATGATTGGCTTAAACGGCTACACCCTCTGCTCAGGAATTATCTGCGAAGAGCTCAACGGCTCCGACTACATTGCAATTCCATTCAAAGAAGAAGATGAATCTATAAACCGCATAATGGAAATTGGTTTTATTACCAGACGCGGCTTTACCTTGAGCACAATTGGTAATAAATATATAGAAGAAGTAAAGAAATACCTTAAAATATAGAAGAAAATGATAGAAGCAATATACAATAAAAAATTTGAAAATCTCAAAGCATATCTTCGCTCTCTTGGAAGCCTTGCAGTTGCATATTCAAGCGGAGTTGATTCTACATTTCTTTTGAAAGTAGCACATGATGTGCTTGGAGATAAGGCAATTGCAATAACCGCCACTTCCAGTTTTTTTCCTAAACGCGAAAGTGATGAAGCCAGTGATTTTTGCAAAGCGAATGGCATAAAACAGATTATTGTAGCATCTGAAGAATTAGATATTCCGGAAATCCGTCATAACCCCACAAACAGATGTTACCTTTGCAAAAAGGATCTTTTTACAAAAATCATCTCCATTGCAAAAGAAAATGGACTTGACTATGTGGTCGAAGGCAGCAATATGGATGATATGGGAGATTACCGCCCGGGCTTAAAAGCCATAGCCGAACTTGGAGTAAAAAGCCCGCTCAGAGAATGTGAGTTATATAAGGAAGAAATCAGAACACTTTCAAAGCAGCTGAATCTTCCAACCTGGAACAAACCAAGCTTTGCCTGCCTTGCCTCCCGCTTTGTATATGGAGAAGAAATAACCACCAAAAAGTTAAAAATGGTAGAAACCGCCGAACAAACCCTCCTGGACCTAGGCTTTACCCAATTCCGCGTCCGCATTCACGGCGAAAACCTCGCCAGAATAGAAGTTTTACCTGCCGAACTTGAAAAACTCTTTTCCCTTAGAGAATCCATAATAAAAACCCTAAAAGATGCAGGTTTTACATATATCACCATGGATTTATTGGGTTATCGTACCGGTTCTATGAACGAAACTATATCTATAAAAAAGACAAAATAACAGTGCTGCCGGATTCAATCAACGCCCGCCTTCGCAGCACAGCTGCTCGGAGACTCACTCAAAACGCTCCACTGGAGCGTTTTGCCGGCTACGCCGTCGTTCCCTAGGTTTTGGAAGATGCAATTCGGCTGGAAGCTATTTTTTTCCACAAGTAAGCATTTCTAATTGATTTCCCTTCAGAACCATTTTTTCAGATTTTGGCTTTTTTATAAGTTTTCCACCTTGACAAATATTAATTCTAGAATAAAATAGAAGTATGGACTTAAGAACAGTATTAACAACAGACACAGTAAACCTTCACTTAAAAGGAACTACTAAAGAAGAAATCGTTGACGAAATGCTTGACGTTCTTTACAAGGCAGGAAAGGTAACAGATAAAGCAGCTGCCAGAGAGTGTGTATTGGATCGCGAACGCAAGATGTCAACCGGTATGAAACATGGAATCGCTATTCCTCATGGAAAAACAGATACAGTAAGCGATTTGGTTGCCTGCATTGGTATCTCTGATAACCCTGTAGACTTTGATTCACTTGACCAGGAACCTTGCCGCATTTTTATTATGACACTTTCACCTGTAAACAAGACAGGTCCACATCTTCAGTTCCTTGCTGAAGTTAGTCTTCTTTTCAAGAGCCCTGAAAAACGCCAGGAAATTCTTGATACACAGGACAAGGCAGAGGTTATCCGTATTCTTACTGAATAGTCGGATTTTTGATTTGAACTTACAGACCTTTATGCTTTGTGCGTAAAGGTCTTTTTTTATGGATTGCCACGTCGCTGCGCTCCTCGCAATGACGTCATTGCGAGACCGGAGGTCGAAGCAATCCATTATACAGGAAGAATATAATGAAACTAGATCCATTTTTTACTGTAAAAGACAATAAACTTTATAAAATATCAGACAACTCTGCCGTAGACGCTGCTGCTCTTAAAAAAATCCAGATAAAATGGAGCGAGGTTGAACTTGCCGAAGAAAGCTATAACGAAGAATATCTTGCAAACCTGCGCGAAGAACTTAAGACTATGGACGACGCCGGAACTTTTGCTGTTCTTGTTCCTGTTGTTGATAAGCCACTTGATTCCGCAGAACAAATTGAAGCCTTCATAAACACATACAATCACACTGCCCGCCGCGTAAAGGATTGTGTAAGTGTTGTGGGTTTTATTTTACCAGAAGCAATTACCGAAAAAGGATTTTCCGAAGGCAGCCCGGCTGTAAGCTTTATGGAAACTCTCGCAATTAAACACGCACAATATGTATATTTTTCAAAGAATCCAAATGCCCCGGATAATATTGTAATAATCTAACATAAATTATTGATTGGCATGATGTAAAAATACGGAGCGAAAAAATGACTTTTGTGGAGCGTCCTCTTCGTTTAGCGGAGCAAAAGGCATTTTTTTGCGGGAGTATTTTTACATTATATGATTGATTTTTATCAGAGTATTGCAAAATACCGCAACGTTTGCAAAATACCGTAAGATTTGCACGAAAAATCTAAAAAAAAGTGTTAAAATCATATAAAAATGTAAATTTTCTTGAAAAATCACTTGAACATTTTTTGCAATTGTGTCATTATGCTCGCGAGGTTTTTGATTGATGCAATACAAGACAGAAACAAACAGATTTGTAAACTCATGTTTTACATCGCTTGCTTTGTGCTTAATGTTTACAGGCATTGCGCTTTCTATTTATTTTTGTCTTCCAAATGATATTGCTGAACCACTACCTCAGGTTGCAGAAATTGATGTAATCGAAGAAGAACCTGTTGATGATTTCCCAGAGGATTTCTACGATCATCTTACAGAAGTTTCTTTTGAAAAAATCAATTCGGATACAGATCCTGGACTTGAACTTTATCGTCAGTCATTTTCACGTGGCTCTGTAGAAAAGTTCTACAGCTGCATTACACGCGATAAGGATGTAGCACTTGCAATCCTTTCGGAAGCAGATAAGAACGAGATTCCACTTCCACTTGCATTTGCACTGGCTTATACAGAAAGCCGCTATAATCCAAAGGCAACCAACAGCAATGCAAATACAACAATCGACAGGGGCCTTTTTCAGCTCAACAGCAATTCGTTCCCTGCCCTTACAGAAGCGGATTTTTTTGATCCGTATATAAGTGCGAAATATGGTATGTCGCACCTTAAGTTCTGTTTGAACTCTGCCGGCAATGAAGTTTCTGCCCTTGCAATGTACAACGCAGGAACTGGTCGTGTTCGCTCAAACAAAACACCACAGTCTACACTCAACTATGTAGGCAAAATTATTACATACCAGAAAATGCTTGAAAGTCTTTTCGCAGACGAAGTTGAAGCTTACTACGAAACAAGACTTCTGCCAGGCGTAACAGTAGCCGTTGTAGACAAGCGTTAATTAAACAGCCTCCTAATTTTTTACAGGGAACCGGTTTTTATAGTTTTTTTCCGGTTCCCTTTTTTTTTAACATCCACGTCATTGCGAGCGCAGCGTGCGACTTTTGCGTAGCAAAATGTCGGTAAGCTCTGCGACGCAATCCATCACAAATACTGTTATTTTTTTAACAGTATTTACATTTTTTACACAAATTCGCTATAATTTATATGAATTTCTTGCTTTTTGTCTTGATTTTCAATTCCCATACCCAAGGAGAATCCCTATAATGGCAACAGTTGTAATACCAGAAGTAACTAGAAAGCGCATGCTTCTTCTACTGAACCTGCTCGGTGTCTGGCCAAAGGATAAGATCACTTCGGTGGACATTAGCGAACAGACTGGCTGGAAGGATTCGTTGATTCGTCACGATCTCTGGCTGCTTGGGTACAACGGGGGAGTTTCAAACGGGTACCAAAAGGACGAGCTGCGTAATGCAATTGCCCTGGCACTCGGGATTGAAACGGAACCGAAAAACTGCTGCATTGTAGGATTAAGCCGACTTGGTGCAGCGCTGCTGGATGAAGGGATGCTGGAAGGAACTTGCTTTACAATAAAGGCTGGTTTTGATTCCAACGTGAACCGGGTTGAAATCCTGCGTTCAACGTTTCCGCTCTACCCTGCCACAGAAATGAATTATGTAATAAAGAGAGAGAACATCAGGTTTGCGGTTTTGACTGTTGCAGACAAGGACGCACAGCATATGACCGACAGGCTTGTATCCGCCGGAATTACGGGGATTGTAAATATGACGCGTTGCGTGCTTAAGGTACCAGCCGAAGTAAAGGTAGAAAATCTTAGCGTTGTGAATGCGTTAAATATGATAAACAAATAAAAGACAAAGAGGTCGACTATGGCAAGAGTATTCAATTTTAGTGCAGGTCCAAGCTGCCTGCCAGAAGATGTTTTGAAAGAATGTGCTGCAGAAATGCTGGATTATCAGGGAAGCGGTCAGTCTGTTATGGAAATGAGTCACCGCTCAAAGAATTATGAACCTATCATCCAGGATGCAGAAGCAATGGTTCGTAAGCTTATGAATGTACCAGACAACTACAAGGTACTTTTTGTTCAGGGTGGTGGTTCCACTCAGTTTGCCATGGTCGCTCAGAATCTTGGTATTAAGAACAAAAAAGCTGCTTATATCGAAACCGGTGTATGGGCTAAAAAGGCCGCTGCAGAAGCTAAGCACCTTGGAATTGATGTAGATATCATTGCAAGCAGCAAAGACAAGAACTATTCTTATATTCCTAAGGTAGAAAAAATCACAGGTGACTACGATTACGCTTACATCTGTTTCAACAATACAATTATGGGAACTCACTACGAGTACATTCCTGATACAGGTAATATCCCTCTCGTAGCAGATATTTCTTCTTGTGTTTTGAGCGAACCACTTGATGTTACAAAGTTTGGTTTGCTTTTTGCAGGTGCTCAGAAGAACCTTGCTCCAGCTGGTGTTACACTTGTAATCATCCGCGAAGATTTGATTCCTGAAGTTGATGCTTGTCTCCCAGGCACACCAACAATGCTTGCTTACAAGACACACGCAGACAACGGTTCTATGTACAACACACCACCTTGCTACACAATCTACGTATTGGACAAGGTTTTGCACTGGATCGAAAAGAACGGTGGTGCAGAAGGAATGCTCAAGCGCAACAAGGAAAAGGCTGATTACCTTTACAACTACCTTGACAACAACGAAGGAAACTTCTACCACGCAACTGCAGAAGTTGGAAGCCGCTCTTTGATGAACGTTCCATTCCTTACAAAATACAGCGACCACGCTGCTGACGACGAAGTTGCTGCAGCTAAAGAAAAGGAAATCAACGATGCATTCGTAAAGGCTGCCTCTGCTGCTGGTCTTGTAAACCTTAAGGGACACCGCCTTGTTGGTGGTATGCGCGCTTCTATCTACAATGCTATGACACTCGAAGGTGTTAAAGCACTTGTTGAATTCATGAAAGATTTTGCAAAGAAGAACTAGGAGACTTATATGTTCAAAATTCAGACTTTAAATAAAATCGCAACTGTTGGTCTTAATCAGTTGGACCGCGATAACTACGAAATTGCTACAGATATCAATAATCCAGATGCAATTCTTGTACGTTCTGCAGATATGCATGAAATGCAGCTTTCTGACAATGTAAAGGCTGTTGCACGTGCAGGTGCCGGTACAA
>CAMKDH010000107.1 GCA_946411215.1 uncultured Treponema sp. | reverse complement strand
TTTGAATAAAAGAAGCCCTGGGCCTGGTCGCAGTCAATTGAGCGCAAAAAGTCTCTTTGTGCCTGAGTTTCTACACCTTCGAAAATTGTCTGCTTTTCAAGATTTTTGCTCAGGCTTACCAGCACCTGAATAAACTTCTGAGATTTTCTGTCTATACGGCCTTCGCTGTTTGTAGAAGCATTAAGAAATTCCCTGTCAAACTTCAAAACATCAACAGGAATTTTGGTAAGCATATTCAAAGAAGATTCACCGCTTCCAAAATCATCCATTGCAACCGAGAAGCCTTCCTTGTGAAGCTTTTCAGTAATATCCTGAAGGGTATTATTATCCATTACAGAACGTTCAAGAATTTCAATCTGAATAAGACTTGGTGGAATTGAATACTTTGTAAACATCTCCATAAAATCATGAATGAATTTTTCAGGCTTATTGTGATTGCGGGACATATTTACGGAAATAGGAACAATCTGCTCATCCTTTATCAATCGTTTTTGAATAAACTTGAAAACTTCATCATATACATAATAATCAAGCTTGGTGATAAAGCCGTTGCGTTCAAAAAGCGGAATAAACTTTTCCGGAGTCATAAGACCAAGCTTTGGACTGTTCCATCTTACCAGGGCTTCGGCTCCCACAATCTTATCATCAGTAAGAGAGATTTTCGGCTGATACATTACAAAGAATTCTTTCTGGTCCAGAGCCTGCTGCATGTGACTTTCAATAAAGCGTTCTTCATTGATTTTTTCGAGCAGTCGTGAATTATAAACCGAATATTGGGTAAGAAGATTATCCTTTATAGTGCTTTTTGCAAAGGAAGCCTGACCTATAAGATTCTGGATTTTATTTCCTGTGATATCAGAATCCGGCATAAGAAATGAAATACCAAATTTCGGAAAGAATGGAATTTCGTAAGATTTAGATTCATTTGCGAAAACTTCCATTTCCTTTTTAAATGTATTCATTGCCTTGTGAACAGATGTTATCTTTATAAAAAGGTAAAAATGATCTGCAAAACCACGGCCTGTTATAGCATGAAAGCCTGAGATAGCTTTTGTAATCATTTTTGAGTAATGAAGAATCAGTTTATCGGCAGCCTCTTCTCCATAATTCTGGTTGATAAATTTGAAACCGCGAATATCTGCTTCAATAAGCATAAATTTAGAACGGCTGTTTCGAACCATTTTATTTGCTTCGCTTTCAAAGCGTTGTCTTGTCCAGAGGTTTGTAAGAGGGTCGTAAACAGTTGCAATTAACTGCTTTCTCTGGAAAAAGTCCAGAATCTTAGCTTCTGCCAGAACCAGCGCCAGAACAATAAGAAGCGAAACAATGATAAGCACAATTTCATTCTTCTTTTCCGGCTTATAAATTTCATCTATTTCATTCATTGAAATCTTTAAGGAAAGTGTCCAGCCTGATTCCGGGATTTTAGCAGTCATAAGGTAGGCTAAATCTCCTGTATCTGTCTGTGTAATATAGGTTGCAGGCGGATTTTTTGCCAAATTGACAGTCGACGTGTTACTATATTTTTTGTCTGACGGTTCATAAGTTAATCCGATAATTCCCGGAATAGGGTGAACAAGAAAATATCCGTTTTTATCGAGCAGCATATAAGATTCTTTTTCGCCCATTTTGATGTCTGTCGTTCTTTCTATGAACTTATTAATAAAAACAGAGGCTCCAAGAGCTCCGACAATCTTCCCGCCTTTATAAATTGATTTTTCTATAGAGAAAATTTTGTCGCCGGTTCGTGGATGAACTCTTAATCCGCTTATTGCAATGTCATTGCCTTCTACAAGTCCTAAATGATTTTCCGGAGCAAGCTTGGTTTGAAAATTGTCTGAGGTATAAATTGTACCGTCAGGCAGAACATAATATAGTTCAAAAAAATCTTCGGGCATTTTATAAGCATATTCATTTATAAATTGAAAGATTTTCTGAGTATCAGGTTCATCAAAGATTCTATCTGAATATACAATCTGCATTGAGTGAATATAATCATTTAATTGAAGGCTGATGATTTTTCTATAACTATCCAGTGTTGTATGAATGCTGTCAAAATATTCCTCTTCGGCATTCTTAAGCATTTTTTTCGTATACATGCCGGAAAGAGATAAGACAATTGTCATGAAAACAACAGAGACGAGAAGGGTGGATATAAACTTGGCCTTTTCAGGCGAAATATTGTTTTTCTTCACTAAACATCATTCCGATATAAATATATTTTCACCACCCACTTAAAATGATAACACAGATTTAATGAAAGTCAAAAAAATAAAATCTAATTAAATAGAAAATAAATTAAAGGGAAAGGTTAGCAGGAGGGCGTTTTTCAGCTGCTTTAACCATCATTTAACCTTAAGAAAACGTTGTAGTAAGTAAAGAAAACGTTTTCGCTAGAAGATTTTAAAAAGTTAAACGATTAACTTGCTCAAAATTCACGAAAATTCGCAATTTTTTTTTTGCAAAAAAAATACTTATGAGTTACAATAATAACAGTTAGGGTGTATACCCTAGAAAAAAAAAACTTTACAAGAGGAAAGGAAAATGAAAAAAATTCTTTCAGTTATTTGTGGACTTGCAGTAGCAACTTCATTGTTCGCTGCAAAAGCAAAAGCACCTGTAACAATCAATCTTTGGGCGTTTACAGATGAAATTCCAGGCATGGTTGAGAAGTGGAACGCTAATCATCCAGAAGTAAAAGTAAATACTACTATTGTTGCTACAACAAACGGTGAGTATCAGCCAGCTCTTAACACTGCTCTTATGAACGGTGAGGTTGATATTTATGCTGCTGAAGCTGCATTCATCTTGAAGTATTCTAAGGGTGATATGTCTGACTACGCTGCTTCTTACAAGGACCTCGGAATCAATATCGACAAGGCAATCAAAGCTGCTGATATCGCTTCTTATACTGTAGATATCGGTAAGAACCCTAAGGGACAGGTTGTAGGTCTCGGATATCAGGCTACTGGTGGATGTTTCATCTATCGCCGCTCTATCGCTAAGCAGGTATTCGGTTCAGACGATCCAAAAACTGTACAGGCTGCTATTGGTGGTGGTACACAGTCTTGGACAAAGTTCTGGCAGGCTGCTCAGAAGTTGGCTGACAACGGTGTAGCTATCGTATCTGGTGACGGTGATATCTGGCACGCATATGAGAACTCTTCAGACAAGGGTTGGATTGTAGACGACAAGCTCTACATCGATCCAAAACGCGAAGCATTCTTCGACGCTTCAAAGCAGCTCACAGACAAGGGTTGGTCTAACCAGACTCAGGACTGGACAGAAGCTTGGTATGCTGATATGCAGGGTAAGGGTCCAAAGCCTGTATTCGGTTTCTTCGGACCAGCTTGGCTCATCAACTACGTAATGGCTGGAAACTCAGGTGGATCTAAAGTAGGTGAAGGTACATACGGTGACTGGGCTGTTTGTAACTCTCCAATCGGATTCTTCTGGGGTGGTACATGGGTACTCGCTTCTAAGAAAGCTGCAAAAGACAAGGCTAAGAAAGCTGTTGTAAAAGAAATCATCGAGTGGATCACACTTGATACTTCTAACGATGGTCTTCTTTACAAGTGGGCTAACGGTACACTCAATGGCGAAGGCGGAACAAAAGATACAGTATCTTCTGGAGTTGTAATGAACAAGTCTAACGGTAAGCTTGACTTCCTCGGTGGACAGAACATGTTCGACTACTTCGTACCTGCTGGAGCTTATGCTAACGGTAAGAACCTCACACAGTATGATGAGGAAATCAACCAGATTTGGCGTGACCAGGTTCGTGCTTATGCTAACGGACAGAAGTCAAAGGCTGCTGCAATCAAAGATTTCAAGCAGACTGTAGCTGACAAAGTTGGTGTTGATATCGAATAGTCGATAAACTAACTGAATAATATTTTAGGGCTGTCGAAAGGCAGCCCTAATTTGTACAAAAAATAATAAAAAGTTTGAATTTCTTTTGATTAATTAAAATTTGGGGTGTCCACTTATGGCAAACAATACCATCAAGGAAAAAAGACGAAGTATCAGTTATGCTAAATATGGCTACATATTCTGTATTCCCTTTGTTGTTGCATACTTAATCTTTTCTTTATATCCAACTTTATACACAATGATTATTGGTTTTACAGACCTTAAAGGTGCCGGAAAAACAACATGGCATTTCCTTTCAGGTAGTAAAATATTTGACAATTACAAACAGATTTTAAAAATGCCTACTTTCCACATTGCTCTTAAGAACACTGTGAAAATCTGGCTTTGTAACTTTATCCCACAGATGATTATGGCACTTTTGCTTTCTGCATGGTTTACTAACCGTCGTGTTAAGATTCCAGGAGAGGGAGCATTCAAAGTACTTTTCTATATGCCAAACATTATTACAGCTGCTACAGTTGCAATTTTGTTCGGAACTCTTTTTGGTTATCCAATGGGACCTGTAAACGACTTGCTTACTCGCTTCCATATTATCGATAAGCCTTTCTACTTCTTGAACAGTAGAAAAGCAGCTCAGACAATCATTATCTTTATTCAGACCTGGCAGTGGTATGGATACACAATGATTATCCTTATTTCCGGCGTACTTGGTATTGACCCGGAAATCTTTGAAGCTGCAGATATCGATGGTGCAAACGGCTGGACCGTATTCTGGAAAATTACAATTCCAAGTATCAAGACTATCCTCCTGTTCACTCTCGTAACATCTCTTATCGGTGGTTTGAACATGTTCGATATTCCGGCTCTCTTCGTTCCTAACAGTGGTCCGGATAACGCAACTCTTACTACCAGCGTTCTTATCAATGCAATGGCATTCCGTGGAAGCTACCGTTATAACCGTGCTTCTGCTTTGAGTATGATTATGTTTATCATCATCGTAATCTGTTCTGCTATCATGTTCTATGCATTGCGCGACAAAGATGAAGCCAGAATTAAGAAGGCTAAAAAACAGGAAATTAAGGCTCGTAAGCTTGCTGCAAAAGAAGCTGCGAAAGGAGTTGTAAATGAGTAACCAGAAAAATATGTCAATCTTCAAAGTATTGGTATTGGTTGTTTGTATTATTCTTGCGATTTTGAGTTTGTTCCCATTCGTAGTAATGATTATCAACTCAACTCGTTCTACAACACAGATTCAGCAGCATGCTGTTTCTTTGATTCCATCAAAATACTTCTTAAATAACGTTAGAATTCTTACTGGCAAATCATTTAATCCTGCTAAAGGTTTTATGAACTCAGTAATCATTTCTATCGGTGTTTGTGTCTGCTCGCTTTACTTCTCAACTTTGACTGCATATGCACTTGTAATGTATGAATGGAAAGCAAAGAATTTCTTCTTTGGATTTATTATGGCTATCATGATGATTCCTGCAACAATTACTATCATTGGATTCTTCCAGATGGTTTACAAGGTTCACATGACTAACCATTTGATTACTTTGATTTTACCGGCAATAGCGTCGCCAAGTATGGTCTTCTTTATGCGTCAGTATATGAAGCCTGCTGTTTCAGTTTCTCTTGTAGAATCTGCACGTATTGATGGTTCAAAGGAATTCTGGACATACAACGTAATCGTACTTCCAATCATGAAGCCGGCTATTGCTACTCAGGCAATCTTTACCTTCGTAACAAGCTGGAACGATTTGTTCCGTCCATCTGTAATTCTTACAAGTCAGAGTAAATATACTTTGCCTATTATGGTATCTCTTCTTAATGGTGATATCTATAAGCGTGAGCATGGTGCTATTTACGTAGGACTTACACTTACAGCACTTCCACTTATTATTGTATACTTCATCCTTGCTAAGTACATTGTAGCAGGTGTTGCTCTTGGTTCTGTAAAAGGTTAATTTTTTAATAAGAAATTCGAAAAGGCTGCAGTGCGAAAGTGCTGCAGCCTTTTTTTTGTCTTTCAAACATAGTGTAAATCCTTTATGGACTTATGGGCAATCATAGGTTAAACTTCTTATATTATTGAAAACGTTGTCGTAATTTTTTACGTCGAGGGCTATCGAAAAGCCGAGGAAGGTATAATGAAATACGGTTATTTTGATGATGATAAGGCGGAGTATGTAATTACCCGTCCGGATACTCCTACATCCTGGAGTAATTATCTTGGTTCAACAGTTTATGGTGCTGTAATTACAAATAATGCCGGTGGATATGGCTTTTATAAGTCTGGCGCACAGGGACGTTTTATGCGTCTGCGCTTTAATTCCATTCCTATGGATCAGCCTGGACGTTATTTCTACCTTCGCGACCAGGAGGATGGTGATTTCTGGTCTGCTTCCTGGCAGCCGGTTGGAAAGCCTTTAGATCAGTACAAAAGCGAGTGCCGTCATGGTACTGCATATACAATTATTACTTCTGAATATAAGGGAATTAAGAGCGAAACAAAGTATTATGTTCCTCTCGGACAGAACTTTGAATACTGGCGTCTTAAGGTAACAAATACCTCTGACAAAAAGCGCAAAATCCGCGTATTCTCTTACTGTGAATTCACAAATCAGTGGAATACAACTCAGGATCAGGTTAATCTTCAGTATTCTCTCTTTATCGTAAAGGGACAGAAAGTAGGGGATAATCTCCTCCGCTATTCAATTCAGGATAACCTTTACATTCAGCACCCTGAATATGATGTTGGTGGTGCTTACATGAGTACCTGGGTAGCCCTTGTTGGTACTCCAATGACTGGTTTTGATACAAGCCGCGAAGCCTTTATCGGTACTTACGGCAGCTACGAGCATCCAAAGGTTGTAATGGAAGGTGCATGTACAAACTCAGAAGCCTTTGGTGATAACTCTTGTGGTACTGTTCAGGGCGACCTGGAACTGGAACCTGGCGAGACAAAAGAAATCATGCTTATGCTTGGTATTGATGATGCTCTTGCTGTTGGCCAGAAGATTGTAAATGAATTCGGTAACTTTAAGCGTGCCGACGAAGAATTTGATAAGCTTGTTGCTAACTGGCATGCAAAGCTTGGTTCTTACAAGGCTATTACTCCGGATGAAGATATTAACCATACTGTAAATGTCTGGGGACTTTATAACTGTCTTATTACCTTTGCCTGGAGCCGTGCCGCTTCGCTTGTTTATAACGGAGAGCGAGATGGTCTTGGTTACCGCGACTCTGTTCAGGATATTCTTGGTGTTTCTGCTGCAATTACAGAAGAAGCAGAGGAGCGTCTTGTTCGCATGATTTCCGGCCAGTGCCAGAACGGTGGTGCTGTTCCTGTAATTTCTAAGGACTTTAATGCAGGTCATGAAAAGGCTCCAAAGCCGGAAGAGTTCCGCTCTGATGACTGTGAATGGTTCTTCAACGCTGTTCCTTGTTATGTTGCAGAATCTGGAAACTTTGACTTCTATAATAAGGTAGTTCCTTATGCTGATGGCGGAGAAGCTACTGTATACGGTCACCTTAAGCGTGCCCTTGAATTCAACCTTGAGAGAATGGGAGCAGACGGACTTCCTTGCGGACTTCTCGCAGACTGGAACGACTGTCTGAAATTGGGCTATCACGGAGAATCTCTCTTCGTAGCCTTCCAGCTCCGCCTTGGTCTTACAACTTATGCTGATATTTCTGAGCGCCTTGGTAAGAAGGATGAAGCTGCCTGGGCTTTGAAGGAGCGCGACACTCTCGATGCAAACATTCAGAAGAAGTGCTGGGATGGTAAGTGGTTTATCTGGGCTGTAGGCGAGGATGGAACTGTTTACGGAACTCAGTCTATAGAAGAAGGTCAGATTTACTTTAATACTCAGGTTTGGGCTGTTATGTCTTCTGCCGCAACTGCAGAGCAGGCTAAAATCTGTATGGAATCTGTAAAGGAAAAGCTTGCAACTCCTTATGGTCTTATGCTTTGTGCGCCTCCATTCAAGATGACACGTTCTGACATCATGTCTTCTGTAGTATTCCTTCCAGGTATCAAGG
>CAMKDH010000106.1 GCA_946411215.1 uncultured Treponema sp. | reverse complement strand
CACCATCATCTTCCAGCTTCTTGATGGCCGCCTTTACCTCGTCTACAGATTTTTTAGTCATAGCAGAAATATCTTCTGCCGAAAGTCTGGCATTCTGACGTAAAAGTTCAAGTATTTCGTCCATAAAATAACCCCTATAAATAAAGTTTTTTCATTAAAATGTGGAAATTATTATACTATAAAAAGTCGTTGTTTACAATGGAATATAATTGACTTGCGCACACACTTTTTTCTAACGAACCCGAAGGCGGCTGGCAGGGCACCGCACAAGTTGAAGTTATTTATACGAAAAAATAAATAGAAAAAAAAATCCACAGAACTCCAAAAAGGATTCTGTGGATTTTTTTTCACCTCTACTTCAACAGTTTAGTTGTTAGCAGGAGGAGCAACCACGAAGGTTTTGCCGTCCATAGAAGGATCGATTCGTAGGGTTTTATCGGTATTATCTGTGGTGAAATATTCTGGAGTCCAGATACATTCATCCAAAATTTTCACATAATAATGATTTTCATCACATAACTCGAAAATGCCCATTGAATTCATTTCGTTGAATTCACACTTTTCATTAACATTAACATAAGCAGTAATAATCCATGCTGCGGCATATTTTGTTTCTTCTGAAAGATTTATATCAAAAGAAAGAATTTGTTTGGAAACTGGTACGTTATAACCATGACGATCTATATACAGTTTTCCAATGGTCCTATCATCAGGATGCAAGTGCAATACATATCCATCTGCGGCTTTAATAGTATAAGAAATCTTCTTTGGCAGAATAATTGCATCATAAACAACACTATTATCAGCTTTTATAAATCCTGGAATTGCAGAAGGCTCTGGCAAAGTGTTAGTAGTAGAATCAAAAGTTGAATAAATAAGATCCTGCAATTTATCTTCAAGGTCTTTTTGGGAAACAAGAACAAAGTATTTCTGTTCATTTTCTGTAAGAATATCATTAATTGTCAACGCATCGCCTGGACCCTTTGTAACTTTTGTAGTTGTAATTTTATGTTCTACATACGAACCGTAAACATACAGGAAATTTTTATTTATTGTTGCATAAGCGGTGTCGGAATTAGCTTCCCACTTTGCATACAAGGTGAAATCCTGTGTATAAGCATTTTTTCCAAAGTTAGCAACATCTGTTCCGGTTCCGTCTGATTTTGTGTTCCAGCCTTTAAATGTATAACCTGCAATTTCAATTTCAGGAAGTTCTTTAAGACCAAAGTATGGAGAGAAAGTTACATCATCAATTTCATCATCCCATTCGATATTGTTAGCATTAAAGGAGATTTTTTTAACAGTATTATCAAGAACAAATGTGTACTCACGTTTGAAATCTCCAAATGACAGTTCTATCTTATCTCCATTTTTAATCTCATTATCCATAGAGACTCTTGAACCATAAGCATTTGTTTCATATTTGACATAGAACGATTCTATACTATTGCGATTTTTAACATGGAAAGTTATAGTTCCTGCTTCGTCATCAATTTCTGCAACAGAATCTTCATCAAGATCTTTAGGATAGCATTTGGCTTCTACATAGAAGTTTGTAATCTTTAATGCGTTATTGCTTGCAATTTCTGCACAGTAAGTAGGTCTGCAATAAAATTTCAATGTATACGAAGTTTCGCCAGAAGTTAATTTAATTGTTCCATTCTCTTTATTCACAACAGTAACATCATATGCCTTTCCATTAGAATTAAAAATTCTGTTTGGAAGGATTTTCGTTGTGTCGATTTTTGTTTCACTTGAATTTCCAGTATCTTTATTATATACGACTATGGAATAACAAGGTTCCTTGTATTCAATACTAAATTCCAGTTTAACTTCCGGATGAGGTACTGGAGCAGTTGCATCATATTCTGAATAGAAAGTTGCATTTTGATAGCACCAGTCTTTTGAAGAATTCCATGCTGTTGAATTATCAGAATCTGTTGTAAGAATTGATGGATATGCTTTTGCTTCAGGAATCAAATCAACAGTTGCATAACTTGTAGGAATTGTTATTTTTTTCTCTTTTGCAGTAGCATATATTTTTGATCCACCTTCAAGGTCTGCTGCTTCATATTTACCAACAGACAAGATTTGGCCCTGACCTTCATCTACAGACTTCTGTGTGATTACTACATAACCACCACAATAACTCCAGAATTTTTCAGAATCATATTCATTTGTTTCAGATTTAAATGTTCTTTCATTAAATATGGTTTTCATATTTTTATCATAATCTTTATATGAATATGTATTGTCTGGATTTGCATACAAGCTTCCGGTATAAACTTTTTTCGATTCTGCAAAAGTTGTGAATGTATTATTGTAAATAAAAGTCTTTCCTTCAAATGCTTTCATTGCAGTTGCATCAAGAAGAAGACCGTCTATTGCAGCATCTGTATAATTTTGTTTAGACCAGATATATGTATTCTTTGCAGGATATCCGCCATCCAAATATGAAAAGAAAGTTTTGAAAGTTGATGCATTTGCAGAATAAGTTAAACTGTCTGCTTTTTTCAAACCAAGGTCTGATGGTGAATAGCCATATGAATAGTCATAACCTGTATTACCCCATACTGCCAGATTGTTTTCGATTCCAGAATATTCAAAAGCCTTGTATGAAAAAGTAAAGGTTAAGCTGGAATCTTTTGCTGTATAAGTACCTGCAAACTTTGGAGTCCATGCAGGTTTATCTCCACTCAAATCAACAGATCCATAAACACAATCAATTTCATTTATAAAATGAATATATGTTCTAACATTTTTAGTAGTAGTAGATCCGCCGTTGCCATTTCCGTTACCACCATCATCACCTTCTTCACCACTCTGTCCATTTTCAGAGCCATTTTCGGAAGGACGCTGTGTTTCCATTTCCATATCTTCAAAGAACCACAGTGTACTCTTGAGTTCGCCCCCAGAAGCAGTAACGTTATTATTGCCGGTATTTGAACCAGAACCTTGCCCAGATGGTGATTCTGGACCGGCTGCACCTGGACATGAAATCATGACCAATGAAATAAAAGCTAAAAACAATGTTAGCAATACATGTTTAAAAGTTTTCATATTTCCTCCTATATCAGATTCCCGTGTCAAGCACGAGAATGACAATGATTTTTGTTTTGATTGTAATTCACAAAAATCCATATTGGAAGTTTGCACCCTTTGGCAAAAAACGTGAGTTAACTCATTGATTTTTTATGAGTTCCATCTAGCCACAAACCGCATGGTTCATGTTATAATTACAACAATGAAAAAACTGATTTTGATTGATGATCACAAAATGCTGCGCAAAGGCATTTCTTTCTATATTACTGAAAACTCAGACTGGACTATTCTGGCAGAGGCTGAAGGTCTTGATGAGGTACCTGCAATCATAAAAAAAATTGATGGCGCCGCAGATGACAAAATTGTTGCAGTAGTAGACATCCAGATAAAAGGAAATCCTAATTATTCTTATAACGGCTTTGAAGCAGTAAAAATGCTTGCCGCTGCCGGTGTTCCAAGTGTAATTTTTTCAAGTCATGATTCGGGCGGATTTATTGAGCGCGCAATGAGTGCTGATGTTGGAGCAAAGGGTTTTGTTTCAAAGCTTAGTGATGAAAAGATGCTGCTTGATGCAATAAACGCTGTTGCCGATGGTAAAACTTTTGTTCAGCCTGATTTAGTAAGTTCTTTAATGGAAATGAATTCACTTTTTTCTATTCTTACAAAGCGCGAAGTTCAGGTTGTTAAGCTTATTCAGGATGGACTTACAAACGAAGAGATTGCTGAAAAACTTGAAATCAAACTTACAACCCTTGAAAATTATATCAGTGTTATTTATGACAAAATTGGTTGCCGCGACCGTAACAGCTTGCTTGAAAAACTAAGGTGATACTGTCACAATAGAGTTATGAATCCAGCAGAAACAAACATTGCGGTTTTTCAGTTTGTAGAACTTCTCTCAATAATTTCATTTTTGTGTATTGCGTTTGTTCTTTTTCTTCTTTCATACATCAGGGGTCGTGAAAAAAACAGAACCCTCGAAGAGCAGAATAAAAAGGAACGTCTTGTTACCGAGACAATCACACAGGTTCAGGAAAATGAACGAAGCCGTATAAGCCGGGACCTTCACGATACAGTTACACAGGATATTCGAACTGCACTTATTTACATGCACCAGATTATGGATTCTAGCGAACTTTCAGAAGAACAAAAAGTACTCCTTGACAAAATCCAAAACATAGAAGAACAAAATCTTAAAAATATCAGAAACATAATTCGAAACCTTACACCCAGTCAGATTGAAAGTGCATCAATAACCCAGCTGCTTACGGAATTGTGTGAAAATATAAATCAGGCTGATGGTCTTGATTGCAAGCTTTATGCACAGGACACTCCGCTATTTAATAAGATAACGACGGAACAAAAGCTTCATATTTTCAGAATTATTCAGGAAAGTATTACTAATGCAGTAAAGCATTCTGGGGCAAGTGAAATAAGTCTGATAGCCCGCGAAGAAAAAGATAACAACGAAAATACAGATGGACTTTTATTTATGATTAGTGATGATGGGGTTGGGATTTCAGAATCTCAGTCAGATAGCAGCACAAACCGGTCCCCTGCCCCAACTGAAGATGTAATTTCTCAAAGCACTCATTTAGGAATAAAAGGAATGAAAAGCCGCGCTACCCTTTTGGGCGCACGACTTGATATTAAAAGCAGCAGGGAAACTGGAACTCAGGTTAAGCTTTTTTTGAAAGTGTAAAAAGCTTTTGAATGCCTTTATAACTAAACCAGCCTAAGAAAACGCAGATTGCCTTATCCAAAATATTTACAGGAACACGCGGAAGCAAAGCCGAAACAAAAACCGAAAAACTGTTGCTGTTCAAAAGCGCGTACATAAATTTTATTTGAGAATCTTCTATAAAATCTGTCCAGGTATTAAGGATTGTAAAAATGATTGCGCCTTCAAGACTGATTATCAAAGCGATCAGGAAAATCAAAAGAATAATGTCCGGGAACTCAACCCTTTTTCGAATTTTAATATAAACTCGGATAATAAGCACAATTGTAAGACTGCAGATCATCCACACAAGCGAAGAAAGAGCAACATCCGTATAAATAAACAGGTACAAAATATGATAAAGTGCCCCTGCAATAACTCCGCTCACAGGGCCAAAGAACGATGCGGTAACTGTAAAAAGAGTATCCATATAAAGTGGCACCGGATTAAAGCTTTGTAAAAAATATACTCCGTGATTTAATAAGCCAAAAGCAATTCCAAGAAGAATCTGGATGAGAAGAGGCTTTTTGAATAGAGTTTCTGGAGACGCAGTTTGAGTTTCTAGAGATTCATTTTCCATTTGAAAATATTATATCATGAAATAGTTTGATTGTCATTGCGAAATGGCAGCCCCAGCAACACAACCGCAACAAGAATCAACACAATCCCTGCGACTTTAGCAAATGACACATCTTCTTTCCAGAGCAAAAATCCTACAAGTGTACCTACAAGCGGTTCTACGGTAACAAGAATTGCTGCCTTGCCTGTTTCAAGACCGCTCAGGCCGTAGGTGTAGAAAAAGTATGGAAGAACAGTACACAAAATTGCTATGCCCAAAAGGAGCAGACCGCCCCGCAAAGTAAAGGCTTCCCCTGCTCCGCCAATATTACAGAACGGCAGAATGCTTATTGCAGAAAAAACAAAGGTATAAAAAATCACTGTGAAAAAATTGTATTTGGCAAGTGCGTAGCGGGAGAAAATGGAATAAAGTGCGTAACCAAAGCCTGCTCCAAGGCCTATTATAAAACCACGAGCTGTCATGCTGCTGCCACCGCCAATTCCGCTTACAAGTACACAACCTGCAAAAGTCATCACAAGTGCAATAACCTTAAGTACAGTAATTTTTTCCTTAAACAAAAATCGTGAAAAAATCAAAATAAAAATTGGTGAGGTATATAAAAGAATTACGGCAACAGAAGTTCCAACTTCAATAATTGTTGTAAAATAACAAAGAGAGAAAAACGTAAGACTTAAGACACCTGTTCCCAAAAACATCCATAAGTCGCGCGGAGCCACCTTAAGAAGTGAGCGGTCTTTTATTAAAAGAAAAACAAACAGCACCAGTGCAGACACCGCTCCACGGAAGAACATTACCTGCACAGAAGTAAGTCCCAGCGCAACCAATGGCTTGAGAAAAATAGAAATCATTCCCCAGAGAATGCCGGAGAGGATTGTAGAAAAGGTAAACTTATTCATATACGTGGATTGCCACGTCGCTGCGCTCCTCGCAATGACGAAGTCTTTTTCGCTCCTCGCAATGACGTGGTATTATCGCATTACTTCTTCTTCTGCTCGCTAGGCTTAGACTTTGCACCGGCAACAGCAGCGGCCATCTTTGCGTGAGCTTTTTCAAGATCATTAACCATAAGAATTGGCTGACCAGTTGCATCCAAAGTATCGCGCCAGAGTGAACCTTCAGGATCAACGGCATTGCGGTGAGCAGTTACAGCACTGATTGGCAAGTGTACAAACTTATCGTGTACAAGACCAATTACACACTTTGTCTTACCGGCCATTGCAGCGTGAACAGCATTGTTACCAAGACGTTCACAGTAGATAGAATCGCTGGCAGTTGTAACTGACGCACGAACCTGATAAGAAGGATCAATATATTTAAGATTAATTTCGATTTTCTTTGCCTTAAAGTATTTTTCAATTTCGCTCTTCAAGAATACGCCGATGTCTGAAAGCTTTTTGTTTCCAGAAGCATCTGTTGCGCCAGTAGACTGAAGAAGATCCTGACCTGCACCTTCTGAAACTACGATAACTGCGTGTCCGCGTTTTGCAAGACGGCGTTCAAGACAAGCAAGGAATCCGTTCTCACCTTCCATTTCAAAAGGAACTTCAGGAATAAGACAGAAGTTTGTTTCGTGGCTAGAAAGAGCAGCAGCAGCGGCAATAAATCCTGCTTCACGACCCATGAGCTTTACAAGACCAATACCGTTGATCTGGCTTGCTGCTTCCATGTGAACAGCAGCAACAGTTTCTTTAGCACGCTGAACAGCAGTTTCAAAACCAAAAGAACGGTCCATAAACATAAGATCGTTATCAACAGTTTTTGGAACTCCAACAACAGCACATTTAAGACCACGCTTTTCTACTTCGCAGGCAATGTCGTAAGCACCACGCTGAGTTCCGTCACCACCAAGAATAAAGAGCATGTTAATACCGTCGCGTTCAATGCAGTCAACAATATCACCTACACGCTGACCACCACCACGGCTGGTTCCAAGATAAGTACCACCAATCTTATGAATTTCATCAATCAGATAGCGGTCAAGTTCAATAGGCTCATAACCAGAATCAGCAAAAAATCCGCGGAAACCGTACTGATATCCTTTTATAGTTTTTACACCGTAACGTGTATTCAAACAGCGAACAATAGCACGAATAACATCATTCAAACCAGGACACAAACCACCGCAGGTACAAATTCCGGCCTTTGCATGAGTAGGGTCAAAATAAATCTTTTCGCGAGGTCCAGCCTTTTCCATCAAGTTAGAAGAATCCATTACAATAGGCTTACTTGCATCATAAACATTAACATTTGCAATTACATAAGAATCGTCGCGAACATAGTTAGCAGTATAATCACCCTGAACAGTCGAAAGTTTAATTGGCGACTGAATTGTACAAGGTCCAAGATTTTCAATACTGAAATCAAATTTTTCATCAGTTTTCATAAAAAAATACTCCTGCGGATTTTTGTACATGTATTATATCGAATATGAAGGTTTGACGCTAGATGTTATCTCTTCTTTCCGAACAGATTTAACAGCGACAGGAATATATTCAGGAAGTCAAGATAAAGCTCGAGCGCTCCATAGATGGCGGCTTTTTTAAAAGTGTCAGAACCGTCGGCAAGCTGAGAGGCGCGGACAATTTTGTTTGTGTCGTAAGCGGTAA
>CAMKDH010000105.1 GCA_946411215.1 uncultured Treponema sp. | reverse complement strand
TTTAAAACGATTGCGCTCAGAAGAAAGCTTCCATGGAATTTTCCCCTGAGCACCAATCACACGTTTATTTTTTGTGTATGCAACCAAAAGGCTTAACATTATGCTTCTACTTCTACAAAAGAGGCAACTCTCTGTGGCTGTGAATAAACACTTCTGGCATTTTTATATGGATTTTTGAAGTTCTGAATCTGATTTCTTATGCTTTCAATGTGTTCTCTGAGCAAATCTCTGTTAATCTGATTCTGTTTAAGAACTCTGCTCTGCAAATCATTAAGCTCATTCTGAATCTGAATAATGCTTGAATCTTCTGCTGTATGAGCCATTGGAACAGACTGTTTGTACATTTTGCTCATAGGAACAATAACCTTCTGAAGGTTTGCAATGTTTTTAACAACCTGCTGTTCAAGCTCTGTATGAGCAATCAGGCTTTCTGGATTTTCTTTTGTAATAGAATCCTGCTGTTTTTCAAGAACTGTAAGATATTCCTGAAATTTGTTTCTCTGCTGTTCCAGTACGCTTCTGAATTTTCTGAGCAAAGCAACTCTTTCATCTAATTCCTGTTGTGTTAATTCTGCCATATTTTCCTCCCAGTTATATGTAAGGCGCTTAGCCCTGAATATTTAATACGTTCTGTACGTTTGCAGCAGGTGCATTTGCAACACTGTTTGCAATCTGTCTCCAGCTGTCTGCAAGATCTTTTACCATTTTAAGCACAAATTCAATCTTTTCTTTATTATGATTGATATTTGCAGCAAGCAATTCTTCGTTAAAGAAGACATAAAGAGACATAAGGTTTCGGGCAATGTCTCCGCCTTTTTCCATATCGAGCGAAACCTGAAGCTCTGTAATAATAGCCTGAGCCTTTTGAATACAGATTCCAAATTTTTCGATGTTTTTAGGCTTAATTTTGCCATCTTCTTCTATATAAGTTTCTGCAAGTGTAAGCTGTTTAACGATTCCTTCATAAAGCAGAACAACCAGTCTTCCCTGACTTGCAGTATTCACATTTGTCTTTTGATAAGCATTATACGCATTAGAATATCCCATATAGACACCTCGCTTGATTTTCGGTAATAAAAAAATGAACTTTAGAAAAAATTACAAAAAAAATTATTAATTTTATCGATTTCGTACAAAAAAATGGCGGGAAGCCGAATTTCAGATTACAAAAACGCTCTACACTGCTGCCGCGTGAGCGGCAACGTATATAGTCAAGGCAGTGTAGCGCGTAGCGGGCTAGCCCGCGGTTTTGGAATATGAAATTCGGCTGGTAGCCATTTTTTTATACCAAAATGCATATTAATTGATTAATACTTTTTTATAATTTTTTCTAATGACTTTTTACTATTTAGTTAGTATATTTATATATTATGGATGAAGAGAAAAGAAACGACGAAGAAAATAAGAAGGATGAAAACGATCCTTATAAGTTTTTTAAATTTGCTGGTCCGGTGAATAATGATGATGATGATAAGGACAAGAAGCGAAATAATAAGAAAAAGCCTAAGATTTCATTTTTTACAATTTTGCTCATAATCTTTTGTGCTTTTGCGATAATTGATATTTTCTTTGTTTCACGTAACGATGATTACATTGGATATTCAGAATTCCGCGATAAAGTTGCTAACGGGCAGATTGTTTCTGTTGAAATTGGTGAAAATACAATAATTGGATATGGTCCTTCTGCTCAGATTCCTTCGGGAAACAGTAAGGGAATGCAGTTCCTTTCTGCAAAGGCTTCTATGCGCAGTGGTCAGCAGTACAAAACTTCTGCTGTTTTAATGCAAAGCTTTATTGATCTTCTTGATGAAAAGGGCATTCCTTATAAATTTGCAGTAAAATCTAACGGTGTTTTCTGGCAGTTGCTTGGTTCGCTCATTATTCCACTTGGATTTTTATTCTTAATATATTTCCTTTTCTTCCGCAAAATGGGTAACGGCTCTGGTAGTGGCGGTGGCCTTGGAAGCATTTTTAATGTTGGTGCTTCTCGTGCAAAGGTTGTAGAAGAAGGAAAAATAAAAACCCGCTTTACAGATGTTGCGGGTGTTGATGAAGCTAAAGAAGAACTTGTTGAAGTTGTAGACTTCTTGAAAACTCCAAAAAAATATACTGATATTGGTGGTAAAATTCCAAAGGGCGTTTTGCTTGTTGGAGACCCTGGTACAGGTAAAACTTTACTTGCCCGCGCTGTTGCAGGCGAAGCTGGCGTTCCGTTCTTCAGCATTTCGGGTTCAGACTTTGTAGAAATGTTTGTTGGTGTTGGTGCTAGTCGTGTTCGTGATCTTTTTAAGCAGGCCCGCGAAAAAGCACCTTGTATTATTTTTATTGATGAAATTGATGCTCTTGCAAAGAGTCGTGCAAACGGCTTTAGCAGTAACGATGAACGTGAACAGACTTTGAATCAGCTTCTTGTAGAAATGGATGGTTTTGATAACGAAAAAGGTCTTATCGTTCTTGCCGCTACAAACCGTGTAGATGTTCTTGACCCTGCAATTCTTCGTCCTGGTCGTTTTGACCGTCAGGTTCCTGTAGAAAAGCCTGATGTTAAAGGCCGTGAAGAAATCCTTCGCATTCATGCAAAAAATGTTAAGCTCGAAAAAGATGTTGATTTTGAATCAATTGCACATGGAACAACAGGTTTTGCTGGTGCAGATCTTGCAAACGTTGTAAACGAAGCAGCTCTTCTTGCAGTACGTAATGGCCGCAAAAAAGTAACAATGGAAGACTTTAACGATGCAATCGATAAGGTAAGCATTGGTCTTAAAAAGAAATCTCGCAAAGAAAATAAAAAAGAAATCCGTCTTGTTTCTGTACACGAAACTGGTCACGCACTTGTTGCAGCATTTACTCCAGAGCACGAACCTGTAAACAAAATTACAGTAGTTCCTCGAAGTCATGGAGTAGGTGGTTTTACACAGTATCGCGAAGAAGAAGAAAAGTTCATTATGACCCGCAAGGATATGATGAACGAAGTCGACAGCCTTTTGGGTGGACGTGCAGCAGAGCAAATCATCCTTGGCGACATTTCTACAGGTGCTTCAAACGATATTGCCCGTGCAACTGATATTATCAAGCGCATGATTACAGATTTTGGTATGTCAGACAAATACAAGAACGTTACTCTTGGAAAAGGCGTTCTTGGAAACCGTGGCGGCGACCCAAGTCTTATCCGCGAATTCAGTGAACAGACTCAAAACTACATCGACGAAGAAATTGCCCGCATAATGGACGAGCGCTACAAATATGTTCTCAAACTTTTAGGCGACCACAAAGACCTGATTGACTACATAGCCAACCGCCTCATGGAAGTAGAAACCATCGACGGCAAAGAATTCTACGAAATCGTAAACGGCGAAAAACATTGTAAACAAATCCAGGCCTCTGAAGAAAAGGCACCGGCTAAGAAAACGACTAAAAAAGTTGCGCCTAAAAAGACAACGGTAAAAAAAGATTCTGCAAAAAAATAGAAAAATAAATCTTAAAAAACTGCGTAATCCGAATTACAGCTTACAAAAATGCTCTACACTGCTGCCGCGTCAGCGGCAATGTATATAATCAAGGCAGTGTAGCGCATAGCGGGCTAGCCCGCGGTTTTGGAAGATGTAATTCGGATGGGAGCAGTTTTTTTTACATATACAGGCACATTTTTTTTAATAGACACTTTCCCTTTTAATCGTTATAATTTTATTCTATGAAAAAGCTTTTTTTTGCGTTGTTTGTACTTGTTGCCGCGCCACTTTTTGCCCAAGGCATTACAACGGCCAGTGCATATTTTAAAACAATTTCTGAATATTATTCCACATTAAAAGATTACGAAGCAAATTTTGAAATAAAAGTAGAAAAACAGGAAACCGCAGGTCGTCTTTCGTTCAAAGCACCAGATCTTCTGCGTCTTGATTACACAAACCCGGAAGAACAGGTTATCTGCTACAACGGCGATACTTTGACAATTTATCTTCCAGATTCAGATGCAGTTCTTCAGCAGAATATCACAGGTGACACAGGTGCCGAAGCCCTTACAACTCCACAGGGCCTTTCTCTTTTGAGCCGCTATTATACAGTTGCTTACGAAACCGGTCAGAATGCAGAGCCTTTGGAAGACGGTTCCGACGAAATGGTTGTAAAATTCATTCTAACAAGAAAAAGTGCTTCAGAAGCCTTCAGGTATATCAACATTGCTGTGAGCGAACAGACTAAATTAATCCGCCGAATGGAAGCAGTTACTCCAAAGGGCGAAGTAATTCTGTTTGATTTTTATGACTACGTGCTTAATCAGGATATTACAGATCAGCGTTTTATTTATGATCCACCGTCTTCTGCAAACAACTACAATAATTTCTTGTTTTCGGAATAGGAGAGGGAGATGGAAAGTTACGGCGAGTTACTGCGCAAAGCCAGAGAAGAAAAGAATCTTAATGTAGATAAAATTGCCCGGGAAATTTCTATAGAGAGCCGCTATCTTACAGGTCTTGAAGATGAAGATAATGGTGTTTTCCCAGGTGAAGCTTATATGCTTGGATTCCTCCGAAACTATTCAAATTATCTTGAACTTGATACAGATTATATCTTAAAGCTTTATAACAATAAAAAGATTCAGGAGTCTCCTGTCCCAGAAGGACTTCTTATAAAACATCGTCCTATAAAGCTTATTCTTGCAATTGTAATTCCGAGTGTAATTGTTGTAGCTGCAGCTGCTGTTATCACAACTCTTCTTTTGTTAAAGAAAAATGTTTCGGAAGATGATTCTGTAGTTTTGAGCAATTCATCAAAAGCCCGCCAGTATGAGCTTGATAATTCAAAGTTCTCTCAGCGTGTTTACAAGGGCGACCAGATTATCGTTCCTACAAATAACGGTCAGATTGTTCTTACAGTCCGCGATACTCTTTCTTCATTTGGACTCGATACTCCTGGTGGTGTTTTCTATACTGACCTTGCCGAAGAAACAGAAATTGATATTAACGGCGACTCAAATCCAGATCTGATTGTTTATGTTTCTGATATTTCTTCTTCAGATGAATCGCGCGGTGCCGAAGTTAGCATGCTCTTACGTCATAGTGTTGCAATGAATACTCAGGGTGTAAACGTTGATGAAATTCCATTTGAATCAGATATCAAATCTAAACATCCGCAGAAGGTTATTCTTGAAGATAACCGTGCTTATCCATTTACAATAAATGCAAGCTTCCGTGGTTCATGTCTCTTCCGCGATAAAGTCGACAATGATAATTCTGTAGAATCGTACTTTACACGAGGCGAAGTATTTACTGCAAACCCTCACAACGGTATAAGACTTTGGATTTCGAACAGCAATGCAGTTAAATTTACAATTGTTGCCGATTCCAGAACATACGATCTTGATATTGGTGCTGCCGGACAGGTTCTTGTAGAAGATATTAAATGGATTAAAGATTCCGACGGCCGATACAAGCTTGTTGTAATCGAACTTGATTAAAGTTATTTTCAAAAACTATGGCTACATTTTTTATAGATCAGCACGGATGCGCCAAGAATCAGACTGATGGTGAACTGTTAAGTTCATATCTTGAAAAATCCGGCTTTAAATTTACAGATGATCCTCAAAAAGCAGATTTCATTATTATCAATTCCTGCGGCTTTATTCAGTCTGCAAAAAAAGAATCTATTGATGCTGTATACGCTGCAAAAAAAGGATATCCGAATGCAAAAATAATTCTTGCGGGCTGTCTTGCAGAACGTTATGCAAATGATCTTTACGAATCAATGCCTGAACTCGACGGTATTTTTGGAAACGGTGACCTTTCAAAAATCACAGAGTATATGAAAAAGGTTAGGGCAGCCAGCAAAAAAGAAACCCGTGCAAAGCCTGCTGTTTATCCTCAAAGTGGAGTTTGCGCAGGTGAACGTACAAGACTTTTTGGTTTTAAGGGTTCTGCTTTTGTCAAAATTACCGAAGGCTGTTCGAATAACTGTTCTTTCTGTGCAATCCCTTTAATCCGTGGTGCTGTAAGAAGCCGTACATGCGAAGAAATTGTTCAGGAAATAAAGTCGCTTGTTAATTCAGGTATTTACGAAATAAATCTTATTGGTCAGGATCTTGCCGCATTTAAAGATGGAAAATCAGGCCTTGCAGAATTGCTCAAAAAAATCTCTAAGCTTAAGGGCAATTTTATTGTCCGACCGCTTTATATTCACCCGGATCATTTTAATCTGAATATTCTTGAAGTTTTCAAAGCCGATAAACGTTTTGTTCCATATTTTGATATTCCCTTCCAAAGCGGTGATGATGAAATTATTCACTCAATGAACAGAACAGGAACTGCACGCCAATATGTTGAACTTATCAAAAATATCCGAGCCGTGCTTCCTGATATGGCTTTGCGAACAACTTTCCTTACAGGCTTTCCTGGAGAAACAGACAAGGCTGCTCAAAATACTCAGGCCTTCCTTAAAAAAATTAAACCGATGTGGTCTGGCTGCTTTGCCTATAGCCGTGAAGAAGGAACCCCTGCTTATTCATTCAAAAACAGAGTGCCCGCACGTACCGCAAAACATCGTGCCTCGGCTCTTGAAGAAATCCAGACAGAGTATACATATAAGCAGCTTAGCAAGTACATTGGTACGGAACAAACTATATTAATAGAAGAAATCATTGCTTCGAACGATGATGAAGGTCTTGCCCTTGGAAGAGCATGGTTCCAGGCCCCTGAAGTTGATGGCTGTGTAGTTGTGCGCTACGATACTGATGATAAAAAACAGGTTGCGCAAATTGAGCCTGGCAAAGTTGTAAAAGTTCGTGTTCTGGCTTGTACCGGCCCCGACTTAGACAGTAGACTTGTGTAAAACACAAAAAACTTAAAGAAAAAACTATCTTATTTGAGAATGTTGGTTTATAATAGTAAAATAGCGGTGTGGAAATGAAAAAAATCGGAGTCATAATTCCTACATTTAATATTGAATACAGTACTGAATTTTTGCACGGTATATACGATTATTTTGACGGCAAAGATGTCTCTGTAATTTTCACTCAGACTAAGTTACCTCACAGTACAGTTGGTATGTATGACTATCAATACTGGCAGAGTACCGAGCTTCTTTTTGCTCAGGAAATTGATGCTCTTATTGTTGCAACCGGTGTTTATTGTGCAGGAATTCCGCAGGAAGAGCTTGAAGCTGAATTATACCGTTTTGGCCGTCGTCCTGTTATTTCCGCTGCAATTCCATTAAATCTTCCAAACTGCTATACAGTTCAGTCAGACTGCAAAAAATCATATCTTGATGTAGTTACACACCTTAAAGATGTTCATGGCTGCAAAAACTTTGCTTTCCTTTCTGCCGCTGCAACAAAATCAAAAGAAGCAATAGAAAGACTCGAAGCTTTTAAAGATGCTATGCGCGCAAATAAGCTCAAGTTTAATGAAAAATATCTTTTTGAAGGAAAATTCACAGACTTTGATGCCGAAGCCGCAATGAAGAAAACGCTCAAAACAAAAGCAGATGTTAAGTTTGATGCAGTTGTTTGTGCAAACGACATGATGGCAATTGGCTGTTATCGGGTTCTTCAGGAGCTTGGAGTTTCTATTCCTGGTGATGTAAAAGTTGTAGGCTTTGATGATGCCCAGTTTGCAAGCAGAGCAAATCCACGACTTTCTACTATTAATCAGAATATTTATAATCAGGGTTATCAGTGTGCAAAAACCGCTCTTGATGTTCTTGAAGGTAAGGAAATTGACCGCATAATTTATTCAGAGCTTCAGCCAAAGTTCCGTCAGTCTTGTGGTTGTATTCCTATGGACAGCTCCGAAGATGTTTATAAATCAATCACCGGCGATATAATGGAAGAAGGTGAGCATTTAATTTCAAGATTAAAGCAATACATGAATGACCTTGATGAACGAAACAATATAATCATACTTCTTGATATTTTAAAAGGTGCAAATACAATGAGGCAGTTCTATTACAACCTCAAGCA
>CAMKDH010000104.1 GCA_946411215.1 uncultured Treponema sp. | reverse complement strand
AAAGATTATGCCCGCTATATTTTCTGGGGCGCACCTTTTATGTGTGCTTCTTTTGTTTTGAATAACGATTTGCGTGCAGAAGGAAAGGCATTTTTAAGCATGATAGCGCTCACAACAGGCGGCGTGCTCAATATGTTTTTGGACCCAATCTTTATTTTCAAAGAGCTTCCTATTTTTGGACTTCATTTAAAGGGTCTGGGCCTTGGAATCCGTGGTGCCGCAATTTGTACACTTCTTACACAATTTACAAGCTTCTGGCTGCTTTTCCAGTTTTATCTCAGACGAAAGTCAATCTGTCATATCAGTGTAAAAAATATTGCAAAATCTCCTGCTGTTTTGGGCAAGGTTGCTGCTACAGGGCTTCCTTCTCTGGCACGTCAGGGTTTGGCAAGTATTGCTTCAATTATACTTAATAGAACTGCTGCAAGCTTTGGAGTTAGCGCTGTAGCGGGAATGGCAATTGTTCTTAAAATCATAATGTTCATAGCAAGCATGATGATTGGAATTGGCCAGGGATTCAGCCCTGTTAGCGGATACAATTATGGTGCAAAGCGATATGACCGCGTTCGTAAGGCATATGTTTTCCTTGTAGTGAGCGGGGCTTGCGTAATGGCTGTATTTGCTGTTCTTACAGTTGTATTTGCTCCTCAAATTATAAGAGCTTTCCGCGATGATCCGGAGGTTATTGCTGTTGGAACGGTTGCTTTAAGATGGCAGGCTGCATTCTTGCCGTTGCATGCGCTTATTGTAGGTACAAATATGCTCATGCAGTCTACGCGTCATATAAAACAGGCAACGTTCCTTTCTATGAACCGACAGGGTGTTTATTTTATACCTGCAATTTTGATTTTGCCACGGCTGTTCGGACTTTTTGGTGTAGAAATCAGCCAGGCAGTTGCAGATTTACTTAGTACGTTTACGGCGATTCCTTATATGATTTGGTTCTTCAGGAAATTGCCAAGAGAATAATCTTTTTTTACAATTTTTCTTTCTCATGATATAATTCTAGATACTATTAATAAAAACAGCAGGAGCAGCAGAATGCGTAAAGATGGTAGAAAAATTAAGACAATTGATCCGATGTATAAGCTTATTGGACATATCATGGTCGATCGATGTGATGCTATGAACATGATAGAGCTTACTGTTCAACAGGATCCTATCAGAAAATACATGAGAAGAAAGAAGGATGAAGGTTATACATTCAGTCACCTTGCTATTGTTCTTGCGGCTTTTATTCGAACTACAGCTGAATATCCTTTTTTGAATAGATTTGTTGTTAATAAAAATCTGTATGCAAGAAACGAATTAACTATTGGTATGGTTGTTCTTAAGCCTGGTGAAACTGAAGGTACAATGAACAAGATGTTCTTTAAGCCGGATATGACAATTTATCAGGTTCAGGAAGTTCTTGATGAATACATTGATCGCAACAGAGGAGCCGGTAAAACTAATTCTACCGATAAGCTTATGGCAACACTCCTTTCAATTCCTGGGCTTGCACGCGTTGGTGTAAACCTTATTCGCTGGATGGACTGGCACGGATTACTTCCTAAAGCTGTTATTGATGCAAGTCCTTTCCACTGTACTATGACTATTACAAATCTTGCCAGCATTGGTACGAACTATATTTTCCATCATGTTTACAACTTTGGTACTACTTCTATGCTTATGGCCATGGGTAATACCCGCGAAGATCCTGTAAAACGACACGGGGAAATTGTGTTTGATAAGGTTATTCCTATTGGCCTTGTAATGGATGAACGAATTGCAGATGGTGCTCAGTTTGCGCTTGCTTGTAAAAAGCTCCAGAGCATTTTGCAGAATCCGGAAGTTTTGGAACAGCCACCGGAAGTGGTAAAAGAAGATATAAAATAAGGAAGTTTTTATGACATTTTATGTAGACGCAAAGGTTGGGCAGCATGGTGATGGTAGCCAGGAAAAGCCTTTTAAAACTATTAGTGAGGCTGCTGCTATTGCTGTGGCTGGAGACGAAGTTATTGTTGCTCCAGGTGTTTATCGTGAATGGGTAAATCCTGTAAACGGTGGAACAGAGGATAAAAGGATTGTTTATAAGTCTGAAGTTCCTCTTGGTGCTCATATTACTGGTGCTGAAAAACTGACCGGCTGGACTTTGGTAAAAGGCAATGTTTATACTGCCCGCGTTTCAAATAAGATTTTTGGGGAATATAATCCTTATAAAGAGCTTGTAAGCGGCGACTGGTTTATTGCATTTATGACTGCACATACTGGTGATGTGTTTTTGAACGGTAAATCAATGTACGAAGTGCAGAAAATTGAGGATGTTGAGGCTGGTGAGATTAGTGTTCCTTCTTGGGACCACGAGTTTTCTGTGCATAAATGGTACGCCGAGCAGGATGAAGCTGCAGATGAAACAGTATTTTATGCAAATTTCCAGGGCCTGGATCCAAATAATGAAGATGTAGAAATTACAGCACGTCAGGCTTGCTTTTATCCAAAGGAAGAAGGCCGTGGATATATTACTTTAAGCGGTTTTAAGGTTTCTAAGGCTGCAACTCAATGGGCACCTCCTACAGCTTATCAGGAGGGTATGATTGGCCCTCACTGGTCAAAGGGTTGGATTATTGAAGACTGCGAAGTTTTTGAAGCAAAGTGCAGCGGTATTTCTCTTGGAAAATATCTTCAGCCGGAAAATGATAATAAATGGCTTAAGTGGAAATACAAGGATGGAGCTCAGACAGAACGTGATTGTATTTGCCAGGCTCAGCGTGAAGGATGGACAAAGGAACGGATTGGTTCTCATATAATCCGTCGCTGTAATATTCATGATTGTGGTCAGACTGGAATTGTTGGTCATTTGGGTGGAGTTTTCTCTATTGTTGAAGACTGCCATATTCACCACATAAACAACAAACAGAATCTTGCAGGCTGCGAAATTGGCGGAATTAAAATGCATGCAGCCATTGACTGTATTTACCGTCGCAATGTGATACACGATTGTACACGCGGAATGTGGCTCGACTGGCAGGCACAGGGAACCCGCGTTACTCAGAATCTTTTTTATAATAATACAGTTCCAAAAGAATATAATCAGAACCCGGAAAGTATGGTTGGCTGCGCAGAAGATTTGTTTATAGAAGTTAGTCACGGACCTACGTTAGTCGACAATAACATCTTTTTGTCGGACAGGGCACTCAAGCTTGCAACTCAAGGTGTGGCTCTTGTTCACAATATTATTTATGGTGGAATTTGTGCAGTTGGACTTGGAACAAACAATGGAGCTCCAACAAAACCTTCGCCTAGATATACACCTTACCACGTTCCTCATCAGACAGAAATTGCGGGCTTTATGACAATTCTTCACGGAGATAATAAGATCTATAATAATATCTTTGTTCAACAGCCTCTTCGTCCGGCTCTTAAACAGGGAATGGAATATAACCTTGCAAACAAAAACGACTGGGATGACGGCAACATTCTTGCAGGAACATTTGTATATGAAAAGTTCCCTACCTTTGATGTCTGGAATAAACAGTTTGAAGGATATTGCGGTCAGGGTGCTCCTACAACAGATAAGTATTATGCAGAGCTTCCTGTTTGGGCAGGCGGAAATATTTATTTGAATGGCGCAAAACCAATGTCTAAAGAAAAGGAACCAGATGCAGTAGTTGTTGAAGGTGGCGAAAAAGTTATTTTTGCTGTTGAAGAAAAGAGCGATGGTTTTGAGTTTAAGACAAATCTTTATGATGTTTTGGGGGCTTCGGGCGCCACTCCGTCTTGCAAAATGATTCACACAGATGATATTATGATGGCCTTTGAGCCAGAACAGAAGTACGAAAACCCGGATGGCAGCCCGATTACCTTTGATGAGGACCTTTTGGGTAAAAAACGAGCTGTTTCTGGAGTAATTCCAGGACCTTTTGCAACAGGAGTAAAAAATGCCACTTTCACCAGTGTATTATCCTCAAATAAAGCAAACTAATTTCTGTAATCTTCAGGAGTTTGCCCCTGCGGACGTAAAGCTTTGCGACCAGTTTATGCTGGACGTTACGCAAAAAGATGTAGACTTTTTAAATACATTTAATCCTGATAAGCTGCTGTTTAATTTCAGGGTTACTGCGGGATTGCCAAATACAAAGGCAACTTCTTCTTACAGCGGTTGGGAAAATACTCGCATTGGTGGTCACACAATAGGACATTATCTTGCAGCTGCGGCTCAAGCAATTGCACGCGGTTATGGTGAATGTAAAGGCTCTGATGGTGTGACACTGCAGGCACGCTTTGATTATATAATTGACGGACTTGCAGAATGTCAGGCTGCGTTGGGTACAGGATTTATTTTTGGCGCAACGATGGAAGATCCTTCAAAGCCAGAGAAACAGTTTGATCGACTTGAAGAAGGAAATCCTGCAGATACATGGGTACCGTGGTATACAGTTCATAAAATCATGAATGGGTTAGTTGAAGCTAACAAATCTGCGGGAAGCAAAAAGGCACTTGAAGTTGGAGTTAAATTTTGCGAATGGATTTATAACAGAACAAGCCGCTGGGATGATCAGATGCAGGCCCGCGTTCTTGCAACAGAATATGGCGGAATGAATGACTGTTTGTATGAGCTTTATAAATGTGCCCGTGCTGGTGGATATGATGAGGCTATGTATGAGCACATTCTGGCAGCAGCTCACAAGTTTGATGAGATTCCGCTTTTTGAAAAAGTAAGGGCTGCTGGTCCAAATGCAAATGTTTTGAATAACAGACATGCAAATACAACTATTCCAAAGTTTGTTGGGGCAATGAACAGGTATATTACACTAAATGGCGAAGGGCCCTTCGACAAGCTCAGGGACCCCGAGTATTTAGAATATGCCAAAGCCTTCTGGAAAATCGTCGTAAACAATCACACATACATCACTGGGGGAAACAGTGAGTGCGAACATTTTGGTGCAGACAACATTCTGGACAAGGAAAGAAGCAACACAAACTGCGAAACCTGTAACACCCACAATATGCTCAAGTTAAGCCGAATGCTCTTTATGGTAACAGGCGAACGTCAGTATGCAGATTATTACGAAAATACTTTTATAAATGCAATTCTAGCTTCAGTAAATGCAGAAACGGGAATGACCTTGTATTTCCAGCCAATGGCAACAGGATGCTTTAAAACATATTGTAATCCTGATGTTGATAAAAACTATTTCTGGTGCTGTACAGGAACTGGTCTTGAAAATTTCACAAAGCTTGGTGACAGTGTTTATTTTCATGACAGTAATATACTTGTAGTAAATCAATTTGTAAGTTCAGAAGTTAGCTGGAAAGAAAAAGGGCTTGTTCTTGAGCAAAAATCAGACATTCCAAATACAGATTTTACGGAAATCACTGTAAAAGAGTGCTCAAACCCTGCAGAAATCACCCTTGCAGTGCGTTGTCCTGATTGGAACTACGCAAAACCAGAGGTTTATATAAACGAAAATCCCGCTCCAGAAGCTGTTTTTGACGATTCCGGATACATTCTTATAAAACGAAACTGGTCAGCCGGTGATAAAATCATAATAAAGTTCAATATGAATATTCAAGTTTTCCCATTGCCAGATAATAATGGGCGTGCGGTTGCATTCAAATACGGCCCTGTAGTTCTTGCAGCAGAGCTCGGACGCGATGACAAAATGACCTTGCGCCAGGTTGGGGTTCAGTGCGATGTAAGCGGTAATAAGCTTGTGCGTGGGGAAGTTTATGAAATGACAGGAAACTATGGTGGAACAAGTAATCTTCCGCTTTTGCCAGGAGAAACTGTTTTAGTTAAAGACGCTCCTGTTCAAGATTTCCTTCAGGATATAAATTCTCATTTTGAAAAAATCACACGACCAGACGGTACTTTTGCATTCCGACTTAACGACACTTCTTGGGAAGGCGATTTTATTTTCTCTCCATACTATCTCATAAATAATCAGCGTTACGGAATCTACTGGATTTTTGCAAACAAGCTAGAACAGTCGCTTAATCATAAAGCTTTCAGCACCAACTCCAAAGGTGAACGCACAATTTTCATTGAAGGAATTGGTATTGGTTATGGCGCCCAGACAGAAGGAAACGCAACAACATATCCGTTTATGCAGGAAAAAGGAACTGGTTCAACAGGTGATCCAAATGAACTTACACGATATGCAAACGCAGGTGGTTCTTTCTCATATATCTTCAAAGTAAAACCAGGTAAAAAGAATTATCTTGTGTGTACATTCCTTAAAGAAGACAACGGAAAAACAATTTGCATCACAAGCGGATTCAGAAAAATTGCAGCTATCACTTTAAATTATCAGGGTGATGACGAAAAATACACAATTGATTTTGAGCTTCCAAAAGGCCTTACAAAAAAAGAAGAAATCAGAATCAACTTTATGGGTATTAAAAATGCTGAATCTGCAAGACTTGCATCGCCTGTGAATACTGTCTATACAAACTAAATCGGATTTTTTCTTTTGTAACAAATCCCGAGCTAAAAATGTTTTTATATTGATGAAAAGCTCTGATTTGAAACTCAAGACAATTGTTTTCATTCTCTTTTTAACATCAGTTTTTGTATTTGTTTCGTGTAAAACAACAGATACAGTAACTGAAGAATCAGAAATATTATTAGAAGAACCACAGGAAGAAGTTGCAGAAGAAATAGAAATCCCGGAGCAGGAAGAGGTTGAAGTAATTGAAGAAATCGACGAAACCGAGATTGAAGAGGCCGTCAGCGAGGAAACAGCCATAGAAGAAGAACAAATAATCCGCTCAAGGGAACAGGCTCTTTTTTATACAATCAAATACACTCGGGATTATTCAAAAATCGGATATGATCTTGATTATAAAATCACAGTAGATGATGAAGCAAAAGAAATAATAATCCTTTATGAAGAATCAGAAAGCGATGAAGACTGGAAGAACAATTGCTATGTTTGGCCATGGCCGTTAAAGCTTGACGGAAAGACAATCTGGACTACTTATGGATATGCAAAAATTTACAAATCATCACAAGACATTCCTTTTAATGAATTTTACAGATGCATAGAAGAACACCCTGATTACAAAATAATAATCCGTGGCTGGAGTCTTGGTAGTGCAATGGCTAAAATCACTGCGCGACATTTATGTATAAGAACAAACGGCGCGGTTCAAATTGATGAGCTTACAACTTTTGGTGATGTTAAGTGCTGGTTGAATCCTTTTTACAGTTTAAAAAATCAGTGTAAAAGAATAAGGGAATACGTGAACAGCAACGATTTAGTTACCTGGTGTATTCCCTTTTATCGACGAGATGTCAAAAACAAAGTTGGAGACAATTTTAGTATTAAAAGAGCCTGCAAAAGTGAATATCATCATACCCATTATGAAGAATGTGATTTTTCAAAATGGGAAGATGATTTAGATGATTAATCAAATGTAAATGAATCAAACTCTGCAATAACGTTCTTTGAATCAGAAAGGAATTCAAAGTAAATTGCACGTTTTCCAATAATTCCGCTTGTGAGATTAGCAGTAGCAGCTTTATCACCTTTGTTCATTTTGAAAGATGCAACAACTTTTCCTTTGTAATCATCTACGCGAACATTTACAGTAAGATTTTCCATTGCTGTGATATTTGCAGTAACTGTGGCAGGAGTGTTGTTTCCAAACTGCAGATAGCGGAAGCCAACTGTAAGGGCGTTTGTAATATCAACAATTGGAGAAGAAATATTATCGTCTTTTTCGTAAACAGGTTTGATGTAAGCGCCGCCCATTCCACCGTTGTAGCCGCCTTTTGCTCCACCATAAATGTGAACTGCGTAACCTGCAGAAATGATTTTGCGGGCATCAAGTCCGTTTATGTGTGCACCCTGACTTGTCATTTCTACTGGTTCTGAAGCAACAGGTTCGCCATCCTTATAAGTGATTTTTCCAATAAAGATGCGGCCGTTTTTGTCCATTGCAACGTCTACTGGTTCAATCATAGCCTGGCGTGAATACTCATCTGTACCAATCTGGCGGTGATAGAAAATGTACCACTGGCCGTTTACCTGCATAATGCTTCCGTGGTTGTTTCCCCAGCGGTAAGACATCTGATTTTT
>CAMKDH010000103.1 GCA_946411215.1 uncultured Treponema sp. | reverse complement strand
GTACAACAACAGAGCCAAGTTCTTTGTTAACGTTGAACTGAAGTTTCCTTCCGTCCACCATTTCGTACATCTTTTGGAGCTGCTGTGAATCTTCCTTTATCTGGGCAAGATTCTGCTCGATGTTTTGTGCAACCTGTGCTCCGTTAGGAGTGATAGGTTCCACAGTCTGCTTTACAACATTACTTTGTGACATTGTGACTGCAGACGAGTAGAGAGACTGGCCATCCATTGCCGTATGAACCATAGCATTTGAAGTTATAGTATTCATTGGCTCTCCTCCTTGTATTGCACAAACCCAACTTTATTGAATTTGTTTCATCCTTGAAAAATAATCAGAAGGGGGGCGCACCCCTTCTAATTATATACCACGTCAAAAAAATGACATCCAGTTATTTCTTTGACGTTTGAAACTACTGCAAAAGTGCAAGTACAGTCTGTGACTGTGAGTTTGCCTGTGCGAGCATTGCTGTTCCAGCCTGTGTGAGAATGCTGTTCTTTGTGAATTCAACCATCTCTGAAGCCATATCTGTATCACGGATACGAGATTCAGAAGCCTGGGTGTTTTCAGCAGCAACGTTAACGCCCTTAGCAGCCATTTCGAATCTGTTCTGATAAGCACCAAGGTCTGCGCGCTGTTTGTTGACAACTTTCAAAGCTTCATCAACAGTTCCCAAAACCATGTTTGCCTGTTCAGGATCAGAAATTGTAATTTGTTCTTCGCCACCCTGAGCGCCCTTAAGGCCAAGAGCCTGAGCTGTCATAGTGCCGATAAATACTCTGGTGTTCTGGTCCATATTTGCACCAACCTGGAACTGCATAATGTTTGTTCCGTCCTGTGCAAAGCGTCCAGTGAGCATATTCATACCGTTGAACTGAGCTACACTAGCAATGCGATCAACTTCAGCAACGAGCTGTGATACTTCTACCTGAATCTGCATGCGATCTTCATCGCTGTAGATACCGTTAGCAGACTGTACAGCAAGTTCACGAACACGCTGAAGAATGTCTGTTGTTTCACCAAGATAACCTTCTGTTGTCTGGATGAAAGAAACACCATTCTGGATGTTCTTAGAAGCCTGGTTCAAACCACGGATTTGGCTGCGCATCTTTTCAGATACAGCAAGTCCTGATGCATCGTCTCCGGCGCGATTGATGCGTTCACCAGAAGAGAGCTTCTCCATGTTCTTCATGATTGAATCATTAGAAATGTTCAATACACGATCTGTATAGAGCGAGCTCATATTGTGATTAATAATCATAGTTGTGCCCTCCATGTTTACTTAAATAAAAACTTCGTGTTTTTATCCTGCAGGTGAAGGCTAATCTGGTTCTGCGCCCCCAGGTTAGTTTCAGACCCATACAGCAGGAACAGACGGTCTGCATTAAGTAAAACGCCTGTTTCTGCTGTCACCATGCAAACATTCAGGCACTATTTCAAAGAACTATACGTACTGAAATTTACGTAATTATACACTATTTTTGGTGTTTTGTTAAGAAAAATAATTAAGAAAACACCGCCAATCGGAAAATAGAGAAGGGGAGCCGATAATTATCTTACCGCTCCCACCTTCCTATTTTATTAATCTAAGATAGAAACTATCTCAAAAGACTGAGTACATTCTGAGACTGTGAGTTAGCCTGAGCCAACATAGCAGTTCCAGCCTGCTGAAGTACAGAATTCTTTGTGAACTCTACCATCTGAGAAGCCATATCAGCATCACGAATACGAGATTCTGAAGCCTGGAGGTTTTCAGCTGAAACGTTCAAGCCCTTAACTGTGAGCTCAAGACGGTTCTGGTAAGCACCAAGGTCTGCACGCTGTTTGTTGATCTTTTTGAGTGCTTCATCGATTACTCCGATTGCACGGTTGGCATCTTCCGGTGTTGCAAGAGAGAGCTTAGCTTCGGTACCAATTTCGCGTACTCCAAGAGCAGCAGCAGACATTGTTCCGATATAAACCTGAGTTCTCTGATCCATGTTAGCACCAATGTGGAACCACATAGAACCTGTTACAACATTTTCTCCTGTTGGCTGAGCAAAGCGTCCTGTAAGCATATTCATGCCGTTGAACTGAGCTGAACTTGCAATGCGGTCAACTTCCGATACAAGTGCAGAAATTTCAACCTGAATCTGCATACGATCTTCATCAGAATAAATTCCGTTTGAAGACTGAACAGCTAACTCACGAATACGCTGCATAAGGTCAGTTGTTTCCTGAAGGTAACCTTCTGTTGTCTGGATAAAGCTGATTCCGTTCTGAGCGTTCTGAGCGGCCTGATTCAAACCTCTGATCTGGCTGCGCATCTTTTCAGATACTGCGAGACCTGAAGCATCATCTCCGGCACGGTTAATTCTCATACCTGAAGAGAGTTTCTCCATGTCCTTGTCAAGACTGAGCCCTGTAATTCCGAGCTGACGATTGGCAAACATTGCCGACATGTTGTGGTTGATAACCATAGTATTCCTCCTTGGAATGTGTAGCAGAAGAATCCTTTCTTCTGATTGTTGGAAAGATGCAAAAATGTGCAAATGTTTACAAGGCTACATCTACACATCTTTGCTTAAACTGCCTGGATATTGCTTCTACGAAGTCGACACACCCATGGCGGTTCATATATATTTTCGTCAGCATTAGAAAAAAACTTTAGAGAAAAATTTAAAAAAATGTGAAAAATATAAAAAATTTTTGAAATTTTATAAAAAATATGGGATTTAATAGATTTAAGCACTCACGTGGCCGGTATCTCGGGTCTGCGGCTGAGATGGGTGGTGTTGAAATCCTGCGGTTTACTGCGTAAATCCTCGGATTTTTTCTATGACTCTGTCCCCACTCAGAAGCAGACCCGAGCTCCCGTCCACTCCGTGCTTAAATATGTTGAATTTATGTTTTTTTATTTTTCTTTTATTTGTTTTTATTGGAGAGGAAATCAATTGGAACCGCCATGGGTGTGGCGGTCGATTTGCCTTATTTATAAGGATTCGATGATTTTTTGGATGGCGCGGACGGCTTTGCCGCGATGAGAAATGGCATTTTTTTCATCTGCGGTGAGCTGGGCTACGGTTTTGTTGTATTCTGGTAAGAAGACAATTGGGTCGTAGCCGAAGCCGCCGGAACCGGCCTGGTTGTTGATGTTGTCAATCAGGGTGCCTTCGAAGGTTTCCTGGGCAACAAAAAGGCGGTCTGGACCTGCATATAAAACCATGGCGCAGGTGTAGTGGCAGGAGCGGGGACCGTGTAAATATGGCATTTTTGGTAAATTGCCGTCTTTTATAGCTTTATTTGTCTGTTCAATAAGGAAAATATTTTGTTCTTCCTGGGAGATTTTTGTGCCGTCTGGTTTTCCGTGCATAAAGTCTGGGCCGGCATATCTTGAAGAATAAATACCTGGTGATCCTCCCAATGCGTCAACACAAATACCTGAATCGTCCGCAATCACCGGATAGTGTACTATATCATATAAGGCTTTTGCTTTTATAAGGCTGTTTTCATAAAAAGTTATTCCCGTTTCATCAGGATCAAATTCAATGTTTTCATCAGACGGTATAATAATTTCATGGCCTGATAGAAGTTCGACCATTTCTCTTTTTTTGTTTTTATTTCCAGTTGCTAAATAGATTTTCATAATGACATAATACAGTTATGCAAAAGAAAAATCAAACTTTGGTAATATAAATACCAAGTTTTCTTGCAGTTGTCTGATAATAAGTTACCTGCCTGGGACTCATTCCAAGAATTTTAGCAATAAGCTTTGTAGTAGGGCGAATGTGGATTTTTCCTTCTTCGAGCTGATGGTTTAAGTTTGTCCAGTTTCTGGTATTCTTCTGATACTTCTTGTTTAATGAAAAATTTTCATATTCGGGTTCAGCAGTGTTGTTTTCATTCCATTCCATCTGACTTTTAAACCTCTTATGCATAAAATATGCACGGTTCCTGCGAATTTCAATTTTTTCTTTGTTACTTATTCTTCTTTCCATATGAATTTTTATTTCCTGAATCATTTGATGTAATGTTATCGAATTGATATTCAATAACTCCGATATTTTTTCAATCTGTTCATCTGTGATGTAATAGGATGATTTTAATGCCAATACCATAATGATATTTTGAATCATCTTTGGCGAATATTCCTTGAGTTTTTCTTTTATGTTTTCAGAAAAAACTGTTGTGTCTGAATTCATCACTTTTTTTATGTGATATGTATCTGTCTTGCAGGCAATCTGAAAATCTTTGTAAGAAATGGGTTTGTAAGAGAAGGGAACTTTGGGTCTTTCAAAATCATCATATTTTATATTTTTGTAAGCTTCAATTTTATTTTCATAATTACAGATGCTTTCGTTCATTTTGAGGTATTCGATCTGATTATGAATGGCCGCTTTTTTCATAAGGGAAGTCTGAAAGTTTCGGGTGATGCAGAATAAATATGCAAAGAAGGAGCCTCTGGAGGTATCATATTCATTCATAGATTCAGGGCCTTTGTCTAAAAATGTAATGATGAAATCGCTTATGAAATCTTCATCAAATTTTTGAAGACTAAACATTGGTTTGTTTTTAACAATAAATACAACAAGCTCTTTTGCAACTTGTTCCCAGTTCGTTTTTCCCGATTTTACCATTTCGGGAATTTGTTCGATGTCTTCTCTAGTCATAAAAACCTCCTTTTTAAATTTTTTAGAAAGAGAAATTTTTATTGTAAATTGAGAATTGAGGATTTAATAACGAAAATAATCGGATACTTGCAATGTGCAGTGATAATATTTTGATATGACAATTAAATGCAAGTGTAGGGAGGCGTGAGAGTAGGGAGTATTTACATTATTCTTGCAAATTCTTTTACGATTGATGGAATTAATGTTTCAATTCGTCCTTCGCAGCTCATGCCTGATGCATTCTTATGACCGCCGCCTCCGAATTTGGAAGCAACTACAGAAACGTCAACTTCATCAAGAGAACGGAAGCCGCCTGTACAGGTAGAAGGGGTATCCTGCCTTAGAAATACTGCTGCTTTGACGCCTTTTGTTGAAAGCAATAATTGATAAAGGGCATCTGAATCGCGGCCTTCTGTTCCAATTTTATGAGTATCTTCAAGAGTCTCGTATGTAATGATTAACTGGCCGTTAAGATATTGTTCTGCGCGTGTAAGAAGAAGTCCCAGAAGCTTTCGTGTGTTCCAGGGTTTTCCATTGTTAATATCATTGTAAGTTTTTCTAGGATCTGCACCGTAAGTATTAAGTCTTGAAACTGCCATTAAAAGATCTGCAGCTTCTTTGGATGAACTTAAGAATCGGAAAAATCCTGTGTCTGTACAAATTCCAAAAAAGATAATTCCTGCAAGTTTTTTTGGAAGCGGACCAATTAATGTTTCGTAAAAAAGCTGGACAAGATATGCTGCAGCAGGAGCGTCTCCGTTTATATATCCAGAGGAACCTTCCGGAATATCAGAGGTTTTGTGATGATCTATTATAAATGTATCAAGACCCTTAAAATCAAAATCAATATCACCAAGACGCGAAAGTTCAGAACAGTCAGTGATTATTAAACCTGTTGTGGAACGTTCCTGGGTATCCATAAAATCTACTGTATTGAAAAACTTTGATTCGTAAGGTTTGATTTCGTGACGTTTGAATGGGCCTGCCGAAAGAAGTCTGTATGGCTTTTTAAAATGCTCTACAATTGCAGCAAGTCCAAGACAAGAGGCAATACAGTCTCCGTCTGGTTCTTTGTGTCCGATTATAAGAAAACTATCGTGGCTTTGAATAAAAGCTTTTAATGAGTCTGAATCTTGTTGAGTAATAATGCTCATTTTAGATGTCTAATTCTTCGAGTGTTTCTTTGTCTGCACCCTCAACGTTGAGGTTGTTTGCAATTACGCCCCAAAGACTGTTGTTCTTTTTCATTGGGCAAGAAAGAATAACGCGATGGAATTCATCGTTTTTCTTTACAACAGTAATAAACGAAGCACCCGGATTATTAATGTTGCGGAACTTAAGCTTTCTTGGTGTATCTTTTTTATAGTTGTTCCATGCTTTTGGAATTGTAACAGTAGCAGTTCCTGCATATTTTTTCTGATAAATAACTACATAGCATTCTTTTGATTCAAGAATCTTCATAACAGGAGCTGTGGTATAAGTCATGTCGCTCCATTTAGATTCGTCTTTCTGAATTGCAAGTTCCTGATTTTCTGCGAAAACAGCACATGTAAAGATTGAAATGAGTATTGCAATTAAAAATATCTTTTTCATAAAAGTTCTCCTAGTTATTACAATATTACATTATAAACCTTATTGTGAATTTTAACAACAGAAAAATCTATCAGGGCATAAAAAAATCCTGTTCAAGTGAACAGGATCTGAAGTTAGGGACAATAGGACTCGGACCTATGACCGCACGGATATGAGCCGTGTGCTCTACCAACTGAGCTATATCCCCAAAACAATGTTAGTACTTTATATAAAAATAAAGGAAATGTCAAGGGGAGGGGGATGCAATCTAGTGGAAATAAACACTTTGTGGGAATTGGATCTGGTGGAAAACAGCCGTACTCCCGCGCAATCGTGCCAACAAACTACTGCTGAGCTTGTAAGGAAAATTGACCTCGCTGCGCTCGGCAAGCTCAGATGTAGTTTGTTGTCCCGATTTCGCTCCGTATGGCTATTTTCGACTAGTTCTGGTTTGGCACAAAGTTTTTATTTCTTATTTGATTAAATGTGACTCATGCCATTGTATTTCTTGTTTTTATTTATAAACATTGTTTTGGGGGTATAGCATTGAACCCGGAGATTTTGGAAGGGATAGGGAATTTTTATCTTAACTCGGATTTTTTTATGAAGGTTTGGGCGTATTGGATTAATTCTTGGGCTTCCTGGTCGGTGTAGGGGTAGATTTCGTTGTAAGAGGGGTCTATACAATTCTGGTTCATGAATTGGGCGAATTGCCAGGAGGCGTCTTTTGGTAAAATTGTGGCCATGGCTTCGATGTCGCTTTTTTGTACTAGTGGAGGAACAAGGACTGTGCGCCATTCTCGTTGGTCTGGGGGGTAGCTGGCTACTAGGGTGGCGCTTCTTTTTAGGACGTGTTCAAAATGTTCGGCGTTACCGTGGTATTTGCTGAAGGCGGGGCAGATTACTTCGGCGTATCTTGAAGGGGCGGTTTTTATGTCCATGGCTATGAAGTCGGGGCGCAGTTCAGGGTTGTTTATAAAAGCTTCAAGCTCGTCGGGTAGGGTGCCGTTTGTGTCCAGCTTTACTAAATATCCCAGCTCTTTTGCTTTTCGGATTATGAGCGGGGTGTAAGGATTAAGCAGTGGTTCGCCACCGCTAACTGTAAGGCCTTTTAAGATGCCCTGGCGTTTCTCAAGATGATCAAAAAGTTCCTGGATTGTATTGAGCGGTTGGGTGCCGTCATCTTTGCCAAGAACAAGGCCTGTGTTGTAGCAGTAAGGGCAGCGGAGATTACATCCTCTTAGAAAAAAAGAACCCGCCAGGATTCCAGGGTAATCGACACAGGTTGTCTTTACCAGTACTCCGGCAGGTTCCTTTAACGAAAGCTCGTTCATAAACTTATGCTGTTACTGCTACCTTGTTTACAACGGCTTCAAGTTCTTCTACATTGTGGCAGCGTGCAGTTTCTACACCTGCTTCGTTATAGAAGATTACTGTTGGAGCAGCAAATACTCCCTTGTTTCCAGCTTCAGCAAGTCCTTCGTCTGTATCTACGTCAATTGAACGTCCTGCCATGTCCAGGTTAGCCATGAATGCTTTTACTGGAGGGCAGTTAGGACAAGTCTTTCGAACATACATTTCGTAAGAAACTGGTTCTGTATTCATTACAGGCTGTTCTTCTGCTTTTGTCATTTTTGCAGGAGCAGAGCATGCACAAGGTTCATCTGCAGCAGTGATATCATATTCTTTACTTGCTTCAAGAGTGAACATTTTGCGCTGATCAAATTCATCGCGCTTACCTTTGTTCCAGTGTTTTACTGCACGGTAATATCCAACGATACGTGCATAAACTTCTGTTTCGTTGCCATGTACATCTTTAAGAGCAGCTTTTGTTTCTGCGATTTCTTTTTCTACTTCTTCAAGTGTTCTTAATTCCATTTTTTATCTCCTCCCATTTTTCATATAAAGTTTTATTTTGTAATTATTACAACTTTATATTTATTCCACCTACACTAAATATAGTGT
>CAMKDH010000102.1 GCA_946411215.1 uncultured Treponema sp. | reverse complement strand
TTAATCTGAGGAAGCTTACCCTTCATTGTAGCACTCAAAGGAACTGTTGGGTCTGCGGCACCAGTAATACGCATTGACTGGTAAACCCATGAACGACCAGAAAGAGGATCGCGGATTGCACCACCAAGACAAGTTGCAGCGCCACCAAAAGGTTCAATTTCTGTAGGATGGTTATGAGTTTCATTCTTGAACATCATAAGCCAGCGTTCTGTTGCTTTTGGATCATCAGCAGCGAGCGGCTTTCCGTTTTCGTCTGCAGTGTAATGTACGTCAATATAAACTGAACATGCGTTGTTTTCTTCTGAAACTTCCATATCTTCAAGCATTCCGTGCTTTTTAAGATATTTCATTCCAATTACAGCCATATCCATAAGGCATACAGGCTTATCTGTGCGGCCCGCATACATTTCGGTACGCATGTTAGTATAGTTTTCAAGTGATTTCTTAAAGAGCGGAGCATAAGGACCGTCTTCAATTTTGATGTCTTTAAGTTCAGTAAGGAATGTAGTATGGCGGCAGTGGTCAGACCAGTATGTATCGAGTACGCGGATTTCTGTTTCTACAGGGTCGCGTCCTTCACCCTTAAAGTAGTCCTGCAGGAACTTGATGTCCAGATGATCCATTGCAAGGCCCATCTTGTTGCGGTAGGCCTCGAGCGCATCGTCATCCATTTTAATAAAGCCTTCAACAACAGGAATATCAGCAGGATTTTCTGCAGTCATCTTCAAAGTTTTAGGCTTTTTATCATCTGTAAGACGAGAATCTACAGGGTTAATAAGATAATCTTTGATTTTTTTAAGTTCTGCATCAGAAATTTTTCCGTCAAGAAGAACAATTTTTGCACAACGTACAACAGGAGGCTCAGAATTAACCTTTACATTCTTAAGTCCTGCACGAAGCAATGAGATACACTGCTCTGCACTATCTGCACGCTGATCGTACTGTCCAGGAAGGTATTCCCATATGATTTGATTTGAGCTTTTATTCTTTGGGAGCTTTTCTGTAAAAACAAAGTCGCTCTGTGGCTCAGAGAAAATGCGTGTTGCTGCAATCTTTGCAACTTCATCACTTACATTTTCAATATCGTAGCGGTTGAAATAACGAACTCCAGTTACACCAGAAATTCCCAAAAATCCATTAATCTGTGCTAAATAGCTCTTTGCCTCGTTTTCAAAACCAGGTCTTCTTTCTACATATAAGCGATACATGCAAATATTATATCAGATTTTACAGGGTTAGAAAATAGGAGGGAAAAGCCTTCCCCTCCCACTATCTATTTCTCATCGAACACATCTTTAAACGCGCCTTCTTCGTAGAGTTCCAGGAATTTTTCTACGACCAGAGGGTCAAGCTGGGTTCCGCCGCAATGTTTGATTTCATTAATAATGTAATCTTCAGGGAGCTTTTTGCGGTATGGACGGTTAGAGCTCATGGCATCAAAAGTATCTGCAACTGCAATTATGCGCGCTACAAAAGGAATGTTCTGTCCTACAAGACCATCCGGATAACCTTTACCGTCATATCGTTCATGATGATGATGTGCACCCGCAGCAAGATCTTCCTGAATCTGTACATCTTTTAAGATTTCGTAGCCGCGGTATGGGTGGCCTTTCATTGTGGCAAATTCGTCTTCAGTGAGTTTGCCCGGTTTTTGCAAAATTGCATCTGGAATACCAATTTTTCCAATATCATGAAGAAGAGCGATATTATAATACTTGTCTACAGTCTGAGGATCTTCACCAAGCTTTTCGGCAAGCATCTTTGTATATTTGGCAACACGCTGAGAGTGACCGTTTGTATATTCGTCTTTACCATCTACACAGTTTGCAAACGCACCAATAATAGCTTTATTAAAGCGGCGTTCTTCTTCTGCTTTAGCTTCGATTTTTTTGATTCGGTATTTAATTACAGTATAAACAATTATGAATACAAAGAAACCAACAAGAACAAAGGCGGAAATCCAGAACCAAGGTTTTTGCCATATATACGGCTTCTTAACAATTGTAAGATAGTTTGGTTCACTTATAACTCCATCAGCATTCTGAGTCATAACTGCAAAACGGTATGTTCCAGGCTTAAGGTTTGTATAAGAAACAGTTCGTGCATTTGTCCATTCAGAATATTTCTTTTCAAAGCCTTCGAGCATATAACTGAACATAGTGTTTTCTGGAGAAATATAACTGAGTGCCGTGAACTTTACAGAAATACGTTTATCTGCAGGAGCAACAACTACCCTGCTTCCATTACATTCATAAGTATGATCATCAATTGTATACTGCTGGAAGACTGCTTTTGGAGCAGCGCTTTTCTTTTCAGACTTTACAGGATCATAAATTGCAAATCCGTCTACAAGAGTAAACCATACGCGGCCCAAAGAATCCTTTGAAGAAAGAGATGTAGAAGTTACACCACTTGTAATAAGACCGTCAGAAGCCCCGTAATATTTTACAGTAATCTTATCGCGCTTACCGGCAGCAACCTCTTCCATCTCGGCAAGGGAAGAAGAGAAAATACCTTTATTAGTTGTCATCCATACAGTCTGAGTATAATCGCAGATCATCTGGAAAACGCTGTCTGTTCCAATACCGTTGCGCGAAGTATAATTAACAAATGAATCAGTTTCTTCTATATATTTAGAAAGACCTGTACCTGTTCCAATCCAGATACTGTTGTTATTATTCAAAATCTTAAAGATAACGTTTCCGGCAAGTCCGCCTTCATTTTCGTTTGTTGTATAATGCTTAATGATTTTTTCATCTTTAAGAACATGTACACCACCGCCGTTTGTACCAATCCAAACCTGATTTTTTGGATCCTCGTAAATCCACATGATGTAGTGATTTGAAAATCCGTCATCACGTGTGAGGGTGGAAATGTGTCCGTCTTCGTGGTGAATTATGCTCAGGCCCGAAGTTGTAGCAACGTAATAATCTCCTGTAGAAATTTTCTTGGCAAGACGGCACTTATTATTTGCAATACCATCTTTTACTTTCCACACTTTTACATCATCATTCGGATATATGCAGATAAGAGGTTCGTTTGAATAAGAACAAATCAAAAGCTCGTTATCGCTTGTTAATTCAATATGGCGAACACGATATCCTTTTGTAATTTCTGTTACTTTATTTTCTACAAAGTCATTGTCTTTATAACAGGCAACACCACTGTCTGTACCAAGCCATGTACAATGACGTTCAACATCTTCGCAGATAACGTTTACACTTGATTTATATGGAACTGTAGAAAATTTACTACGACTGATTTTTACAAGTCCGCCGCGGTCACAACCAATCCAGATGTTTCCTTCTTTATCTTCAAGAATCTTACTTATGATTTCATCAGGCATTCCATTGCGCTTGTCAAAATATGCGTAGGTACTGTTGTGAAGAACTGTAAGTCCAGAATCAAGGCCGAACCAGATGTTTCCTTTTGCATCCTGAATAATTTCGTTTACCATTGTTCCCGCATGATGATCATGACTTATATCAAAAACAGTTTCTTCGCCGTTTTTGCTTTTTACTGCATAATGAGGGTCTACGCCAAACCAGAAGGCACCTGTATCATCCTGGGTAACACAACGTACCGTAGGATTTTTAAAAGCCTTTATTCCTTCATATCGCTGAAATACATTGTTTTCGTAAACAAAAAAATCATTTTCAAGTCCGGTTGTAATCCACATACGTCCGGCTGTATCGCAGTAAATTTCCTGTACAAGGATTTTTTCCTGACCAAGCTCTGCAAGTCCATTTGGAATTTTAATTTCATTCTCCGGTGTGATGTAACACAAACCACTTGCAGTACCTACCCAGATATTATGCTGAAGATCTTCGCAAACTGAATTAACTTTATTGTTAGGAAGTCCCAGGGCCATTGTGTATTTTTTTATTTCGCCGTTTGGAACATAAGAAGTAACACCTTCATCATTGTGACCAATCCAGATTTTTCCATCTGAAGCCTGGCAAAGAGAACGCGCAGATGCAAAATCAAAGCGGGGATCATTTGAACGGCTATAGGTTTTAAACTCTACCCCATCAAAGCGTACAAGACCATCGTAGGTTCCTATCCACATATAACCGGTATTATCCTGGAGAACTGTAGTAATAGTCATTCCAGGAAGTCCGTCTTCGGTTGTCCAGTTTTTACTTACATAATCAGCGGTAAAAGTCTGATCTGTTTTTACCTGAGGAATAATCTGCGAAAAGGCAGATACAGAAATAAAAAAAAGTGCAAAAGCAGTAATAAATGATTTCTTACTATTCATAGTAACATTATAACACCAAAATTTCACACATGCAATTTTTAGGTTATTTTTTTTTTCGTAGCCGGGAACGTTTAAATTTGTTGAAAATCCGATTTTCATATTGTAAAATTAAGTATAAGGTGTTTTATATGCATTCACTAAGAACACGTTTTATAGTATTTTTTGGATTATTTATTATCATTTCCTGCACCGTAATGGCTGTATTTGCCGGTGTAAGTATTGTTAATACAGGTGTTGCTGTATGTACAGAACATGGTATTCCAGCTGTTCAAAAAGCAATGGAAATTATTGACGGAGATGAATTTGAAGCCTTCTGTAAAAATCCAAGCGAAGATAATCCTTATTATGAAACTACACGCCTTGCACTTTTAGATCTTAAAAAAACAGTAAACTGTCAGTATCTCTATACAATGGTTCCTATCAAAGGCACCCTCTTTAAATACATTATTGACGGCTCGTGCGATCCTAGTGATGAAGAACATTTTTCTCCTCTTGGAACTGAAGAAGATATTGAAGATTACGGCGACGGCCCTATAAAAGCTATGACCGACGGAAACATTTATTCTTCGGGTCTTGAGCATCAGGATGAATGGGGCTACACAATTTCTTCTTACGGCGGAATTAAAAATTCAAAAGGTCAGATAATCGGTTTTATTGGCTGCGATTTTAATGTTGATGATATTCTGACAATGCTAAAAAAACGAATCATAAACATTGCGATTGTGAGTGTCATAATTCTTGCACTTGGTATTCTGCTGATTATTTTATTTACTGCTGATATTTTTGGTACCATGAAATCTATTTCAGGAGCAATGGAAAATATTGCTTCGGGTAAAGCAGACCTCACCTTCCGTATTCCAGAAAAAGGACAAAATGAACTTACAAATCTTGCGGCAAACTGTAATGCGGTAATTGAAAGTCTTAATAATCTTGTATCAGAGCTTCAGGGAGAAACAGGAATTCTCCACGAAACTGGAAACGAGCTTTCTTCTAAAATGGAAAATCACGTTGAAGTTCTTGATGCAACCGCAAATCAGATTTCTGAAATTTCTGATCACATTACAGAACAGACAAGCAAGGTAGAATCTATTACAAACGGAATGCAATCAGTAGAAACCGAAATTGACAGTCTTGAGAAAAAGCTTTCTATGCAGTCTCAGGCTATTTCGCAGTCTTCATCTGTAATAGAAGAAATTACTGCAAACATCCGTTCGGTTGATGAAAATGTAAAAGAAATTCTTGCAGAATATAAAAAGCTTGTTACAGAAGCAGATGAAGGTCTACAGCAGCAAAAAAGCGTTTCTAATCAGATTGGAAACATTGAAGAACAAAGCAACAGTCTTATGAATGCAAATACTGCAATTGCTTCTATTGCAAAACAGACTAACCTTCTTGCTATGAACGCTGCTATTGAAGCGTCGCATGCGGGAGAAGCAGGAAAAGGATTTGCAGTTGTTGCAGCAGAAATCAGAACTCTTGCCGAAACAAGTGCAAAACAGTCTGACTCAATTTCACGACTGCTGCAGGATATTCGCGAATCGATTGCGGGAATTGTTGATTCTTCTAAAAAATCTGCCGCTAATTTTGCAAGTGTTAGTGAGAAAATCATGCATCTTGAACAGCTTATTACTGAAGTTCAGGGTGGAATGAACGAAGAGCGTATAGGCGCGGAAAATATCTTGAATGCGATGCTTACACTTGAAGGCACAACAAAGGATATTAACCAGGCTTCGGCTCATATGAAGGGAGAGAGCGCTTCTGTGTTCGAAGGCATACGAATGCTTAAAGAGCTTGCAGAAAAAACTCATTCAAAATCTTCTGATGTTACAGTTCAGATGACAGAAATGAAAGAAACTGCGAGTGCTGCTGCAAATGCTTCCGACAGGAATCTTTCGGCTACAAGCAAAGTTACAGATATGATTAATGGATTCTCTACAGGAAGGTAATTATGGAAAACACTGAATCTCAGAATAAAAAATTAATTCTCGTTGTTGATGATGAAGAAATCAACCGTGAACTTTTAGGAAATATCCTTAATGAAAAATATAAGGTTGAATATGCGTGCGATGGCGAAGAAGCAATGCAGTGCATACGACGAGACAGAACCCTGCTTTCGTGTATTCTGCTTGACCTTAATATGCCAAAAAAGAGCGGACTTGAAGTTCTTACCGAAATTCGAGCAGATGATGCATTAAGTCATATCCCTGTTATGATTCTTACAGCACATCAGGAAGCTGAAATTGAAAGTCTTGAAAGCGGAGCCTACGACTTTATTGTAAAGCCTTTTGAAATGCCTCGCCTCATTCTTGCGCGTGTTGCAAAAACAATTCTTCATGCAGAAGAAACATATATTATCCGCGAAACAGAAAAAGATAAACTTACAGACTTACCTAACCTCATGTTCTTTACAAAGCTTTGCGAACTTGAACGCATGAATCTCAAAAAAAGAGGTTCAAAAGCTGCATACGCTTTCTTTAATATTCTGAACATGAAGGCTTACAACACTCACTACAGTTTTTCAGAAGGAGACAAGCTTCTTTACCGCGTAGGCCAGATGCTCATGGCATGCTTTACAGATATGCCTGTCTGCCGTTTAAGCGATGACCACTTTGCAGTAATGGGAGACGCAACAGAGTTCCCAAAAATGATTCCGTCCTTCCTTGAAAAAATCAAAAGTTCAGGACGCGGAAAGGTTGTAGATTTTCAGGTTGGTGTTTTTATTGAACAGGACCAGCCTGTAGATCCTTCAAGTGCAATTGATTATGCACATCTTGCCTGCAATCATATTCGTGGAGATATGAGCAAGCACATTTCTGTTTTTGACAATACCGTTCTTAAACAGTTTGAAGACAAGCAGCATGTTCTTGAATTTTTTGATCAGGCTTTGCGTGAGCATTGGGTAAAGGTTTTCTATCAGCCTATTGTCCGCGCTATTACAGGAGAAATCTGTAACTTTGAAGCCCTTGCCCGCTGGCAGGACCCTAGAAAAGGAATGCTCAATCCTGGAGTTTTTATTCCTGTAATTGAAGATTACAAACTCAGTGCCCGCATGGATTTGTACATGGTAGAAGAAGTTTGCCGTGAAGCCGAAGAACGAAAAGCTAAAGGAATCAAGCAGGTTCCAATAAGCGTAAACTTTTCGCGCAATGATTTTGACCAGTGCGACATGGTAGACGAGATTTCTAAAATTACAAATAAGTACAACTTCCCTCACGAGCTTTTAGTTATTGAAGTTACCGAAAGTGCGTTCTCAAGTAATCATGATTATTTACAGGAGCAGATTGACCGCTTCCATAAAGCAGGCTTTAAAGTCTGGATGGATGATTTTGGAGACGGCTTTGCTTCCCTTAATGTTTTACAAAAACACAACTTTGACCTCATCAAGCTTGATATGGGCTTTATGCGCGAGTTCAATCCAGAAGGTAAAAACGGACAGATTATTACAGATATCATCCGCATGGCACAGCATCTTGGAATTCATACACTCTGCGAAGGTATTGAAAACCGCGAGCAGCTTGAATTCCTTCAGGATGTTGGCTGCGAAAAGATTCAGGGTTACTACTACGGAAAACCAATGTCTACACAAGACTTCCTTGTAGAAGCACGTACCGGCAAAATGCCAAGAATCGAAGGAAGCGAAAATGCAGAATTCTTTGAGGACCGCTGGGGCTTCTGGTTTACAAAAGACATGTTCAACGAAGTACCAGGTTCAATTCTTGTTTACAAGGCTTCGGGCAACGAAGACATTCTTTATGTTTCAAAAGAGATTCTTGATCTTTTTGAATGCGACACAATTAAAGAATTTCTTGAATACACAAAACACAGTTTCCGTAATGTAGTACATCCAAAGGATCTTCAAAAAACAGAAACTGCAATCTGGAGCCAGATTAACTCAAGCAACAAAATGCGCGACTATGTTAAATACCGCA
>CAMKDH010000101.1 GCA_946411215.1 uncultured Treponema sp. | reverse complement strand
TAGGACTTCGCTGAAGGATGCGCCTTTTGGGACAGGATACTTTGCAAGGTAGGCGCGTTTTTCGGCAAGTTCTTCCATGCGTTTTTCGGATTCTTTTTCTACTGCTTCTATGATGGCCGAACGTTCTTCTTTTGTGTAGCCGCGAACAGGAGCAACACGAGTTGTGTCATATGAGATATTTGAAACAGCTGATATTTTTTCTGCCATAAATCCTCCCGGTCATTGCGAGCGTAACGAAGCAACCTATTATACTATTATATACATATATTTTTCAAAAAACTATATATTTTTCCATTTTTGCACTATAGTGTTTTTGATGACTAAAATAATCTGTACTACCTGTATAACGGATGGTATTTTTAATTCCTTAAATAACGCTTGCACCAATAAGAACTTCTGCCGGAATATGCAATCCGGTTACAAGCTTTCTAATCATTGAAATGCTTAAATTTCTTTTGTGCGAAAAAACTTCGGAAACTCGAGATTTACTTCCAAGATATTGAATCATATCTTCATTTGTAAGGCCTTCCTGTTCCATTCTGAATTTTATTGCAGAAACAGGATCCGGAGCTTCTATTGGAAAATGCTCATTTTCATATAATTCAACAAGAGCAACTAAGAGTTCAAGTTCATCAGCTTCGGGTGTTCCTGGCTCTGCATCAAATATCTGGTCAATTCTTTTGAGAGCTTTTTCATAATCTGCTTCTGTTTTTATGAGTTTGTTATATGACATTATATTTCCTCCGCATTGATTTTATCATACTCTGAATGAGTTCCTATAAATCTTATAAATACAGTTTTTGAAATATAGTTAATCCGAACAATCAAACGATATTTATTTCCACAAATATTAAAAATCACACGATTATTTTTCACAAAGCTTGCAGAGCGATATTTTTCTTTTATTTCGGCAGGAGTATTCCATTGTGCCTTCTGGGTTTCTGCAAACCAGGCTTTAAGAGGTTGTTCTGTTTCAGGAGCATTCTGCCAATAATCGCTCAGCATTTTCCGTGAAATTATATGCATATTTCTATTATAGTTCCCATTTTGGGAATTTGTCAAGAAAAACTTTTACCTCTCAGCGATTTTATACATGTGCGTAACGCACAAAATTTTTCCACACATCTCCCCTTTACGAAAGTAAATTCCCATTGTAAAATTCCTATCATGGATATAATGATTTTTGATGATCACAGCATGATGCGGGCCGGTCTTAGAGCCTGTTTTTCTGATATATCTCTTTATAACATAGCGGGCGAAGCAGAAAATCTTGAAAAGGCAAAAAAAGTTGTAAGTGCCTACATCCCTGCCACCGACACTCCCTGCATTGCAATTGTAGACGTTGGCTTTACCACAAATGTTGATAATATTGAAAAGGCCCAGGGCTTTGAGCTTGTAAAATTTATAAATCAGGCAGATAAAAACATAAAGTGCATAATGTATTCAAGCTACATGGGGCAGGCCTACATCAGGACAGCGATGAGTATTGAAATTGGAGCCTGGGCTTATGTTTCAAAAATATCAGAATCAAAGGTTTTAATGGAAGCCGTTAATGCTGTTGCCGGTGGACAACATTATGTAGATCCCTATTTAAGTTCAATTTTAGTTACAACTAACAATGTATTTGATTTACTTTCAAAGCGGGAACGCGAGGTTCTGAGACTTGTTCAAAAAGATTATACAAACCCGCAGATTGCAGCCGAACTAAATATTACAGAACGAACTGTAGAAAATCATCTTTCTACCATATATTCAAAAACAAACACAAAAAATAAAACCGAGCTTGTTGAAATGTTCGGAAAACTGTAGGAGTTTTTATGTCTGAATTATCAAAGTCTTCTATTCTAAAGAAGTATCCTTTATGGTTTGAACTTTTAACAGGCCTTGCTTTTGGTGTTTTAAATTCTACATTCAGCACCTTCTTTGGACAGATTAACAGCCCTATTTTCATGGATACTATTTTTGCAATAACAGCGGCATTTGTTGGCTGGTGGAGCGGAATTACAAGCGTTATTGTTTTTATGATAATGTCTGCCATAAAATCTGATGCCGGAATAAAACTGATTTCAGCTTTGTTTGTCCTTTGCGTTCTTGTAATGATTATTATTGTGCGTCTTGTATACAGAAAGCGTGACAGGATTTCTTTTCTTTCGCTTTTATATGTTTATGTTCTTTGCGTGATTTTTGTAAGCCTTTTAGGAGCAATCATTTCTACCTACGGTTTTAATCATTTTGATTATTATGATTCTTATTCCATCCGCTATATCACAATGTCTTTTGTCCAGCAGCAGATTCCTCTGATTTTTTCATCCTTCCTGTCGCGGCTACCGGTAAATGCACTCGACAAACTGATTGCAGTTTTTGCGGGCTTTGGACTTTACAAAGTGATTGAAATACTGTGGAATAAAAAGCAGAAATGAAACGATCTTTTCTGTTTGTAACTTTTCTTTTTCTCGCCCTTCCCTTCTTTGCCGGCAGTTATTCAGAGCTTTATTCAGATTTTTATAAGAGTGGTTTTTCGGAGCAGGAAAGGGTTGAATTTTCAGCGGCCCTTTCTGACCTTGAAAATCAGGATGCAAATATAAGACTCATTCTTTTAGACAACAAAGAAGCCCGGGAAGACTTTGAAAAAATCCGGACTCTTACAAGTCACAAAATGACAGACCAGGATATTAAGGATTTTCAATTTTACAGCTACCGTTTTACAAATTATTTTGTTTCAAGACTAGAATTTGGCAAAAAGGCATTAGGCGTGATAATCACTGCAAGTACAATTCTTCTTTTTATTATTGTTTTTCTTTTGCGTTACGCCATGCATAAAGAAGAAAAATACCGTCATCTTAAAAATCTTTCAGAAATTTCTAAGGCAGTAGAAGAAGCAACAATTCAGACTCAGGAAGCAGAACGTAAGGCACTTTACAGTACACTGCACGATTCAGTCAGTCAAAACACCAAGGCGGAACAGATTTTTACCGAAAAACTGGAACCCTTTATAACCCGGGATGAAAAAGCCAGAGAGCTTTACAATTCTATCAAAAACATTCAGAAAGAAAACCTCTTACAAATCAGAGGAATATTGAATGCTTATAGTAATCCTGAACAGGAAATTACAGTGCAAACAATAGAAGAACTCTGTGCTTCTATGAAAATCAGCACAGGACTAGAAATAGGTCTTTTGATTCAAAACAAAGAAGAATTCAACGAGCTTTCAGAAAACCAGAAAACTACTCTTTACAACATTATAAAGGAAGCACTTAATAACGCCTTCCGCCACGCCCACGCAGAAACCATCAGTGTAATTATCCGAAAAGGCACTCTCCTCATAATTGACGACGGCATTGGCTTTGACCAGAGTACCGTAGATACAAGCCAGCACCACGGACTTGAAATTATGAAAAGCCGTGCTACCCTGATTGGGGGAAAACTCATAATTAAAAGCGTACCCGGCAGTGGAACAGAAATATCTGTAGAATGGTAAAATTATCACGCAAAATATTCAATGCGTAACTCACAGAAAAATTCCTTTTGACCACTCATTACAATTGACCAGTCCTAAAATATAATTAACTCATAATCTTAATAAATAAGGAGACTTGCAAAATATGAAAAAACTAAAAGCATTGATTGGAGCCGGAGTCCTTTTTGCAGCTGCAATGTGTTTTATCAGCTGTGGAAATGCTGCAGGAGGAGGTGGTGGAGAGGACAATGGAAATAAAACAAGCTTATCTTCCTTAGTTGGAAAAGCTTTTTATTTTGTAGATTCTGAATTAGATGATAACGCTCCCTATGAAGCCGATGAATCAGAAGAAAACAAGGAAAACGAAAGAACAGATCCATCAGACACAGGAAATAGTGGAAATGGAAGTGGAAGTCAAAATCCATCCGGCACAGGAGAGGAAGGTTCTACAAGCACACATCCAGGAGAGCATTCGGGAGAGGATTCAGGAGAGCAAAATCAGTCAGGTTCAGACAGTGGCTCTGGTAATGGCTCGGGCTCGGGCTCCGGCTCAAGTCCGGCAGAAGCACAGGATTATACAAAAAACGAAAATACCGTATGGATTTATTTTAGCAGCTCTGATAATGCTTTATGGGGAACAGGCTCAATAGTAAAAACATATGATGGAAAAACAGACAAGCTTAAATCCTCTGAACTTGATTATTCCAAACTTAAAATAACTCATTATGGAACTTACAAAGAAGAAACAATCATGCCTTCGGAAAATAAAATACCTGTATTTTCAATTAGACATGAAGCAGATGAAATCCGCTATTCTGCAGATATATTATGGTTCCCGGGAAAAGCTGCAGAAACAGAGGAATACGGTATACTGAATAATACTGTTAAATCTTATGAATTATTCATGAAGTCAGAAAATCTTATAATCAAAGTAACAAAGGATAAATACACAAAAAGGGGAACTCAATATCAGGAATGGGGAACTTATACCTGGAAACCTCTTGATTTAAATGCAGGCTTCTGTCTGCCAGGAGAATTTGGCTCTTACAGCGTAAGAGAAAATTTTAACATAGTAACTACTAATTCAATTGCAGATAATCTGATAACGGGTATGAAGTTTGAGAGTGCAGGAAGTTATGATTCTATCACTTTGGATAAAAGAAACGTTCTTTCCAAAAATCCATATTCATCAGACTTTCCAAGCTCATGGACTTTAATCAAAGCCGGAAATAATTATAAGTTTTATACAGGTAAATGGTCAGCAGCAGAACAAAAATCTATTGAAATTACAGAGGGCAAATACTTTACCTGTACATTAAAGGATGCGGGAATTTATAAGGATGGTAATTTAACTTGTGTAAAAATTGGTGATAACATTTACTATAACACAGACATAGAATTATCCTATAATGAAAAAGATGATATTGCAACAGGCCTTGAAAACTATCTGGCAGGAAAACCAAATAAAATAAACTCCGGCGATGATAGCAAGGATGATGCCGACAAGGAAGATGAAACAAACCCATCAGATCAGACAGATCCAGGAACCCAGGTACCACCAGGACCAATACATACAGATGATGGTGAAAGTGATTCAGGCGAAACTTATGCCCTTTATTATGGAGAACAGCTGATAAGTCCTGCAATACCATCAGGAGTCCTATCTTCTATGGGATTAAAAGAAGGGACAGATTACTCTATTGATGCCACAAACAAAAAGATTATATTAACAGATTCCGGTATGCAGAAATTTGCAGCAGGAGCCTCGGTTCCTCAAATGTAGTTAATTTCTAATCCTAATCTCACCCCCTCTCCTTTACTGGCAGAGGGGATTTTTTTTAACAAAAATCTCGTTCTTGCGGGTCTGGCCAGGCTATCCATGTTTTGCCGACGATTATATATATATTTTTTAATATTTCCACTATATTATTTCTGATGACAAAAATAATCTGCACAACCCTTTTAGTAGAAAAATCTCCACAGGCGCTTCCATTGGGGGCGGCATGCGTTGCTTCGGCAATAAAGCATTACCAGGGGACAGAAAAGGAATGTGAAGTAAAGCTGATTTCTTTTAGTCGTGAAGATGAAGAAATACAGACGCTACAGTCGGATGAACAAAAGGCAGATTTCATTGCGACACGTCTGATCAAGGAAAAACCTCAGATTGTCTGCATGTCTGTTTTTGTATGGAACAGGACGATTTTTGAACTTTGTGCAGAGCGTCTTCATAAGCAAGGCGTCATCATTATTGCGGGCGGGCCTGAGATTACTGCACATCCGGATATTTTTGAAAACTCGTTTGATTATACTGTAAGCGGTGAAGGAGAAATCAAAGTACCACGCATCATAGAAAGTATCCTTTATAATAAACCTTATACACCACAAGATTTTCCACAATCCTTAGATTTGAAGAATATTCCAAGTCCATATCTTGACGGCACAATTGACCCGACTGAATTTGGTGGCGCACTCTGGGAGCTTGCTCGAGGCTGCCCATTCAAATGTTCTTACTGCTATGAATCAAAAGGTGAAAAAACGGTGCGGCTTTTTTCGGAAGAGCGCATAGATAAAGAGCTTGATTTTTTTGCCCGCAAGAAAGTTCCTCAGGTTTTTGTACTGGACCCGACTTATAATGCAAACAAACAGCGGGCTCTGGCCCTGCTCAAAAAGATTGCCCGCATAACTCCAGACACCTTTTATTATTTTGAAGCACGTGCAGAATTCATTGATTACGAAATGGCAAAGGCTTTTACAAAGATTCCGTGCGCCCTTCAGATTGGACTTCAAAGCAGCGATGAAAATGTCCTTCGCAAAGTAAACCGTCCGTTTAATAAAAAACAATTTGTAAAAAATATAGGAATTTTAAATCAGGCCGGCGTGACCTTTGGGTTGGACTTAATATACGGGCTTCCGGGAGAAACGTTTGCCTCTTTCCGCGAAGGAATTAATTTTGCAGTAGGGCTCTACCCTAACAACCTTGAAATTTTCTGTCTTTCTGTTTTGCCGGGAACTGATCTTTTTGACCGGGCACAGGAATTAAACTTAACCTTTGAACAAACTCCTCCTTACAACATTATTAAGACAGATAAGTTTTCACCGGAAGACAAAAAGAAGGCCTCCACCCTTGCCCAGGCCTGCAGCTACTTTTACAACGACGGCCGCGCAGTTCCATGGTTTATGACAATATGCCATTCCCTCAAGACAAAACCTGCAGCATTCTTTGAACAGTTTTATGATTATGCTGGCAAAAACAAAATCACACTCGATTGCTGTGAACACAAAATAATAGAAGAAAATCAGATTAAGTTTATAACTTCACTTTATAAACAGCGCCAGCTCGACCGTTACATAAAAGCTGCTGCAGACATCATCCGCTTTAATGGAGCAATTTCGCGAAAAACTGCAACGGGGATTTCTGAAAAAATCCGTCTAACCTACCCGCCGGAATATATTGATTCTCAATACAGTCTTGACCTGGACTTTTTTGTAAAGAACGTACGCCCAAAGCCTTGCGAAATAAAAATATAAATTTTTCAAAAAAAACACTTATTACCTATTGACATAGTAGGTAATAAACTGTAAGATACAACCATAAACACAAAAGGGGGTACAAAATGAAACTTTTCTTTGAAAAACTTGTTCGTGAAAATTTCCGCAACGGACGAATGTGCCTCTGTTGTCTCTGCAACTAGACTGAAAGTCCTTTAGTCTTAAGAAATCTCGTGAAATATCAGATTTATCATCTAAGGAATGTTACGCATTAATCAGCATTTCTTAATAAACAGGAGAAAATATATGTCTAATAAACGACAGCTTATATTTGATACATTCAATAACAAGACAACAGAGCGTGTTCCAGTGGGATTCTGGTTTCATTTTACACAAAATGAAATCCTTTCGGTTTACGACCATCCCGAAATGCGCGAACAGAATCTTAGCGGACATAAAAAGTTTGTTCAGAGCTTTAAGCCTGATTTTGTTAAGCTTATGAGCGACGGCTACTTTTTTGAACCTGAAACCGCAATCACACTTAAGAATGCAGCAAGAGCAAAGGATCTTTATTCCCTTAAGCCAATCGCTGCAGACGACAAATGGATCCGCGATCAGGTTAGTCTTGTAAAAGAACTTACTGGCAGCTTTGGACAGGAGGTTGCAACTTTCTACAATACTTTTGCTCCAGCAACAGCCTTTAAGTGGGCAATAAACGGAGGTGACAAAAAGCTTGCAGCCTTTATAAAAGAAGACAAAGCTGCAGTTATTTATGCTCTTTCGGTTATTGCACAAAACACAGCACAGCTTGTAAAGGCAGTAATTGGCGAAGGTGGCGCAGATGGTATATACTTGAGCGTCCAGACAATTCAGGACATCAGCGTTGGACCAGATCTGTACAACGAAGTAATTGCACCATCAGAGCTTAGCGTATTAACGGCCGCAATTGCAGCAGGAGGAAAAAATATTCTTCATGTATGCGGTTACGAAGGCGTACGCAATAACCTTTCGCTCTTTAAGAACTATCCGGCACATGCTGTAAACTTTGCAGCTGCGGTAGAAGGAATAAGTCTTTCGCAGGGCAAACAGATTTTTGGAGGCAAAGCAATAATCGGAGGCTTTGCAAATACTGCTAACGGCATCCTTTATAAAGGAACAAAAGAGCAGATTCAGGCAGAAACAAAAAAGCTGCTTGACGATGCTGGCCGTACAGGAGTTATTCTTGGAGCTGATTGTACAGTTCCAAAAGACATAGACTTTGCGCACTTTGAATGGGTACGCGAAGCTGCAAA
>CAMKDH010000100.1 GCA_946411215.1 uncultured Treponema sp. | reverse complement strand
GCCATAAAAAAGTGCCAGGTGGAAATATCAAATTCTTTTTCGTATTCAGTCGCGCGCTCGTATTTAGCAAGGTCTTTTACATAAGGTGTAACAGGAACTTCCTTGAACTCAATACCACCAAGCCCGCCATCAATCCTTTGCAGCTGGAATTCCGACCGAACATCAACATTCATTGGAATCTTGTCGTATAATTCAAAATATGATTTGTCTACCTTTTTTATTGTTATCATAAAAACCTCTTAAGAAATAATCACCTTACATGCCTGAGCATTTCCTGACCAATCAGTTCTGTATCTGGCATTGCCAATAACTCCTGGGCGCTAACCCAACGGTAGTCACAGGTTTCACCTTCCTGGAACTTTATGGAATCTTTGGCACAATCGGTCACACACAAAAAGCGGCAGTGGATACATGTTCCTCCACAAGACCAGTCCAGCTGTTCAAGAGCCTCGGCAATAATCCCCGTCTCTTCACGCAGTTCACGCAATGCACCTTCAACCGCACTTTCCCCCTGCAAAGCCGAACCACCAGCAGTTGCTTCCCACATATTTGGATAAAGTGGTTTGCTCGGATCCCGCTTCATCAAAAGATAAGTTCCATCTGTATGCCTTACAAGAACTTCGCAGACAAGATGATAAACTCCTTGTGGAATTTTATCCTGTTCTTCGCGAACCAAAGTCATTCCTTCAATTTTTTCAAAATTTGAATTATATGCGTCCCACAGTTCCATTTAAAAATCTCCCTTAAACTCATAATAACATAAAACTCAAAAAACTCCATTACAAAAATCACCCCCACACACACGCATTCCACCACAACATATAGCGCAATCTCCACGAACCGTAGGTACCAATCTGGTCTGACATATGCTAGACTCTCAATAGATCAAAATAAAAAGGGCCCGATTCAAAAGAGGTATAAATATGATAGATAATTATGTTACCGGTGCGCAGATAAAAACCCTGCGTGAAAATAAAAAGATGACTCAGGAACAGCTTGCTCAAAAAATAAACGTTACGGCAAAAGCAGTAAGCAAGTGGGAAACTGGAAACGGATTCCCAGACATAAGCTTATTAGAATCACTGGCTGGTGCCCTCGGTATTTCTGTGATTGAATTGCTTTCGGGAAGCTGCATCCGTAATCAAAACAAGAATGCAAACATTGTCAAAAGTAAGTTTTACGTTTGCCCTGTCTGTGGAAATATGATTACTTCAACCGGCGAAGCAGTCATCAGCTGTTGTGGAATTACGCTGCCACCTCAGACCCCTGAGCAGCCCGATGACGAACACAAAATAAATATTGAAATATGCGAAGATGAATACTTTGTTTCGCTCAATCACCCTATGACAAAAGAGCATCATATTTCATTTATTGCAGCCGTGTCCGACAACGGGATTCAGTTTGAAAAGCTATACCCTGAAGGTCCCGCCGAAGCTAGATTCAAAATCAGCCGAGTGAAAAAGATTCTGGCGTATTGCAATAAGGATGGCTTATTTTCCTAAGGAATCTCTAATCATCTTCCAGTCCAAACACCTTTTGTAGTTTGGACCTGGAAGTTCACAATCCTTATTCCACGGGCGGTCAAAAACCATCACCTTAAGGTCCGGCAGATGATCAAAAAACTTAAATGCCAATGGCGAATCTTCTACCGCAAAATCAAAATGCATTTTGTAGTAGTCTTCAAGCTCAAGCCCAAAGGTACTACCCTTTATAAAATTTTCACGCCCATATTTATTAAGACAATATAAAGGCACCCGCGAAAGTCCATGCTCATCAAGCCACTGACGCGAAGCATCAAAAACTTTGGACGGACGGCCTGTAATTATTTTTATATCGTGTCCCTTATCAATCCAGCTGTTTATTGTTTCAACTGCTCCGGGAGTTTCTTCATAAGACAAGAGAACTTCTGGTAAATGCCCCTGAACCATCAGCTGGTCATACTTGTCATCAGGCAACAAAAAAGATTTTTGCAAATTGAAATATTTTATTTTCTCGTATGGAACATCCACCCCAAACATCTGAGCCACAAGCTTAGAAAAATAAGCGGCAGTCTCACAAAGACAATCATCAAAATCAATGTAAATATTCATAAACCCATTATAGCAAGATATATACAATTATTGTAGAATTAAAAAAGTGAATTTCAGGAGGGATAAATGTCATTTCCAAAACCTACAGGTGAATACGCAGTAGGCACCTTTACCTATACAATCCGCGATGCCAGAGAAGAAGTTTTGCCGGCAGGCGGAATGCGTAGTGTTGCAGCAAGAGTTTATTATCCGGTTCTTAAGGAAAGTGTGGAAGGACTGCCGAAATTAGTCGCCCTGTCTCCAAATATGATTCAGGGACTTAAGGCATCATTTCATATTGCTCCAAACTTTTCAAAAAATCCTGATGACAAGTTTTCTGAATGTTATCCGGATGCGCCTCGAATCCCGGGGCAGAAGTTTCCGCTCATAATGTTTAATCACGGCTACAATTCTTATAGGGAAGGAAATTCTTTTTTGTGCATTGAGCTTGCTTCCCACGGTTATGTTGTGATTTCTGTTGCACATTCACGCGAAGCTCTTTGCACAGAATTTGATGACGGAAGTTTTTTGTATTCCGATAAAAAGAACAGCCAGTTATATGAACCAATGATCCCAGGACTCTTTGCAATGCTTAAGCTCACAAAAATGAAAGGTACCAATGAAGAGCTTGCAAAAAAGTTTGATGAAAATCAAAAAAAATATTGCAGTTATATGATGAGTCGCCTTCCAGAATGGGTAAAGGATAATGAAGCGGCACTGGACTACGCAAAGAAAAATCTCTCTGATCTGATTGATTTTTCAAAAGGTGTTGGTGCCAGTGGGCATTCCGCCGGAGGAAACACAGCTTACGCGCTTTGCGCCCGTAACCCTGATTTTACCTGCGGTATAAATATTGATGGTGGTCTTTTTGGGAACTACGAAAATGATATTCAAACAAAGCCTTTTATGCAGATAAGCTGCCAGGATAATGAAAGAGTTGTTACGCGTGTTTACCTGCGCCATACAAAACCTGTATACAAAGTTCTCTTTAATGGTATGAAACACATTGGTTTTGCAGACAGCAAACATCAGATTCCGATGAAGTCTGTTGTGGGAAAACTCGACCCCGATGTTATGCACCAGAATCTGTGTAAATGTCATCTGGAATTTTTTGATGCCTACCTCAAAGGTCTCAAGGCAGCACCGGAACTTACAAACAATGAAGCGATTGCAGTTTCTGTTTTTGAGCCGGATATTTAATTCGTAGCGTTTACTTTACTTTAAGTTGTTTCAAATATTCTTTCTTTTCCGGAGAAATCCTGAAGCTTTCGCACGCCTTCTGAATTGCCTTATTATGTGTCCAGGTGTCAAGCTTTTTGTTTTGAATAAAAGGCAGTGCTGCATCCCATTGTTTTACAAGAGCTTCTGCAAAAAGCCAGGCAGTCATCATGTTTACATAATATTCCTGGCTGCGGATTTTTGCGGGCAATTCAAGATATTCCGGTTTAAAATCATCGTCTAAAAAATATTTCATCAAAAGCAGCATACCTACGCGTTTTGTAAAAGGAGCTTCGTCGCGCATCCATTGCTCCAGTTTTGGGAGCAGCTGTTGTCTGTTTTTTTTGAGCACCGCCGGATTCAGTGCATCGCTTACTGCCCAGCTGTTTATGTATGGAAGAAAATGCTCCAGCTCGGCAAGGCATTCATCGTAATTTTTTATTTTATTTATGAGGGCAATATGCAGGCTGTTTTCTTCGTGATATTTGTGAGGAAGTGTTTGCAAAAAAGTCTGAAGTTCAGCAACCGGCAGTTCCTTTACCCTGCGCAAAATCAGTTTATAAGACGGCGAGCGTACACCAATGAAGACCTCTCTTGGCAAGGTTGGAACAAGCTTTGCAGAAAAGTCAGCATATTTTTCATCCTGATATTCGAACAGGATTTTTTGAATTTGTGTCATATTGTTTAAAATGTAAATTATAAAAAAATAGATGTCAATGTTGTGGAGAAAACAATCATTCCGTGTTATCATATTTAAAAAGTTACTCAGGAGTTAAAAAATGACAGAAAAAGAAGCTATCACTGCACGCCATTCAGTGCGCCACTACAAGGATCTTCCAATTGAAGAATCAAAATCTTCTGAACTCAAAAAGTTGATTGATGAATGCAATTCAATCAGCGGTTTGAATATTCAGCTTGTTCTTGATGACCCGGAATGCTTTAACACCTTTATGAACCACTACGGCTGGATTACCGGTGCAAAAAATTACATCGCACTTATCGGAAAAAAATCAATCAAAAATCTTGATGAAGTTTGCGGCTATTACGGACAAAAACTTGTACTTGCAGCACAGATGCTCGGTCTCAATACCTGCTGGATTGCCGGCACATACAAAAAAGGAAAATGCCGTATCAGTCGTTCTGGCGACGAAAAAATTGTCTGCATAATTTCACTCGGTTACGGCGAAAATCATGGCGTTGAACATAAATCAAAACCATTGGAAAAGCTTTGCAACATTCCACAGGACAAACTTGCTTCTACTCCAGAATGGTTCCAGCAAGGCGTCGATGCCGCCCTCAAAGCACCAACCGCTATGAATCAGCAGAAGTTTTTCATCACCCTCAAAGGCCAAAACGTTTCAATCACCGCCAGCAAAAAACCAATGGCCTTTATTGATCTTGGCATTGTCGAATATAATTTCGAAGTTGGCTCTGGGAAAAAAGTGATTCAGGGATAGAAAAGGTGAAAAAATGGCCTCATGGATGGTACATTTAAGAATTGCAGATAAGCTGCTTGAACATTTTAATAACCTCGATGAAACTGCATTTGTTATGGGAAATATTGCCCCAGACAGTGGAGTTCCAAATGAGGATTGGACAAAATTTGAACCTCCTAAAAAGATTTCACATTTTAAAAAAGAAAATGGTGATAATACAACTATTGATATAGAAAAATTTTGTTCGCAATATTTCAATACTCAGATAAACAAAACTTATAGCAAAAAAGAATATTCCTTCTTTCTTGGTTATTACGTTCACTTGTTTACAGATATCCAATGGTCAGAAAATATTTTCAAACCACTTTTGGCAGCATATCCCAAAGAAGCAGCAGAAGATACATACAAGCTTTTATGGACAGCAAAAGGTGACTGGTATGATCTTGATTTTTTGTATCTTAAAAAGCATCCTGATTTCAGAGCTTTTTCTATATATGAAAACGCTGTAAACTTTGAAAATGAATTTTTAGATTCCTTTTCAAAAGACGCCTTTGAAAACAGAAGACAGTATATTTGCGGCTTTTATCATAGCGAAAATCATGGCGAACTTGATAGAACATATACTTATCTTACTCCGCAACAGGCAGATGCTTTTGTTGACAAAACTGTTTCCCTTATTTTACAACTGACAAGTGTTAGATTAGGCCGTTTTTTTTCCATCCCAGAAATGGACAAAACGGGAGGTGTAAAAACTCTTTTTACAAGCGCCTGCGACATTGCCTGGAATTATGAGGACGCCCTGGCCCGTGAAAATTTTCTTGCGCTTGGACAGCAGCTTGGGATTTCACTTGAGGACATGGTGAAGTCAAAACAGACGCACACGGATATTGTAAAAGTTGTAACCCGTGAAAATGGCGGCGATGGAATCCTGCGGCCTATTGATGAGACAAATGCTTACGACGGTCTTATCACAAATGAAAAAAATCTTCTTTTATGTACGGTTGAGGCAGATTGCGTTCCGGTGTATTTTTATGATCCGGTAAAAGAAGTTATAGCGATGGTACATAGCGGCTGGAAGGGCACTGTCAAAAAAATCTCGGAAAATACAATTCAAAAAATGCGCGACACTTTTGGCTGCGACCCGCAAAACCTTCTGGTTGCAATTGGCCCGCATATTTGTAAAGACTGCTACGAAGTTGGACAGGATGTCTTTGAAGAATTCCGCCAGAGCTTTGACGCACAGGAATTGGAAAAAATCTTCACACCAAAAAATCAGGAAAAATATCTTTTGAATCTGGAACAGGCTGTAAGAATCACTCTTACAAAAAATAATGTTCCCGAAAAAAATATTTTTTCAGCAGGCGTCTGCACTCTTCATTCTCAAATTGACGGCTACAGCTTCTGTTCCTACAGAAGAACAAAATCAAAAACAGAGCGAATGCTTACAGCAATTATACTGGAGAAAAAATGACAGCAACACAAAAACCAAACTACAAAAAAACTTTACGCGCCTGCTATCTGGGTTTTATAACTCAGGCGATTGCTGCTAACTTTGCTCCGTTGATTTTCTTAAAGCTTCATAACGACTACCAGATTCCGCTTGGACTTATTGCGCTCATTCCAACAGCCTTCTTTTTTACACAGCTTGTTGTAGATATTTTTTGTGCAAAGTTTGTTGATAAAATAGGATACCGCGTTTGCATTGTGACTTCCGAAATTTTTTCCGCAGTTGGCCTCATTGCGCTTGCATTTTTACCGGACCTTTTACCTTCCCCTTTTGTTGGCATTATGATAAGCGTTGTGCTTTACGCAATTGGAAGCGGGCTTATAGAAGTTCTCTGCTCGCCGATTGTAGAAGCCTGTCCTTTTGAAAACAAAGAAAAAACAATGAGCCTTCTTCACAGCTTTTATTGCTGGGGCTGGCTTGGTGTTACAATAATTTCAAGCGTACTCTTTACAACGTTTGGGATTGATAACTGGAAATATGTTGCCTGCTTCTGGTCGCTCATTCCTATTTACAACATTTACAATTTTGCAACCTGCCCGATTGAAAAACTTGTGGACTCTGACAAAGGCATGACAATTCTGCAGTTGTTTAAGTCGCCGCTTTTCTGGGTGGCTGTTGTGCTTATGGTTTGTTCAGGAGCAAGCGAACTTTCTATGGCACAGTGGGCTTCTGCTTTTGTAGAGTCTGGACTTGGTCTTTCTAAAACTGTCTGCGACCTTGCGGGTCCTTGTCTTTTTGCAGTTACAATGGGAATCTGTCGTGTGTTTTACGGAAAGTTTGGAGAGAAGGTTGAGCTTACAAAATTTATGATTGGATCAGGCGTGCTTTGTCTGATTTGTTATATAATGGCGTCGCTTTCTCATAATGCAATTGTTGCACTTGCGGGTTGTGTGATGTGCGGATTTTCTGTAGGCATTATGTGGCCTGGAACCTTGAGCATTTCTTCCAAAAAAATCCCGACTGGTGGAACTGCAATGTTCGCACTTCTTGCAATGGCAGGCGACTTGGGCGGTTCAATTGGGCCGAGCCTTGTTGGGATGATTTCTCAAAAGACGGGCGACAATCTTCAGCAGGGACTTTTCTTTGGCGGAATCTTTCCGGTATTGCTTGTTCTATTCCTGATTATATTAAACAACATCGGACCCTATGACCAGAAGAAACCTCTTTAAATTCCGGCAGCTTTGATTTACATTGCTCTGTTGCTTTTGGACAGCGGTATGCAAACGGACAGCAGTCTTCCTGCTGCAAGGTTGTTTTTACTTCCTGATTAGAATTATTTAAAACTCCCTGAGCGCCTTCAAAAAGCAGCTTTGTATAAGGATGCATTGCTGTTTTATAAAGGTCTGCCGCGGGCGCTTCTTCTACAAGGTAGCCGCGATACATTACACCGATTGTGTCGCAGAAATATGATGCAACTTTAAGATCGTGTGTAATAAATACATAGCTCAGATTTCTTGACTGACGAAGCTCCTGCAAAAGGTTTAAAATCTGTCCTTGAATAGAAACGTCCAGAGCAGAAACAACTTCGTCACAGATAAGCAGAGACGGATTCATTATGAGGCCGCGTGCAATAGAAATGCGCTGTCTCTGCCCTCCGCTGAATTCTGCAGGACGACGTTCAAGATCTTCTGGAGAAAGTCCAACTTCTGTAATTATTTTTTCTGCAAGCTCGCGAGCAGCGGCTTTACCCTTCCACAAAGAAGAATACTTAAGTCCTGTTGTAAGAACGTTATAAACTGTAAGGCGTGGATTAAGCGAGCGTGCAGGATCCTGGAAAATGTATTTTACTTTTTCTCGATAACGGCGGAGCTGCTTTTTTGTGTAGGCATCTACGTCTGGGGGAAGCGCTGCTTCATCTGCATCAAAATATTTTATTGCGCCGCTAGTCTGTTTATAAAGCTGAATGATAAGTCTTGCTGTTGTAGTTTTTCCACAGCCAGATTCTCCTGCCAGTCCATAAGTTGTACCACGACGAATTGCAAAGGAGACATCATTTACGGCATAAACGTTGTGCTTGTTTTTTGCAAAAAAGCCTGCTTCAAGATTAAAGGTTTTTGAAAGATTATTTACTTCGATAATATTTTCATTACTCATT
>CAMKDH010000099.1 GCA_946411215.1 uncultured Treponema sp. | reverse complement strand
GAAAGACTCTTGATTGTCTTGCCATTTACAGCAGTAATTACATCACCTTCCTGGAGGCGCAGACTTGCTGCTGGAGACTTAGCTTCTACGCTTGCTACAACTACACCTTTAATCTTTTTGTTTTCAATCTTAAGCTGATCTTTCATTTCATCAGTAAGTGGAGTTGCAATAAATCCAGGCCAGAGCTTGCTGTTCTGAGAATCAACATCCTTTGCACGGGCTTCAATCTTAACTTTAAGCTCGTATGTTTTTGTACCACCGCGAAGAATCTTAAAGGTTGCAGTTGTACCTGCTTCAAGATATCCAACATCACGAACAAGCTGATTTACAGTCTTTACAGTTTTTCCGTTGAGTTCAGTAATGTAATCACCTGGCTTAATGCCTGCTTTATATGCAGGAGAATCCATGAATACTTCAGCAGCAAATGCACCAGACTGCTTACCTACTCCAAGCTCCTGCTTATATTCATCACTTACATCAAGCAAAGAAACTCCAAGCCATCCGTATGTAATTTTTCCATCTTTAATAAATGCATCAATTGCACTCTTTACGTTATTAATAGGAATTGCAAAACCAAGACCAACAGATCCGCCGGAAGAAGAAGCAATCCATGTATTAATACCAATTACTTCACCATAAATATTTACAAGCGGACCACCTGAGTTACCCTGGTTGATTGCTGCATCAGTCTGAATATAGTCACTGATAGAACTCATTGAGCTTTCTGAACGGCCTGTAGCACTTACAATACCCTGAGTTACAGACTGACTGTAGCCCAAAGGAGCACCAAATGCCATACAAATATCACCCGGTCTTACTTTGTCAGAATCTCCAAGCTTTGCAACAGGAAGATTATCTTTTGTTTCAAAAGAAATAAGAGCAATATCAATGCGGTTATCTGAACCTACAAGCTTTGCTTCAAAAGATCTTTCATCATTAAGCTTTACACTGATTTTTGTTGCATCGCCTGCTACGTGATTGTTTGTAAGAACATAGTAAGTATTTCCGGTTTTGCGGACAATTACACCTGAACCAAGACCTGTTGTCTGATATTCACGTTTATTGCTGTTTGAATCGGAATTACCATTATCTCCATTATTTCCATTATTACCGTTTCCAAAGAACCATTCAAATGGATTCATTCCACCTAAAGGACTTGTATATGTTTTTGTCTGGGTAATATCAACTTCTACAACGGAAGGAAGCATTGTGTCCGAAACAGATCGGAAGGTTGTTTGAAGCGCCTCTACAATGCTTAATGCTGACTGACCAAATGCAGTTCCACCAATCATAAGTGCAAGCATTGCACCTGCAAGTAATTTTGTTATTTTTTTCATTTTTGCATCCTCTTTTAAATGTCTTTATATATAATATAATACAAAACTTTTAAAAGAGTAACATAAATGTTTTGTTATTTGTGAGTAAGGCCGCTAGCGACCAGTCTACTACTTATTATAATTCAGATCCGTCAAAACTTCTGTATGATCTTCAAAAACCGCTACAGTATGCTCTTCGTGACAGGAAACTTCGCCGTCTGCAGTTACTACAGTCCATCCATCATCAAGAAGTTCAACATCTGGAACTCCAAGATTAATCATTGGTTCAAGAGCAAGAACCATACCAGGTTTAATTCTTGGATTCATACCGCGGAAAGGAACATTTGGAATACTAGGATCTTCATGAACATCAAGCCCTACTCCATGACCACAATAATCGTAAACAACTCCGTAGCCATGCTGTTCTGCCGCAATACCATATACAGCCTTTGCAATATCACCAATGCGGTTTCCTACAACACAGGCATTTATTGCTGCCTGGAGGCATTCTTCTGTAACCTGTTTCAGCTTACGAACTTCAGGGCGAACATTACCAATAAGAACAGAATGTGTTGTATCGCTTATATATCCGTTAAGGTTTATTCCAACATCAAGACTTACAAGGTCTCCGTCATGAACAATTCTTTTTTTAGAAGGAATACCATGAATAACTTCTTCGTTTATACTGATGCACACAGCGCCAGGAAAATCTTCTACATACCATGCAGGAGTTCCTCCGTGTGATTCTATAAAATGCTTAAAAAGCATATCAATATCGTAAGTACTCATTCCAGCCTTGATTTTAGGCAGAAGCTCATTAAACATGTCGGCAGTAAGATGGCAGGATTTTCGTATACCGTCTATTTCTTCTAAAGTCTTAATCTTAATCATAGTAAGTCTATACTAACACTTTTAACGATTCTCGTAAACAGATTTCTGCAGTAGAAGTATCTCCAAGGCGGCGATATTCTTCACTCATCTTGCGCAAAAAGAAAGCATCGTTAGTTTTACCTAACTCAAGATCGAGCGCACGTTCATAAACATCAAGTGCGAGTTCATCGCTTAAAACACCATCAATATTTCGCTTGAGGATTGTCAGGGTGAAATTAATTACTTCAGGGAAGAAGATATAAAAATAGCTGTAGGAATATTCCATTTTTATAATCTGTTCAAGAAGGATAAACGCATCATAAAACTCTTCGCGGAGCACGAGCTCTTCCGCAAGGATGTAACCGTAATCCATAAAATCTTCGCGGGTGAAAAAATCCTTGAGTGTAAAATCTGTATGATTCATTTGCATGCGTTTGAATTCTGCAACAGCTTCGTCTTCTTTATTATGCATGAGTGTGTAAAAAATCAGCTTAGCCCGACTTTCATAATCATCCCTGCCACTTAGCCATGTATAATAATCAAATGATTGGGCATTATGTGGATTTGCCTTTGCCCTGAAGAAAAAGCTTTCATCAAAAATAGAACGCTGATGTACATCTGCAAGAACACGGTAAGCGTGAACAACTTCATTAAATTCATCCCTGCGGGAAATATCACCTGTAAGGTCCGGATGAAGGTTCTTTACTTTTTCGCGGTAGGCACGTTTTATTTCGGCAAGGGTTGCCTCTTTACGAACGCCAAGTATTTTATAAAAATCTTTCATTGGCGTTTCCTAAAAAATCTTAAACTTTGTTTCGATTGTTTCTTTTTCGTTGTTCTGAACTACAAGCACAGGAATCTTTGAATTTTCAATAATATCGTTTTGATGACTTGAATGAACATTTCGTTTGATAAGGCTGGCACCCTTCTTTTTTGAAGTTGAACCAATAAGAATAAGATCTGCTTCAAACTCATTTGCAACCTTAAGGATTTCTGTAACAACAGAACCATCCTTTAATTCTGTTTGAGCAGGAACGCCTTTACTGCCAGCAAGAGACGCTACATACTCCAGATGATTTTGTCCTTCGTAGCAAAGGTCAACTTTATAATCTACCTGTTCATCTTTTGCAAGCATCTGGTTCATTCCAAGATAGTTAATTGTAGCGGAGTCAATAACATAAACAAACTTAAGTTCCAGATTGTAGGTACGTGCCATCATTATTCCGTACATTGCTGCACGAATTGAACTTTCTGAACCGTTGATTGCAACTAAAACTTTTTTGAAAAACTCCTTTGCCATTCTAACTCCTGCCTGCATTCTGCTTTTTCTTTAATGCCTTGAGCACAAAAACATTTTCACGTTCACGTTCTTCAAGAACACTCTCTATATATTTTATCGTCTCTGTAGCCTGCGGGATTATCATTTTATCAAGAGCATTTACACGACGTTGAGTACGCTTTACTTCTTCGGCAAGGCGCCACACAATGGTACGAATCGAAGCCATTTGAGTAAGCAGGGTAAGAAGATTAAAAAACTTTACGATTACATCATCTGTGTTTGCATATGTTCCAAGGGCAGAATAAAAAAGCTCCTTTTTTGGAAGCTCAACTTCTATTGTTTCAAACTGCATACCGCCAACTACTACAACTTTTTCAACCATATCAAAATCGTAGTGGATAGCATGAGCAATTCGTTCTACCTGATCGGCACCGTCTATCATGAGCATGCGTTTAAATGCAGGATAAGCAAGATCTATTGCCTGCTGGATTTCATCTTCAAGAATTTTTACCTGTTCAACAAGACGCATGAGTTCGCGCACAAGAATCTCTCGTTTTTCTTCGAGCAGTTCATAGCCGTTTGTAGAAACCGCAAGCTGCTCTTTAGTAATGAGAAGATTAGATTTTGTCGGCGCGATGTTTATATTCATAAAAACCTGTCATTATCGGGCTTGACCCGATAATCTGTATTTCTCAATAAGCTCTGGCTTAATTCTGGTCAACTCTTCTACAGGAAGCTCCTGCAAAATTGTCCATCCTATATTTAATGTATCTTCAATTGAACGATCTTCGAATTCACCCTGAGTTAAGAACTCTTCTTCAAAGCGTTCACCAAAGCGCAGATACTGACGGTCAAGATCGCCAAGCTCTTCTTCACCAATAATTGCAGCAAGATTTCTGATTGCCTTTACTTTTGAATAAGAAGCAAACAGCTGGGAAGAAACTGCAGCATGATCTTCGCGTGTCATATCCGGGCCAATACCATCTTTCATAAGACGGCTAAGACTTGAAAGCGCTGCAACAGGAGGATAAAGTCCCTTCTGGAAAAGTTCACGTCCAAGTACAATCTGACCTTCTGTAATATATCCAGTCAAATCTGGAATAGGATGCGAAATATCATCGTTTGGCATAGAAAGAATCGGGATTTGTGTAATTGAACCTGTTGAACCTTTAATCTTTCCGGCTCTTTCATAAAGCTCTGCAAGGTCTGAATACAAATATCCAGGATAACCTTTACGACCAGGAACTTCACCGCGTGTTGTAGAAATTTCACGGAGCGCTTCGCAGTAGTTTGTCATATCTGTCATTACAACAAGTACGTGCATTCCCTTTTCAAATGCAAGATATTCGGCTGCGGTAAGTGCACAACGAGGAGTAATAATACGTTCAATAGAAGGAGCATCTGCAAGACTCTGGAACATTACTACATTTGCAAGAACGCCCGACTCTTCAAAAGTATCAACAAAGAATTTTGCAACGTCATATTTAATACCCATGCCTGCAAAAACCATAACGAATTTTTCATCGCTGTTACGGAGCTTTGCCTGGCGGATAATCTGAGCCGCAAGCTTGTTGTGAGAAAGACCGTTGCCACTAAAAATCGGAAGTTTTTGTCCACGAACAAGCGAGTTCATTCCGTCAATTGCAGAAATACCAGTCTGAATAAAGTCTCTTGGGTAAACACGCGCATAAGGATTAATAGGATTTCCGTTTACATTGCGTTTCTGGCTTGAAACAATTGGAGGATATCCGTCTATAGGCTCCCCTAGTCCGTTGAAAACACGACCAAGAAGACCATCACCTACTCTAAGCTCAAGCGGTTCGTCCAAAAACTCAAATGAAGTTTCATCAAGGTCAAGGCCCGTTGTAGAACCAAAAACCTGAACTACAACTGCAGACTCACTTATATCAACAACTTTACCAGTTCGCTTAACGCCGTTTCGGTCGCGTACGCAGACTGTTTCATTGTAAAAAACATTTTCTGTACTTTTGAGGACGATGATTGGACCGTCTACAGAAGTAACGCCTCTATATTCAACACCTTTCATTTTATCCCCTTCTTGAAGAATATGAACGTTCAAGCTCGCCAAGCTGCTGGTCAAGTCTGTTACGGATTTCTTCAATCTTATCTATCTGATCATTTGGATACTGCATTTTAATTCGAACAAGCTCATCGCAAACAGGAAGACTTGTTACTCTTATTAAAAGTGCACCACGTTTAACAACTGCATCTGCACGGCGATAATATTCCATAATTAAATCAAGAATAAGAATCTGCTTTTCAATAGAACAATATTTATCTATGTCATCAAATGCGTTCTGCTGTAAAAATCCGTTCTTAATCATTTCGGCAACTTTAAGAACAAGACGCTGTTGTGGAGGAAGAGCATCAGGTCCAATAAGGCGGACAATCTGCTCGAGTTTCTGTTCACTCTTTAAAAGCTCAAGTGCCTGTAAGCGAAGCTGCCACCACAAAGGATTTCTCAATTCCCACCAGTCGCGAACTTCATCTGCATATTCAGAATAAGAATCTATCCAGCCGATTGCAGGATAATGACGGGCATTTGCAAGCTCACGGTCAAGCGCCCAGAAGCAGCGGATAAATCGTTTTGTATGCTGAGTTACAGGTTCACTAAAGTCACCACCCGGAGGAGAAACTGCACCAATTACAGAAACTGAACCCTGCTCACCGCAAAGAGTATCTACACGACCGGCACGTTCATAGAAAGAAGCAAGACGTGTTGGTAAGTATGCAGGGAATCCTTCTTCTGCAGGCATTTCTTCCATACGACCGCTAAGCTCACGTAAAGCTTCTGCCCAGCGCGAGGTAGAGTCTGCCATGATAGCAACGTCCATACCCATATCGCGATAATATTCTGCAAGAGTTATTCCTGAATAAAGCGAAACCTCACGAGCCGCAACAGGCATATTCGAAGTATTTGCAATAAGAATAGTTCGTTCCATAATAGAACGACCTGTACGCGGGTCAATAAGCTCAGGGAACTCTGTAAGAACTTCGGTCATTTCGTTTCCGCGTTCACCGCAACCAATGTAAACAATAAGATCTGCATCACACCATTTTGCAACAGCATGCTGAGTCATTGTTTTACCTGTACCAAAGCCACCAGGAATTGCCGCAGTTCCACCTTTACTTAATGGAAAGAAAACATCTATTACACGCTGACCTGTTATAAGAGGCTCAGAAACTCCAAGCTTTGTTTTATATGGTCTAGGCTTTCGTACAGCCCAGTAATGAGCAAGCCTGATTTCTTCATCAAATTCTGTTACGCCAATTACATCATCAATTGTGTAGTCTCCGGTGCCTGTAAACTTTACAAGCTTCTTACCGCGGATTTCTGGCGGAACCATAATCTTTTGTAAAATAGAAGGAGTTTCCTGAACAGTTCCAAGCACAAAACCAGGCTGAATCTTACAACCTTGTTCTACACCTTCTGCCGCATCAAAATGCCAGATCTTAGTTGCATCAAGAGGTTCTGTTCTCTGACCTGGAAGAAGGAATGCACTGTCATCAATTTCCGACTCTTTATCTTCTCCGCTAAAAAGTGATTTTAACGGACGCTGAATTCCATCATAAATATTTCCAACAAGACCAGGACCAAGACGCAAAGAAAGAGGACGCTGTGTACAAACAACCTTTTCTCCAAGGTGCATGCCTGTATCTTCCTCATAAACCTGAATTGTAGCGTTTCCTTTATCCTGTCTGATAATTTCACCAATAAGACGCTTTTCACCAACATCGACTACATCATAAAGTCCGCAGCCGTCAAGACCTTCTGCATAAACAATAGGTCCCGAGATGCGTGTGATTTTTCCTTCAATCAGCTGTTCACTCATAGAGAACCTCCAAACAAGGCATCGGAAAGCTCCTGCCTGTAATTGTCAAGAATTCCGCCGAGCACCTGAACAAGGGTAAGTCTTGCGCGCATTGATTTATCTTCTGCCTCTAAAATAATTCCCTGATTATTGTCAAGGCCAAGTTCTTCTTCTATCATTGTTTTTCCAAAATCTGTTTTTTTGCAGGAAACAAGTGCGCTGCCTAATTTTTCTTTGAGGATTTTTTGAGCAGCATCAAAATCAAACCCGTAAACGTATGCATTTATTTTTTTATCTTTGCAAACAGAAAAATCAAAACGTTCTGTTACAAGAGCAAGTCTTTCTTCTTCCTTTAACTCTGCAAGATATTTATTAATTGCTTCAATAATCTGCTGTTGAATAAATGAAACCTGAAATCTCTGTTTTTCAAGCGGACCAGATGCAGTTATATCTTTTTCAAAAGCATCGAGCTTCTTTGAGTAAAATTCTTCTTTTTCCTGACGCGCAACATCTATTTTGTTTTGAACAGAAGCAATTATTTCTTCGCATTCTTTATCTGCACGTTTAAGAATTGCTTCTGCTTTGCGTCTTGCATCTGCTTCTATTTCTTTATCAAGAATATCTGTAGATCTTAGTTCCTGCATAAAAACCTCTACACATTAACACCAACGGCTTCTCTGATTGCGTCAGAAAGAGTTTTCTTACCCTTCATATGTCCGTTTAACCCCGGAACTTCTACAATCAGAGGAAACTTTCCTGTTTTCTGCCACTGGATTTCTTCGTCTTCAATAAGACTGGCTGCTTCTTCGGTAAGAATAAGAACTCTTGGAATTTCGTCAGAGGGAACTGCTGCAACACCACCCTTTCCGGTAACTCTGTTAAATGCTTCGAGTACCTGTTCGCGTGTGTCGGCAATAGCTCCGTCTATGCCAGTCATCTTAAAGGCAAGGACAATCTCACGCTGCCCTATAATAAAATATTGCATTCTAAAACTACAAAATCAGAATAAGAACTGCAACAAGCATTCCCCAAAGACAAATACCTTCTGCAAGACCTACGAAAGGAAGTGCCTTACCAGAAAGCTCAGG
>CAMKDH010000098.1 GCA_946411215.1 uncultured Treponema sp. | reverse complement strand
ACGAAGAAGCTGGAAGAATAATGGGCGGCTTTTTTGGAGATTCAATGAAGAACGAAATAATTCAACGCCATCTGAAAATCATCAAAGAATACACAGGAATATGGATTTATAAATCATCAGCCCCCGAGGAGAAGTAATAATGAACAGTATAGAACAAAAAAGAAAAAGCACAATCCAGGAAGTCCAGTTTGATAAAACTCTTCAGGAAACTAAAGATCAGATTGAACAGATTTGCAGGGGTATAGAAGTAAAAAAGCATCTTGGTGAAAACACTTACTGCCATTATACATACGACAAAAAATACTACGTTGATGAAGTAATCAAATACTTTGAAGGAAAAGGCTACAAGGTTCAACGACTGCCATCTGAATGTGCCGTTTCCTATAAAATAAATATTATCTGGTAAAAAAAATTGCCATTACAGGAGGTCCCATGTTCACCCAATTACCCGAAGAAAAAAAAGATTTAATCAAACCGCTTTACAAAAAACATCAGCCAAACTGGTCTGCACTCAGCTGTTATTTTGAAGGAAAAATGCCGGGCGCAGCTTATGTTGATGATGTAAACGCCCCGACAAAAGCAATCTGCAGGCTCGAGATGAGCTGGACTTATGTTACTGACGACGCCGACCTCCCTTGGATTGAAGAAGTTTTAGGCGAACTTGTAAAAACAACCTGGATGCAGGTAATCTGGGTTCCGGAGCGAAAAGGAACTTGTCCTCTTAAAGATATTTCAAAACCATTCCCTCGCCTTGAATACATAGAAAGAAAAAAAGAACAGAAGGAACCTTGCAAGGTAGATATTTTTCCATTCTCAAGTGAGTTATTTGACAAGCTACCAGAAGATTATAAACAATGGCACATCCAGAATTATGGTTCAAAAGAAGAATTTCTTAAAAAGGCCTTTGGATTTTATGCCGTAGAAGATGGTAAGGTTTGCAGCGAAAGTGAAGGCGCCTTTATATCAGGCGGATACGCAGAAATGGGTATTTACACCTTTGAAGAATACCGTAACCGCGGCTTTGCCTATGCACTCTGCCTCAGGACAATCCAGGAACTTGAAAAACAGGGCATAAAACCAATCTGGGCCTGCGACAAAGCCAACGTAGAATCCGACCGCCTTGCCCAGCGCTTAGGTTATGTAAATCCTTTGGAATACGAGTTTGTATACTTAGAGCCACCTAAGTAAACTAAAGCGCATTCGTTCCAAACGGCGTAAGTGCAATATGTGCCAATTTAAAATGCTGTTTACCAAACGGAATTCCTACAATTGTGATACAGAAAAGAAGCCCAATAACCAGATGTGCAATTGCAAGTTCAATTCCAGGAACACAAATCCAAATAATATTTAAGATTAAAGACATAGGATTACTTCCTGTAGACACAATTTTTTTTCCAAATGGGCAAAAAGCCAGCCCTGCAATCTTGAAGCACTGAAGCCCAAGAGGAATTCCAATAATCGTTATGCACCAAAGAATTCCGGCCACAATCCAACCTATTCCAAGAAGGAACCCACCAAGTAAAAACCAGATAATATTTCCAATAAAACTCATGATTTGCTCCTGATAATAATTTAACTTGAATTAGAGTTTATGGCAATGTTTTTTTTCTGAAAATTATATTTTATGATATAATAAAATGGTTGGGAAATTATGAAATCTGAACTCTTAAATATGCAGACTCTTCCTCCAGACATTCAAAAACTGATTTCCGGCAAGCCCTACGAAACAGATTCTATGGGCAAATCGGGTTCCAGTGTCTATGTTTTTGATGATTGTGTTTTAAAGATTGTTGACGCCCGCAATAAACAGTTCCGTGAGCATAATGACCTTTCGGTTCAGGTGATGCGCTGGCTGGACGGCAAGCTTCCTGTTCCAAAGGTTCTTTGTTACGAAGCCGATGACGATTTTCAGTATCTTTTGATGAGCCGCGTGACCGGCAAAATGTCCTGCGACGAATACTATCTGGAGCATCCGCGTGAGCTCTGCAGTCTTCTAGCACAGGCTTTTAAAATGCTCTGGAGTGTTGATATTACCGGTTGCCCGCGAGAACGCACAATCGAAAATGAACTTGAAGAAGCAAAGTACCGTATAGAAAATAATCTTGTAGATCTGGAAGATTCAGAGCCGGATACTTTTGGAGAGAACGGTTTTGAAAATCCCGAGGCTCTTCTTACATGGCTGCAGATACACAAGCCGGAATATGAACCTGTCCTTTCTCACGGAGATTTTTGTCTGCCAAATATTTTTTTCAAAGACAACGAGGTAAGTGGCTTTATAGATTTAGGTGCCACAGGAATCGGCGACAAGTGGCGCGACATTGCCCTTTGTTACCGCAGCCTCAAGCACAATGTTGACGGCACTTGGGGCAGGAAAATCTATCCTGACGTTAATCCAGATCTTCTGCTTGAAGAACTTGGAATCAAACCCAATCACGAAAAAATCAGATATTATATTCTGCTGGATGAACTTTTTTAGGAGAAATTGTGGAGAAATAAAATGAATAACAATGAGATAACCTACCGAAAGCTAACAGAGCAAGACATCGACACTTTTATCCAAATGCGCATAACCCAGCTACGCGAAGAAGGTGCCACAGAGGATTTTGATCTCGTTCCCGCACTTAAAGATTATTACCACCGCCATCTCGCAGACGGAACTTTTGTTTCCTGGCTGGCACTGGACGGCGAAAAAATAATCGGTACAAGCGGAATGTCTTTTGTTGAAAAACCGCCTTACTTTGGATGTCCATCAGGAAAACTCGGCCTCCTTTCCAGCATGTTCACAAATCCAAACTATCGTCGCAAAGGTATAGCAAAAGAATTACTTCACCGTGTAGTCGAAGAAGCCCGCGCTTATGGTTGTGGTGCAGTTCAGATTACTGCTTCAGATATGGGAGTAAAGCTGTATACCGCATACGGCTTTGTTCATAACGGAAACTTTATGCAATATAAATTGTAAAGGAACGCCCATGGAATTCAGAAAAATTTTTGATACAATCCCGGATCAGTTTGATAAGTACAGGCCGCGCTATAGCCAGGAGCTTTTTGACAGCCTGATTGAATATGCACAAATTGGAAAAGGTAAAAATGTTTTAGAGCTTGGACCGGGCACAGGACAGGCAACAGAACCAATTTTAAAAACCGGCTGTAATTATAATGCAATCGAGCTTGGCGAAAATCTTTTTCAAATGATGAAGAAAAAATTTTCGCATTACGCGAATTTCAATATTGTAAATGATGATTTTATTACTCACGATTTTGGCAGCCAGAAATTTGATATGATTTATTCTGCTGCTACAATTCAGTGGATTCCAGAAGATATTGCTTTTTCAAAAACCTTTGAGCTTCTTGCGCCCGGCGGAACTCTTGCAATGCTCCTGACAGTTGCAGATTACAAAACTCCAAACGAAGAGCTTTATCAGAATATTCAGAAAATTTATGACGAATATTTTAAGCCGGAGACTCCTTATACCCACGGCAAATTTCATTACGATAACGCCACTTCCTACGGTTACATCAATTTTGAACGCCGCGATTTTTACGGCCAGCGCCAGATGACCGCCGACGAATACGTTGCCTTTAGTGGTACTCATTGCGACCACCTGGTAATTCCCGAGCCTTACAAAACAAAATTTTTCCAGGGCCTCCACGACGCAGTTCAAAAGGCCGGCGACAAAATTGTTTTTAACGACACATATATTTTATATCTTGCAAAGAAGCCTGAAAAATGAAAGAACTGAATCTTACTTTGAACCAAGCCAAACGTTTTATTCTCTACAAACAGGGCCTGCTGGGCGACCACAGTTTTTCCGGCAAGAAGGGCGTACTCGAATATGTACGTCAGGCAGGCTGCATTCAGTTTGACCCGATTGATATCTGCGGAAGAAATGCAGAACTTGTGCTCCAGTCCAGAGTTGCAGGCTTTACAAAACAGATGCTTTATGAGCTTTTGTACGAAGACCGAAAGCTCCTGGACAACTGGGACAAAAATCTTTCAATCATTCCGGTTGAAAACTGGCCAAACTTTAAGCGCGACAGAGACTGGCATCTTGAACACGAACGCAGTTTTGACGAGATCCAGCAGGCCTGCGAAAAAATAAAAGCCATCATAAAAGAACGCGGCGCCGTATGTTCTGCCGATCTTGAAATGTCCGAAAAGGTTGACTGGTACTGGACTAAAACAAAACTTTCCCGCGCTGCCCTTGAACACATGTACTTCCGCGGCGAGCTTGCAATTCATCACAAAAACAAGGGAATAAAATATTACGATTTGATTGAGCGCTGTGTGCCAAAAAAAATCCTGGAAGCACCAGACCCATACCCTGATGATTTTGACCACAAAAAGTGGCGCGTACTGGAACGAATTGGTTCACTTGGCTTGCTCTGGAACCGCCCGTCAGACGCATGGCTTGGAATCGGCGAGCTGAAGGCCGACACACGCAATAAGATTTTTGACTCCCTGCTCAAAGAAGGCCAGATAATTCCCGTTCACGTAGAAGGCATAAAACACACTTTATACTGCCTTTCCAAAGACACAAAAATCGCAAAAATCATAAGCGATGGCAACGGCGCCACAAGCACCAGCTCCCCACCCCGCTGCCAATTCATAGCCGCCTTAGACAACATGATGTGGGACCGCAACCTCATCAAAGTAATCTGGAACTTTGACTACAAGTGGGAAATTTACACGCCTGCCGCCCAGCGCAAATACGGCTACTACGTGCTCCCAATTCTTTATGGCGAAAATCTCATTGGCCGTATCGAACCTGTTTACGATAAAAAATCACAACAACTGCAAATCAAAAATCTGTGGTACGAGCCGAATATCAAAATCACAAAGAAAATAGAATCAGCAGTTTCTGACACTATCAAACAATTTGAGAAATTCTGCAAATCATAATATTATATATATATCAACACCATCGCACAGGAGACAAGACATGTCGGAAAAAGAAAAAACAATCAACGTAAAGCATGTCGACGTTGAAGCCCCGGAAATTAAGAAAAAGAATCTATGGTTTTATCCGCTTGGTACCGTTGGCCGCGACATGATTTATACAATGTTCACAAGCTTTATCTTTTTGTATGTCTTGTATACAAAAGAACTTACAGATGCTCAGGTTGTAGCAATTACCATGATTATGGTAGCAGCACGCATTTTCGATGCCTTTAATGATCCGATTATGGGAAACATCATAGAACGCACACGCACAAAATGGGGCAAGTTTAAGCCATGGCTTGTGGCGGGATCTCTGTCTACTTCAATTGTTGTTTATCTTGCTTTCAATACAAAGTTTACCGGTTGGGCTTTCGTAGTTTTCTTTGGCATTATCTACTTCATGTACAGCATCACATATACAATGAATGATATTTCATATTGGGGTATGGTTCCTGCAGTTTCAAGGACAAGCGATTCCAGAAATCAGTTTACAGCTCGTGCTACTTTGTTCGCAGGCATAGGCGGAACTCTTGCGGGACTTTTGATTCCTATGTTCACAGCCGGTGCCCTTCAGATTGGCGGTAACTCTTCCACTGCATACGGAATAATTGCTCTTGCTGTTGCAATCCTTTCTCCACTCTTTGTAACGTTCACACTCTTTGGTGTAAAAGAAAATCGCGACGATATGGAAAAGCCTGCCGACAAGGTTTCGTTCAAACTGATTGCAGACACAATTTTTGGTAATGATCAGTTGCGATGGATGGTTTTGATTTACCTGCTCCACCAGATTGCAAACAACCTTATCATTGGAGGTATTGGTGCTAACTATGTTTACTTCCGCTACGGCTACGAAGGAGGATTGTATTCTCTGTTTTCAACTATCGGTATGGCTGCCACTGCATTCCTGATGATTTTCTATCCTGCAATTTCCCGCAAGCTTAGCCGAAAAACTTTCCTTAAAATTCTGTTGTATGTTGCAATTGCTGGCTGCGTTCTTATGCTCGTTTCCGGACTTGTTATGCCTGCTGCTATGCCCGCCTTCTGGACTCTTACAATCGGCTACATGCTTCTGGCATTCGGTTTGTACGGCTACCATCTTGTTCTGATGATTTCTATTTTCAATACAGTTGAATATAACGAGCTTCAGAAAGGAAGCCGCCGCGAAGGTATCATCACTTCAATCCGTCCGTTCATCACAAAGCTTGGTTGTGCTTTAGTTGTAGTAATTACTTCCCTTTGTTATCTGCTGTTCCGTGTTACAGATTTTACAAACAAAATTGCTAATCTTGAACAGGCTGCAAATCAAAACCTGATTACCACCGAAATGAAAAATGCGCAGATTGCACAGGTTATTCAGAACGTTGGTAAGGGCCAGTCAATCGGCATGCTGCTGTTTATGGTTATTGTTCCATTTGTGCTTCTTTTGACTTCATACCTTTTATACAAACGCTTCTACAAACTTGATGAAGAAAAATATGCACAGATTGTCAGCGAACTTGAAAGCCGGAGATAAATTATGGGAATTACAAAACTTGCTTTGAAATTCGCTGCTCCTTTTCCAAAGGTTCAAAGCTTTGACAGATATCTGTTTGTAGGTCCGCACCCTGATGATATTGAAATTGGCGCTGGTGCTACTATTGCGGCACTTGCTTCCAAAGGCAAAAAAATCTGTTTTCTTATTTGCACAGACGGACGATACGGCACCAATAATATCAAAGATATTTCAGAAGAAAAACTGATTGCTACACGTAAAGAAGAAGCAATTCGTTCGGCAAAAGCACTTGGTGTTACAGATGTTCGTTTTCTGGAACTAACAGACGGTGGATTTTATGGCAAAGACGACATGCTTCGTGGAATAGCAGGCGTAATTTCGTCCTTCCAGCCTGATATCATATTTGCACCGGACCCCCTTCCCGCTTCGGAATGTCATATCGATCATCTGAATGTTGGCAAAACCGTCAGAACCCTTGCAGTAAATGCCTCTAACCCTGGTATTATGAAAAAGCTTGGCGCCGAACCCTGCCCTCTCAAAGCTGTTGCATTTTATATGACCGCAAAACCAAATGTATATATGAAAACAACAGGTTTCCTTAAAAAACAGCTTGATGCCTTGTTTACAAACCACGTAAGTCAGTATCCGGAAGGATGTGCAGACCGTACAGCTATAGAACTGTACCTTAAGCTTCGCGCAAAGGATTTTGGTCTTCGTTCATTCCATATAACAGCCGAGGGATTTCGAATTCTGGGTACAATCCATATGCACTGCCTGCCTGAAGCCGAATAAAAATAGAAATATTCAATAAAACAAGAGAATTCCCCCTCTTTTTTCACATCATTCCCTGTATATTTTATATATGGATTGTCGCGCTACGCTCGCAATGACGATCTTATAGGAGAATCCCTTATGAATAACTTTACTTTTTATAGTCCTACAAAATTTGTTTTTGGAAAGGATACAGAAAATCAGGCTGGTGCGCTTGTAAAAGAATTTGGTGGAAGCAAAGTACTGCTTCATTTTGGTGGACAGTCGGCAGAAAAGTCAGGACTTCTTGGCCGTGTTCGTGATTCGCTCAAAGCAGCCGGTGTTGATTTTGTAGAGCTTGGCGGTGTTCACCCTAACCCGCTTGATGATTTAGTTTACGAAGGAATTGACCTTTGCAAACGCGAAGGCGTAGATTTTATTCTTGCAGTTGGTGGTGGTTCTGTAATCGACAGTTCTAAAGCTATTGCGCTTGGTGTATGTTACGACGGAGATTTCTGGGATTTTTACAGCTACGTTGCTCAACCAAAAGCAGCCTTACCGGTAGCAACAATTCTTACAATTGCCGCAGCAGGTAGCGAAGGTTCTCCAGATTCTGTAATTACAAAAAAAGACGGCATGATTAAACGAGGCTTTGGAAACGACATGCTCCGTCCAAAGTTTTCAATCCTAAACCCTGCCCTCACACAGACTCTTCCTGCTTACCAGACTGCTTGTGGTGCAACAGACATTATGGCTCACGTTTGCGAGAGATATTTTACAAATACAAAGAATGTTGAAACAACTGACCGTTTGTGCGAAGGAGTTCTTCAGGCAATGGTTCACGAAACTCCAAAGGTAATTGCAGATCCAAATGATTACGAAGCACGTGCAAATATCATGTGGGCAGGAATGGTTGCGCATAATAACATTGTAGGTGTTGGCCGCGACCAGGATTGGAACAGCCACGGAATTGAACACGAGCTCAGCGGTCTTTATGACTGTGCTCACGGTGCGGGTCTTGCAGTAATTATGCCTGCCTGGATGGATTTTGTTTACAAACATGATGTTATGCGTTTCTGCCAGTGGGCAACCCGAGTTTGGGGCGTAAAGATGGATTTTGCAGATCCAGAAGCAACTGCTCGCGAAGGTATCAAACGCTTCCGCCAGTTCCTGCGCTCAATCGGTATGCCAATTAATTTTGCTGAGCTTGGTGCAAAAGAAGAAGACATTCCAACTCTTGTTAAAAAGTTTGGTCTTCCAGCAGGCGGAACAACAGGCGGCTTTGTTCAGCTGTCAGCTGAGGATATAGCAGAGATTTATAAGTTAGCAGCGAAAGCTAAAATATAGATTGTCGGGTCAAGCCCGACAATGACATGTCATTCTCGGGCTTGACCCGGGAATCTTTGGAGGATATATGAAAGCATTATTCATTGGTGGAACCGGAACAATAAGCATGGCAATTTCAAAAT
>CAMKDH010000097.1 GCA_946411215.1 uncultured Treponema sp. | reverse complement strand
CAGCACATGTAAATATCATTCTGGGCACGGAGCATAACTGCAAAGTTTGTTTTGTTTGGTGTTTCTCCAGGTTCATTCAAGAGTGCCCACCAGTCTGTCATAACAATACCTTTGAAGCCCCAGTCATCGCGGAGGATTGTTGTATTCAAATCGTAAGAGCTTGGTGTATGAATACTGTTTACGCTTCCGTAAGTTGTCATTACAGAGTCGCCTCCATTTTTAACAACAATCTCAAAGCCTTTAAGATAGATTTCGCGTAAAGCACGTTCACTTATTACAGAATCCTGACCAAAGCGGTTTGTTTCCTGATTGTTACCGCAGAAGTGCTTCATTGTACCTGTAGCACCGCCTGCCTGTAAGCCCTGAACCATTGCAGAACCCATGATTCCTGTAACAAGAGGATCTTCAGAAAAATATTCAAAGTTTCGTCCATTAAGAGGATGACGACGGATATTCATTCCTGGTCCAAGAAGGTTTTCTACATTTGTTGCAGTCATTTCAAGACCTGTGAGTGTATAAAGTTCTTTTACAAGTTCACGGTTGAAAGTACATGCAATTGCAGTTCCATTTGGAAGAGAGAAGGCTTTCATACCGCTGTCAAGACGCATTCCGGAAGGACCGTCATCACAGCAGGCAACAGGAATACCAAAATGCTCTTTAAGGCGAGGAGAAACTCCACCAAAAGCACTTGCAGTTCCTGGAGTTACAAGACTGCTGCCCATTCCTTCGCCACGAGGGAAGCATGCAAGCTCTTCATCTGTAAACTGAGCAACAAAATCTTCTATTTTGATTTTACCGTCGAGGACATCCTTGAGCTTGTAGCCCTTGTCTCCGGTAAATGGAATTTCTTTTGGAAGGCGTTCTGCGCGACGCTTCCACATATCAACAGTTGCAAGTGGAGTATCCTGCATTGTAAGGTTTCCGTTTGAATCTGCATGCATACGTTCAAAAGCACGAACCGGTGCGTATGCTTCTTCGCATTGTTTTATTACAACTAAATTATCAAGATCAAAGTTTAAAACTTCCTGAGCTGAACGGACATCGGCGCCTGCGAATACTTTATATTTTCCTTCTTCAAGAACAAAGCAAGATTTATTTTCTGTATAGCCGCCGTCATCATAAGAAGCAAAGCTTTCATAAGGAATTGAAAAATCAAGCTCCTGTGTTGCGCCTGGCTGAAGTACATCTGTCTTTGCAAAATCAACAAGAACGCGGGCTGCTTTTCCAAGCTTTGCATTTGGAGCGCCAACATAAATCTGTACAACTTCTTTGCCGGCAGTGCTGCCTGTGTTTGTTACTTGTATTTTAAGGTTAACCTTTTTGCCTGCATTATCATTTGCTGCACTTACAGTTTCAAACTTGAAGCTTGTAAAGGTTAGACCATAACCAAAAGGGTAGAGGACCTTATCTTTTGCAAAGGTTTCAAAATATCGGTAGCCTACAAAAATATCTTCGCAGTAGAAGTTTCCTTCGCGGTTTCCAAACCATTTGTCGCTAGGGTAGTCCTGGATTGTTTTTGCAATTGTATCTGTGAGCTTTCCGCAAGGAGCAATTTTTCCTGTAAGAACATCAGCTGTTCCAAGGCCTCCAAGCATACCGCCCTGCCATACATACATTACAGCATCGGGCTTTATTTCCTGTACAAAGTTCATGTCTATGATGTTTCCGACATTCAAAAGAACTGCCATTTTTGAAAAGCCTTCGCGAACTTTTTTAAGCATATCAAGCTCTTCGTCTGTTAAGAACCATGAGCCCTTTGTTGCAGAGTTATCTTTGTCTTCTCCGGCAAGTCGTCCGATTATTACAAGCGCAACATCACTCTTGGCTGCGGCATTTGAAACAATTTCTTTTGTAAGAGGCATTTCATCCTGGCACCAGCGCTCTTTTCCCCAGCCCATGCCTTCATCGTAAGGATGATCTTTTTCCCATTCTGTATATATGTTTTTGAGTTCCTGATTTACTTTTACAAGGCCAGATTCTTCAAGGCCTTCTACAATATTCCAGACCTTGGCAACATTTACCTTACCACCAGAGCCTGTACCACTTTTGTAATAGTTGCTCTGAATTCTACCAAAAACAGAAACTGTGCTGTCTTTTTTAAGAGGGAGTGTGCCGTTGTTTTCCAAAAGAACACAGCCTTCTGCAATTGCGTTGCGCGCAGTCTGGCAGTATACGTCCCAGTCAAGAATCTTTTTCATTTGAAACTCCTGTGTAAGGCCGCTAGGGCCGGTGTTTTGTTGTTGAGATTTAGTGTTATGATAATTTGTGTCTGAACATTCTCATGTTTATAAGCTTGCGGAATTTTATAAAGCGGATTATCTGATCCCATAGCTTTTTAGATAAGCCGCGTTTTCCGATTGTTTTTGCAAAGTTGTTTGGATCTTCTGATTCATCGGCAGCCATTTGTGAAAGATTTTCAAACATTGCCTGATCTTTTGCACGGTCTGCATCTGTACGGCTGTCGCGCATCTGAATAAGCTTATCATAGAAATCTGTCATCTTGGCATATTTCCAGAAGTGTTCTTCGTAGAGTACGCCTTTTTCTTTCCATGGACGCCAGTTCATTTTCCAATGAATAATATTTAAATCTTTGTCATCAAAGCTTTCGTTTTTATAAGAGGTTTTATTCCAACCAAGGTTTACCCATTTTACATTGTTGCGGCAGATTACATTAAGATAATCTTCATCCTGAACTACGCGGAATTTATATTTTTCAAGAAGCTCTACAAAGCGTTCGGCAACCATCTTTCTGCGCCAGCGGTGACAGTTTATAAGAAGGATTCCTGCATTAAAATAGTTTTTACGGTTAATTCCATCTACTTTTTCTACATAATTTCCAAAAACTTCGAAGGTCTGCATAACTTCTTCTATGGCTGCACCAACATAATAGCCATGGATTTCTGTATTATAAAGCTTGCTGATATCGCCTGTTACAGTGATGTCGCAATCGAGGTACAAAACCTTTGAGTATTCAAGGAAAACATTTGGAATAAAAATGCGGTAGTATGTTTCTTTAGAATAATAATCGCGCAGATGAAACATTGACTGAATTTTATCCAGTTCCTTTGCAAGTGAAATAAACTGAATTGAAGAGTTAGGAGTTTTGAGTTTTAAAATACTGTCAATGCTTTCCTGTTTTAGCTGTGTTGTTAGAACATAAATTTTGTAATATTTACTTTTATCTGCATTATCAAGAAGTGAAGCAATTGCAACCGCCAGAAACGGAATATAATTATCATCTGTAGCAAAACATATTGGTATAATTTGTTTAAATCTTGGTAATTCCATAATATTTTAAATTTATAAGAAATAATCTGATTAGTCAATAATTGGGTGTGAAGATACGGTATTGTTGATGAAGATGGAGATAATTTATGAATACATCAAAAAAAAATGGCGGAAGCCGAATTACGGATTGAAAAAAAACTCTACAGTGCTGCCGCGAGAGCGGCAACGTATATAATTCCAAGGCACTGTAGCGTTTAAGCGGCTAGCCGCTGGTTTTTCAATACGAAATTCGGCTGGGAGCCATTTTTTTTCTAATGTATAGATACTTATTTCTCTTCGTCTTCTTCAACAAGTACCATCTTCTTGGTAACTTGTACTTTTTCTTCGTAGCATGCAAACATCTGATCAACATCTGCTGCTGGAAGCTTAGGTGAAATGAGGCTTACGAGAGGAACAATAATCAAACCGCCAACCATTGCAACTGCACCACAGTTGATTGGAGACTGGATAAAGCGGATGGCAGGGAACATGTTTACAACTGTAAGAACAACACCCCAGATGAAGTTTGCCCAAACTGCAGCCTTTGTTGTTTTCTTAGAGAAGAGTCCGTAAAGGAACGGAGCAAGGAAAGCACCTGCAAGAGCACCCCAGGAATAACCCATGAGCTGTGCAATGTATGGAACCTTGTCTGGATTAAGAGCGATTGCTACAGAAATTGCAATGAAGATTACGATAAAGATACGCATTACAAAAACAGTTTTCTTTTCGTCTGTCTTTTTCATACATGTAATTTTGAGCATATCCAAAGTCAAAGTTGAGCTTGAAGTCAAAACCAAAGAAGAAAGTGTAGACATAGAAGCAGAAAGAACGAGTACTACTACAATACCAATCAAAATATCAGGAAGTGTAGAAAGCATCTGTGGAACAATGCTGTCGTATACAATTCCTTTTGCACCGTGGATTGCAGGTACGTCAAAAAGGCGTCCGAATCCGCCGAGGAAGTAACATCCGCCGGCAATTACAACTGCGAATACTGTAGAAACTACTGTTCCTGTTTTTACTGCTTTTTCTGATTTAATTGAATAGAACTTTCCAACCATCTGTGGAAGTCCCCATGTACCAAGGGAAGTAAGAATGATTACACCAAGAAGGTTGAGTGGATCTGGACCAAAGAATGAAGCAAACATTCCGTTCATTCCTTTGAGAGCAGGAGCAGCAACTGAAGGGTCGCCTGGAACTTTAGAAAGCTTGTCGAGGGCACTTAAGAATCCGCCCTGACCAGCAATTACTGCCGCAATAACTGCGATGATACCGCCAAGCATGATGATTCCCTGAATGAAATCGTTGATAGCTGTTGCCATGTAACCACCGAGGATTACATAAACAGCAGTAAGAATTGCCATTCCGATTACACACCATTTGTAGTCAATATCAAAGGCAAGTCCAAAAAGGGTAGAAAGTCCCTTGTACAAAGAAGCTGTATATGGAATAAGGAAAATAAATGCTATTGCAGCAGCAGCTATACGGAGTGATTTGCTCTGAAAGCGCTTACCAAAAAAGTCCGGCATTGTTTTTGCATCAAGGTGATGTGTCATAACGCGTGTGCGGCGACCCATTACAACCCATGCAAGAAGTGAGCCAAGGAAGGCGTTTCCAAGACCAATCCATGTGCTGGAGATTCCGTACTTCCAGCCAAACTGTCCGGCATAACCAATAAATACTACGGCAGAAAAATATGATGTTCCGTAAGCAAAAGCTGTGAGCCATGGACCAACATTTCGTCCGCCAAGAACGAATCCGTTTACATCCTTTGCCTGTCTGCGGGAATAAAGTCCTACAAAAATCATGATGGCAAAGAAGATTACAAGCATTGCGATTTTTAAAATCATTTGAAAACCTCTATAATATATAGGATATCTTTGTTTCTATATATAGTAATAATATAGACAAAATCGGGAAATGTGTCAAGGATACATTTTTTCTATAATAGTGTATTTTCGTGATAGTAAAAAGCCTTTTTTTATGTAAAAATATCCCTATGAGTACAATAAAGAACACATTTTTAGACTATGGCTACAGCGCGGCCGAAATTGAAAAGCGCGTAAACGACACATTCAGCGAGATTTTTGAAAAGCCCTGGAGCCGTTTTTATTTTGATGGAATTGGTGATACTGGGTATTTTATGGATACAGGAAACTGCGATGCCCGCACAGAAGGTATGTCTTATGGCATGATGATGTGCGTTATGCAGGACCGCAAGGATATTTTTGACCGCATGTGGAAATTTGCTATGGACTTTATGTATATGAGCGAAGGACGCATGAAGGGATATTTTGCATGGTCGGTTGGCCCTGATGGTAAGAAAAATGCGTGGGGACCTGCTCCAGACGGCGAAGAGTTCTTTGCTATGGCTTTGTTCCTGGCTGGACGTAAGTGGGGGGACGTAGAAGGCGAAAGCATTTACAATTATACTATGTGGGCTCGCCGCATTTTGCACACCTGTCTGCATCAGGAATATCCTATGTGGAATGCTGATAATGGCTATGTGCTTTTTGTGCCTGCATGTCCTTTTACAGATCCTTCTTACCACCTTATGCATTTTTATCATTATTTTGCGCTCTGGGCTGATGAAGAAGATCGTCCTTTCTGGAAGCGTGCAGAAGAAGCAAGCCGTGAGTATCTTGCAAAGGTATGTCACCCTGTAACAGGTATGAACCCTGAATACGGGAACTTTGACGGAACTCCAAACCCATATGGACCGCCAGACGGACACGGAGACTTTTACAGCGATGCCTACAGAACCGGTGCAAATATTGGTTTGGACTCGCTCTGGCACGGTCATAACCCTAATTTTGAGAAAATTGCAGACAATCTTGTGAACTTTTTTGCTGATATTGACCCTGCAGACTATAAAAAATATCACCTTGACGGAACTCCGGTGCTGCTGCCAGACGGAACACCTGAAAAAGCACTGCACCCGGTAGGACTTTTGGCAACTCTAGCCCAAACAACTCTTGCATGTTCACCAGCCGCCGCTACTGCAGCCGAAAAAATTGTCCGCCGCTTCTGGAACACACCGCTGCGTCAGGGTGAACGCCGCTATTACGATAATTGTCTGTACTTTTTTGCAATGCTGGCATTGAGTGGAAAGTATAAGGTATAATTAATAAATATAAACTGAAATAATGATTAACAAGCGGATTTGCTCGCGTCTAACGACGCTCTCATTAAAGAGTGAAGACCGTTAGGTCTGAACAAATCCGTTTGTTATAAACTCACAAATACGCTATAATAGTCTAATTATGTCAGAAGAAAAAATTGTAATTCGTGGAGCGCGTGAGCACAACCTTAAAAATATAGATGTAACTTTACCAAGAAATAAACTCGTTGTAATTTCGGGGCTCAGCGGCTCGGGAAAATCTTCGCTGGCTTTTGATACGCTTTTTGCAGAAGGCCAGCGAAGATATATGGAAAGCCTCTCGTCCTACGCCCGCCAGTTTCTTGGCCGCATGGATAAGCCTGATGTTGACTTAATAGAAGGTCTTTCTCCTGCTATTTCTATTGAACAGAAATCTACTAATAAAAATCCTCGTTCTACAGTTGGTACAATCACCGAGATTTATGATTTTTACCGTCTGCTTTTTGCACGAACAGGTCATGCTCATTGTCCTCAGTGTGGCCGCGAAATCCGTGAACAGTCTGTAGACCAGATTATTGATACAATTATGGCCTGGCCGGATGGAACTAAAATGCAGGTGCTTGCTCCTGTTATCCGCGGTAAAAAAGGTGAGCATACAAAGATAATTGAGGATGCTAAAAAATCAGGCTTTGTACGTGCCCGAATTGACGGCGTAATGGCAGAGCTTGAAGATTCAATTAAGCTTGATAAACAGAAAAAGCATACGATTGAAATTGTTGTAGACCGAATTAAAAAATCTGATGAAGTTCGTTCGCGTCTTGCTGACTCAATTGAAATTGCACTTAAAAATGCAAATGGAATTGTAGTTGTAACCCGTCAGGATCCGGACGACGACAAAACAACAGAAGTTTTCTTCAGCCAGAAGAATGCATGTCCGGACTGTGGTATTTCTATTCCCGACCTGCAACCAAGACTTTTTTCTTTTAATAATCCTTTTGGTGCGTGTCCTGAATGTACCGGTCTTGGCGAAAAGATGGAATGGGACTTTGCCAAAATCCTTCCGGACAAATCGCTCAGTTTTAATGAAGGCGGTCTTCCGTTTTTTACACCAACCTCTGAATGGAACAGAAGTATTTTTACCGCAGTTTCCGAAGCAGCAGGTTTTACATTGGACACGCCTTTTGACCAGCTCACCGACAAACAGTTTGATTTTATGTGGAACGGCTCTGATACCAAAAAGCTTCACTGGATTTACCAGAAGCAGAGTGGAGAAGGATATTCTGAATATAACCGTCCGTGGATTGGTGTTGTAAAGGAAATGACTCGTCGTCATCGCGAAGCCTGGAGCGAGGCAATGCGTACCAATATAGAAGAAAAGTTCATGGCAATTCATGAATGTTCTGCCTGCCATGGAATGCGATTGCGCCCGGAAGCTCTTGGTGTAACTGTAGGTGGCAAAAATATTTATGAGATTTGTAAGCTTTCTGTTGCAGAATCAATAGACTTTTTTGACCACCTTGACCTTAGCGAAAGCGAAGCTCAGATTGCAACTCAGATTCTTAAAGAAATCCGTGCACGCCTGCGATTCTTACGCGATGTAGGACTTGAATATCTAACAATGGAACGCGCTGCTGAAACTTTAAGTGGTGGTGAAGCACAGCGAATCCGTCTTGCAACTCAGATTGGTTCTGCTCTCTGTGGCGTAATGTATATTCTTGATGAACCAAGTATCGGTCTTCACCAGCGTGATAACCAGCGCCTCATAGACACTTTGCTTAACCTGCGCGACAACGGAAACACAGTAATTGTAGTAGAACACGATGAACAGACTCTGCGCACTGCAGATTATCTTATAGATTTAGGACCTGGAGCTGGTGTAAACGGTGGACGTGTTGTTGCGGCTGGTACCCCTGATGAAGTTGCAAAAGTAAAAGAAAGTCTTACTGGTCAGTATCTTGCGGGAACCTTGCGCATGGATATTCCAAAACAGCGACGTCCGGGAAACGGAAAGTTTATTAATATAAACGGAGCGCGCGAACACAACCTTAAAGACGTTAGTGTTCAGATTCCGCTTGGAACTTTTACATGCATTACAGGTGTAAGCGGCAGCGGAAAGTCTACTCTCATGAGTGATATTCTGTATCCGGCTGTAAGCAATAAGATTATGCGAACAAATTATCCTGTGGGTGAGTGCGATAGTGTAGAAGGAATAGAAGGTGTAGACAAGGTAATCAATATAGACCAGTCTCCAATCGGGCGTTCTCCGCGAAGTAACCCTGCAACTTATGTTGGCGTATT
>CAMKDH010000096.1 GCA_946411215.1 uncultured Treponema sp. | reverse complement strand
GAAACAAAGATTTTCGTAATTCCAACAGACGAAGAGCTTGTAATGACAGAAGATGCTTACGCTCTTATGAAGGGAACTTACGATGTTCACACAAACTTCAAATATTCTTTCCAGGATCCAAGTTATGTAAACAAGGCTCGCGAAGAAGGTTTGAAGGGTGATTTGGTAAAGCGTCCTAACATTGCAAAGGTAATAGCACGCCCACCTAAAAACTAAAAATGTATTAATGAAAAAAACTTTTCTATTTATACTTTTTCTGATTTCGCTTTTTTCGGCATTGTTCGCACAGGAAAGTTCGGACAGTGCTGATTCTGCGTTAGAAGAGGTAAACGAACAGTACGAAACTTTTTCGTGGTCGCCTGTTGCAAAAGCCAAACAGTATGGAGTTACAATAGAAAAGTTAAATCCTTCAACAGAAGACTGGGAACCATTCAAAGAAATCAAAACAAAAGAACCTTCGCTTGAAGTTTTGTTTGTTCCCGGTTCCTACAGAGTTTCCATCTGTGCCTACAATTTTATCGGAAAAAAAAGTCAGCCATCGCAATGGGTACAGTTTCAGATTCTAGAAGAAAATGTTCCTTATCTTAACAAAAACTTTCTTCCGGTAAATCCCGATTGGAATGTGCCTGTTCTTTTTGTAGACAGATTCAATAACAAAGATGCATTGTCCAATACAGATTCCATATATATAAATAATTCTTCAAATGTAAATTCTCTTTATATAGATGAAAACTATGAAGTAGAATTATTGCTTTTAAAAGGACGCAATATATTTTCTCCAAAAACAGAATTTTATCTTGTTCCAAAAGATGGCGAAGAATTAAAAAACTTTATAAACCTGAGTGATAAACGAAAGGAACTGCAATTAGAGATTGTTTCTCGAGATTCAAAGAATTTTTCTGTAATTGTTACTTATGATCCGGCTTTATTACGACCAGGTTATTATTCTCTTGAAGTTCGAAATCCTGGTGACAATACAGATTCGATAGATATCCTTGTTTTAGATAATGCGCCTTTTCAAATATCGCCAGACAAAGGTTTTGAAATTGACGAGCACTATAGCGTAAACTCTGTTTCTCTTGGAAGTTCTTCAACCTGCGAAATATCTGTTTCAGGTACAGGTCTTAATTCTTCAATGGAGTTTTATCTTGAACCTGCAATAGGTCCCTATGCCTATCCTTTTGAATCTGAATTACTCAGAACTCGTACACAGTTAGAAATCCTCGATACTACAAAACAGCCAAACTCAAGTGCACTTGTGACTCTCTCCTGCAATTCAGAGGATTTGCGCACTGGTTATTACAATCTTGTTGCAAAAAACTGGGACGGAACAAGTTCTAAATTTTTGTGTCTTGTAAAAAAGCCTTTTGAAGAAGATTACACAAAGAACGTAAAGACTTTCAAATCAAAGTTTAATAAACGCTCTGAGTTAGTTGATGTTTCAATTCAGGATAATAAATTATCTGCAAATCAAACTTATACTCTTGTTTCTGAATATGATCCGGATACCGATTCAAACTTAAGGGTTCCGCTTCATCTTTCAAATACTGGAAAAAAGCTTGTTGCACAGTTAAGTCCTAATCAGCTTGCAATTGGTAAATATGCATTGATGATTGAGGATGGTGTTACTGCCTCTGTTATTTACTGTACACTCGATAATACCCTTAAGCTTTCTACAACAAAAATGAGTGATAGCACAATTGAAAAAACATTCTTCCGTCCTATTGGAGAAAATTCTAAGGTTACACTCGATACGGATGATGTTGGTTCAATTCAATTTTCCGACAGCAAAATAGAGATGGTAAAACGAATGCCTCCGCTGTTCTCTAATTTGAAGTTTGATATGTCTTTCTTGCCTGAGAACGGAAAGATTTTTGATTTTGAACTTGATGTGCTTCATTTTAAGTATGCAAGCTGGTCTTTAGGTTACGAAAATAAATCATACCTGGATAGTGCGGTTTATCACAACATTTTCTCTATGCTCAGAGTTAATTTTAATAACGAATATTTTGCACCTTATTTAGCAGCGGGAGTTGGACTTGATCTTACACTTCCATCAGCAGATATTGAAGGCTTTGACAGAGTGCTTGCGCCGTTTACCACAACAGATCAGTATTATGGTATTGCGCAGCTTGGTGTACAGTTACTCACTATTTTTGATGTAAGATACAATCTTTTCTATAACAACATGTTTGGAAAATCTCCATATTTCTCTGATTCAATTTCGTTCGGAACAACTTTCCCAATCAGAGCTTTCAAGTTCAAGCGTAAGGTTGTTACTCAGATTGCACAGATTACAAAGACTGGTGTTGTAAATGGTTCTGACTTTATTGCACCTACAGATAAAATTGATGGAGTAATTGTTTTACAAAGTGCTTCGGTTGGCGGATTTGCAGAATATAATATTCTTGAAAAAGTCACTCTTGATAGTACAGTTCAGGTTGTTGAAGAAAATGCATTTAGAGATTGTGCTGCTCTTCGTGAAGTTGTTTTTGAAGAACCGGAAGAAGGGGAGGAAGTACTTCCTCTTACAATCAAATCAAATGCATTTGCTTCGGATAATAAAATATATAAGCTTTATCTTCCATATAGAACAAAGACAATTCAGTCTGGAGCCTTTGCTAACTGGACAAACGGTCAGAATATTATTTTGAGCTGGAATAAAGATGATGAAACTGAGCGGGATCTTACAGGCCTTTCAAATTGTCCTGCATCTGTTCATTATGAAAACGGAGAACTTTATACTGCCGATTTTAATACACCATTTGATGATGAACGCAACTGGGTAAAGATCAGAGATTTGAAGTTTGAAAACGTTTCTGTCCTTGAAGATGACATTTATAAGCTTGGAATGAGATTAAAAGGCTTTGGAGAAAAATGGTATAAAACTGAACTTGATACATGGATTAACCAGGAGTCTCCAAAAGAAATCCTTGATTACTTAAAGAGTGGAAAGAAGCTTTCTTTCAAGGCCCAGGGATACGGGGAATCTTATGATGTAATCATCACAACAGAAGGCGGCGGATATTTCTATTATAAGTTCAAGACAAAACAGGATAAGGTTCTTCCGGTAGAAATACCATATAAGAAAATGAAAAAATACGGTTACTCCAGTCAGAAAAAACTGGATGTAGAAAAAATAAAAATGTTCTGCATTATGCCAATGTGCAAAGGCGAGTGGAATGAAGTTTCGTGCTTTGATTTTGAGGTAGAATAATGAAAAAAAATCATGATGAGAAAAAAATGAAAAAATCAGTGAAGAAGCATATCAGGGTAAAGCATCCTATTGGTGTTAAACTTGGTGCAATTTTTTCGGGTCTTGTTATCCTTGTACTCGGAATTACAGTTGCGCTTGTTTACGTACTTTTTGCAAACGATCAGCGTGTAAATGCAAAATCAAATACTATCTCGTTAAACGAAACTACTGCAAATGCTGTTCAGCTTCAGCTTCAGAATATCCAGGGAAATACAAACAACTTCCTGAATGTTCTTTATGTTATTAAGGACGACAATCACTTTGAAGAAGAGGCTGATTATTTCTTTAATGAACTTTGTACTGCAAACCCGGATATCCTTTTTGTTTATACAGAAAATTCCGGTTACCGTGCTTCAAAATTATTTTCAGAAGCGGTGCCTGCTGCACAAAGCATTTATGAAGCCTGGCTTTCGAAAAATAAGCTTATAAAAAATAAAGTTAATTCTGGTAAGATTATTGTAAAAGATTTGTCTGATTTGTTTGATTCGCCTTACACTCTTGGAACAATGTTCAAAAATAATGATGATTTTGTTTGTGTTGCTTACAATGTTGAAGACTTAAAAGAAACTTGTTTTAAAAATTCAAATGCAACTTACATAGTTAATGCAGACGGTGAACCTCTTGTTTATGAAGATAATGAAACTGTTATACAGGCTGGCCTTGTTCCTTCGTTTGAAATTGTTGAAGAGATTCTGAAATACAGTACAGGAAACGAATATATTTATAAAGATACAGAAAATAACAACTGGATTTATATCCGTATGAATATTCTTGACGATACTTGTGCTGCAATTACTCTTACTTCTGAATCGTCAATTTTAAAAGCAATCAACCTTACTGCTTTGCGAATTATTGCAATTACATTTGCAGTATTCTTCCTTGCAATTATCATAATCAGATTCTTCAGCCGTTCTCTTACAAATCCAATTGAAGATCTTGTAATTGCAACAAATCATATTGACCGTGGAGATTATGATATTCATCTGCGTCCACGCACAAAAGATGAAATTGGATATCTTACAGACAGATTTACAAACATGGCGGGTGGTCTAGCTCAACGTCAGCGTCTTATGACAACCTTCACAAAATTTGTAAACAAGGATATTGCAGAAAAAGCTGCTAACGGTCAGTTAACGCTTGGTGGAGAAGACAAGAACGCAACTGTATTCTTCAGCGATATCCGTTCGTTTACAGCCATGTCAGAAAAAATGACTGCTCCTCAGGTTGTAGAATTCTTGAATGATTATTTTACACGCATGGTAGATTGTGTAAATAAAACAAACGGAATTGTAGATAAGTTTATTGGTGATGCGGTTATGGCAGTATGGGGTGCTGCTACAACAAATGGTTCACCAGAAGAAGATGCATGGGCTGCAGTAAAAGCGGCTCTTATGATGCGAATAGCCCTTTATCATTTTAATCAGAATCAGATTGAACACGGACGAAATCCAATAAAGATTGGCTGCGGTATTAACAGTGGTCCTATTGTTGCAGGTCAGATTGGTTCAGAAGATCACATGAACTACACTGTAATAGGGGATACTGTAAACCTTGCAAGCCGTACCGAAGCGCTCAATAAACCGTTCGCTACAGATATTCTTATTACAGAAAATACTTATGTTCTTATTAAAGATAGAATTATTGCAGAAGAAATGCCTGGTGTACATGTTAAAGGAAAAACAGATCCTATTAAGATGTACGCAGTTGTAAATGCAAAAGGTGTAAAAGGTCCAAAGGATATTCACAAGCTTCGTGAATTCTTGGGATGGGATGAACCGGAACTCGATAAGGTAAATACTGATGAAGAAGAGAAGAAGTACAAGATTGGTAAATAAACGAAGACGTCGTCGTCACTTAATTACCGATCTTTTGACAGTCCTGATTTGTCTCGCCGGAATTGCAGTTTCATTATACTGCTTCCAGAATCTTATTTATAAGTCTCTGGCAAACGATACTGATACTCCTGTTGGTACAATTACATTTAAGAAAAAATCTCCGCGCCGTCGACTTCAGCATGAAAACGTTTGGGAATATCTTAAACTGCAGAGTACAATTTACAAGGGCGACTATATCCTTACCGAAGATTTGTCGGAAGCACAGATTATCTTTAAGGACGATAACTATTCTGTAAATGAGCAGGAAGGAAATATATCAAGAGTTGTTTATAATAACGAAGAGCTCGAACAGATAAAAACTGGTTCTGCCGAAATTTTCTCGAACTCAATGATGAAGGTAGGGGATGACAAGTTACTTCACTTTATCAGTGGTTCTGTTTCTTTGAAATCTGGTTCACGTACTGAAGATTTAAAAATCCGTGTAGGTGACAACGTTTATACACTCGAAAAAAATACAACCGCTTTGTTCAGTATGGCTTCTCAAAAAGAAGATGATGGAAAGCAGACTGCAACAATTTATGTTTCTTCAGGAAAGGTTCATGGAGAAGAGGTTGCCGAAGAAAAAGTTGTTCCTGGTACAAAAGCAGCTAAAGCTGCACCTGTTGTAAAGAAAGTTGAAATTACTGCGGGTGAAGTTAAGTCTGTAAAAGTTGTTGCAGAAAAAGCGGAACTCAAAGCAGAAGATTCTGTTGTTCCTGCAGCAGTAAAGACTGCTGTTCAAAAGACTGTTGATACAACAAAGAAAACTGCTAACGTAGTTTCAGAAAAAGTTACAGGAAAGCCTGTTGTTAAGGAAGAACCACCTGAACAGCCTGCTCCAAAAAAGACTGCTTCTGCAAAGAAGGAAAGTGCTAAGGCTGCTAAAGCACCGGCTTCATTTGATGTACTTGTTCCTTCTGCTTCTTATTCAATTACTCAGAATAAAGAAACAAAAGAAGCAATTCCGTTCTATTGGACAAACGTAGACAATATAAAAGTTGAATTCTCTTACAGAGCAGACTTTAAGCCTGTTGTTGATACAGAATACTTCTCAAATAAAGAGCATAAAGGTTCTGTGATTTTAGGATTTGCAGGTCCGGATGATGTTCTTTACTGGCGTGCAATTCCATCAAATCAGGAATACTCTGCAAATATAAATTATCCTTCTGGAAAGATTCTTGTTCATGATCCAGAAGAAAAGAATCTTAAGAATGCTCTTACTGTTGTTTATGGTAAGGAACGTGCCCAAGAAATTGAACAGGCCGTTCAGGAAACACAGAAGCAGCAGGTTCAGGAACAGGAAAAAGTTCAGGAAGCGCTTGTGCCTGCTAAACAGGAATTGTCACAAGAGTTTGAGCAGGAACAGATTCAGGAAGAAATTGAAGAGCAGCAGAAGCAGGAAAAGATTAATGAAATTCGTGATCTTCGTTCCGGAAAAACTGATGAAGAAGCACGTAAGGCTGAAGAAGCTAGAATAGCAGAAGAAAATCGCAAAGCTGAAGAAGCACGCAAAGCAGAGGAAGCTCGTAAAGCAGAAGAGCGACGTAAGGCCGAAGAAAAACGAAAAGCTGAAGAAAGGCGTAAAGCCGAAGAAAAACGTAAGGCGGAGAAAGCACGCAAAGCAGAAGAGAAACGTAAGGCAGAAGCTGCTCGAAAAGCAGAGGAAGCACGCAAAGCTGAAGAAAGACGAAAGGCTGAAGAAGCACGCAAAGCAGAAGAGGCACGTAAGGCTGAAGAAGCACGTAAGACTGAAGAAGCTCGCAAAGCAGAGGAAGCTCGCAAAGCAGAAGAAGCACGAATTGCCGAAGAAAAACGCAAGGCAGAAGAAGCTGCACGTAAGGCTGAAGAAGAACGTATTGCAGAAGAAAGACGAAAAGCAGAAGAGGCTCGTAAAGCGGAAGAAGCAAGAATTGCTGAAGAAAGACGTAAGGCCGAAGAAGAGCGACTTGCAGAAGAAAAGCGTAAAGCAGAAGAAGCAGCACGAAAAGCTGAGGAAGAACGCCTTGCAGAAGAAAAGCGTAAAGCCGAGGAAGAAGCACGCAAAGCAGAAGAAGCGCGTATTGCAGAACAAAAGCGCAAAGAAGATGAAGAAGCACGTGCTGCTGAACAGAAACGTAAGGAAGAAGAAGAGGCTCGTAAAGCAGAAGAGAATTCAAAAGCACGACAGGAAGCTGCTGAACGCGAAAAACAGAAAGCCGAAGAACTTGCACGTAAAGCCGCTGAACAGGTTAAGAATGAGTTTACACAGACAACCCCTGTTTTATCTTCACCTGTCTCTGGAAAAGTTTACACCGAAGAAGATTTTGACTCGCGCAGTCCAAAAATAGAATTTACCTGGAACAAGGTTGATGGTGCAAAGAATTATAACTTCTCAATTAAAGATTCAAGTGGAAAGATTGTTCTTGCCAAGACCGTAAGTTCTAATAAGTATACCTTGTCTGGAAATAATTTGAGTCTTGTTTCTGATAATGGTGAATATACTTGGTCTGTAATTGCTGTTCAGACAATTGATAAGCAGGAATATACAACTCAGGTTGCATCTCGTACCTTCAAAGTTCAAATGGAAGAAATCGAGAGTACAACCCTTAATATTGATAATCTTGTAATTTTCTAGTTAGCGCTGCTGTGAGCCGGCATGAATGTCATCGTAAGCTTTCTGTCCGGCAAGGATTTTTACAAGCTCCATTGCAAACTGCTCACTTGCACCAGGTCCTCTGGAAGTTACAAGAGTTCCATCTGTAATGAAAACATCATTTGAATAACCCGGTAAATATTCTGGTTTTGCACAATCCTGCATACCAGGATAGCATGTCCATTTTTTACCGCTAAGGATTTTTGTTTTTCCAAACACAACTGCAGGCGATGCACAAATTGCAGCAGTAAGCTTTCCTGCGTCATAGCATTTTTCAAGATATGCAAGTAATTCATCACATTCAGAAAGGTTTTCTGCACCTCTGCCGCCACCAGGACAAACAACACAATCAGGAAGGTTGTCACCAAATTGCTTCAAAAAATCGCTGAGTGACATATCCATAATCATTGGAACCTTGTGCGAGCTTGTTACAATCATAGTATTATTAAAAGGTGTCCCCTTAACCCCAACAGTAACAACCTCAATCCCAGCCCGTCTCATATAATCAACCGGACTCAAAGCCTCAATATCCTCAAACCCATCCGCAAAAAATACAGCCGCCTTCGCCATGTTATAATCTCCTTAAAATATGAATATAAGTGATGAAAAAAAATGCTCCCGCTGATTTTTGTGTTTTGCTCCACTAAACGAAAATGGCGTTCCGCAAAACACAAAAATCAGCTCCGCATTTTTTTTCATGATTTTTATTTGTTAAGGATATTATAACATCTATTATCCCAGGAAATCAATTTAAACAGTAGGCATACAAAAAAAATAGCGGGAAGCCGAATTTCAGATTACAAAAATGCTCTACACTGCTGCCGCGGGAGCGGCAACGTATATAGTCAAGGCAGTGTAGCGCATAGCGGGCTAGCCCGCGGTTTTGGAATCTGAAATTCGGCTGGTAGCTATTTTTTTCTATCTGATTGCATTAAAAATTGATTTCCATAATATGTAAAAACTTGT
>CAMKDH010000095.1 GCA_946411215.1 uncultured Treponema sp. | reverse complement strand
AAATCTTCGTTTACAGGAAGATTGTTTGGATCAACGTCAAAGAAATCTGGATCCAGTGCTTTTTCTTGTTGTTCCTCTTGTTTTGCTTCTTCACCTGTAAGACTAATCTTGCGAGGATATTTTGAATTTATGCTCTGTGCTGCAGCGTATGGATCGTTGTCATCTTTTTTCTGCTGGGCAGCGGCCTGGTCATTTTCATCATGAAGTGAAATTGCATAAGGCAAAGATTTATTTGTTACAACTGAATTTATATAGCGGGCAGAGTCGTATGGAGAGGCCTGCTTTTCGGTTGATGCATTCTGTGTAGCAGATGTCTGTTCCGGAGCCTGAACTTTCATTTCATCCGAGAATGATTTTTCTTCAAGTTCGTCTGGAGAGAAAGAGAGAGAAGGATCATCTGCATCAAAATCTTCCGTGTAGTCGCGAGGAAGTTCTGCAGGTGCTGGTGGAAGGTTGTCCCAAACAAGTTCTTCTACTTCTGATTCTGCAGGAGAGTCTTCTGAAAGCAAAGCTGCATATTCTTCCTGAGAAATAATTGAAGCAGGATTTTTTGGCTGAGAATCATCTTCGGTTTCTGCAGGAGTCTGTACAGGTGTCTGTGCTTCTACCGGAGCCTGTGGTGCAGCTTCTACTGGAGCTGGTGCTTCGGCAGCAGGAGCAGGAGTTTGTGCTTCTACAGGTGTCTGTGCCTGTACAGGTGCCTCTGAAGGTTTCTTATCAATATTGTCATAATCATCTATGCTTGGAATGTCAGATTCGTAAAGTTCTTCTGCTTCTTCCATGAGTGCTTCAAAAGATTCATCCTTCTTTTTCTGCTTGAGCTTATCAAGGGCTTTATCAAAGATTGTCTTTTTAGCACCAATTTTCTTGTATTTAAACTGAGAATCCTCTTCGTCATCATCAGAGGCAGGTTCTTCTTCGATTTCGTTTTCATCGCTGTCATCAGCCTCAGTTTCATCAACAAAAACAATTGAATCATCATCAAAATCATCATTTTCAGGCTTTGGAGGTTCTTTTCCCTTATAAAAAATCTTTCTGTTAACAGATTCTGCAATTACACCAGCGCCAAGAATCTCAATAATAATGAGCATGAGTCCTGTAATGCCTGCAATTCCAGCTTTTATAGCACCAGAAGTTCCCGCTGCACCTGCCTGACCAGTAAGTGCACCACGGCAAATCTTCTCTGTAACAACACATGTAAAAAACGGCAGGATTGCTGTAATAAGACGCATTGTTTTTTGAGCAGTCCAGATTGTAGCAAAGCAGGAAAGTCCCGAAATCAAAAGGAAGGTCGGAATTAATATGCTCGAAAATCCATAAACGGTAATGAGCATATTTCCTATATAATAGAAAATATTATTATGCCCTGGGCCTCCAATACCAAAGTCCAGAAGCTGAAGCAACAGACAGATAGAAAAAACGGCTGCTAAAGCCAGAAGAATTGTGCCTGTAATAATACTAGATTTATTAGATGATTTCATATTTTAATTATCGTCTTTTAGAAAAATGAGTTTAGTGTTATAATTTTATTTATGAAAACTACTTCTGTTAAGACTGTTGGTATTTTAACGTCTGGCGGCGATGCCCCTGGATTGAATGCGGCTATCAGAGCGCTTTGTGCGGCTGGTAAAAATAAGTATGGAATGAAGTTTATTGGAATCAGAAACGGTTACCGTGGACTGATTGATAATGATACATTCAAAATGGACAAGCTTGACCTTGATTCACTTGTAAAGGCTGGCGGAACTTGTCTTGGAACTTCACGTGTTAAGCCTTTTAAAAATCCGGTGGCAGATCCAAAAACTGGACTCCTTCCTGTTGATGCAATCAAAGAAACCTTTAAGAAAAATAAGCTTGATGCTCTTGTCTGTCTTGGCGGAAACGGTACAAATACTACTGCTTCCCTGCTTTCAGAGGCTGGCTTTAATGTAATCGGGCTTCCTAAAACTATTGATAATGATATTGTTGGAACAGATGAGTCGTTTGGATTTCAGACAGCTATTCAGGTTGCAACAGAAGGTATAGAAGCAATTAGAACTACTGCTCGCAGTCATCACAGAGTTATGGTTGTTGAAATCATGGGACATAAGGTTGGATGGCTTGGTTTGTACGCTGGTCTTGCTGCAAATGCAGATGCAATTTTGCTGCCGGAAATTCCTTATGATATTAAAAAGCTTGGAAAATTCATTAAGTCAAAGGTCGAAGGTGGGCAGGAGTATGCAGTTATTGCCTGTTCCGAAGGTGCAATTAATCTCGAAGAAGCTAAGCTTGGCAAAAAGGATTTTAAGAAAGCCCGCGAAAGTATGACTCAGTCTGTAGGCTTTAGAGTTGCAAAAGAGCTTGAAGCAGAAACTGGAATAGAAACCCGCACTTCTGTTCTTGGTTATTTGCAGAGAGGTGGTGAGCCAAAGCCTTATGATATTATTCTTGCAACTACAATTGGTGCTTCGGCTGCTGATTTTTTGGCACGCAAGGATTTTGGAAAGCTTGTTGCAATGAATGGCGGAAGAATAGAAGCTGTTCCTCTTGATACTGTTGCAGGGGTTGTAAAGTCAATTCCAGAAGATGATCCTGTTTTGCAGACTGCCCGTGATCTTGGAATTAGTTTTGGAGATTAAATGAAAGGAGAGCTTAAATGCCATCGCTGTGCAAGATGTAACGGCTATGGTTGTCCCGATATGCTTCCAGGATTAGGCGGCGTTATGGGCGGAACAAATTTTCAGGCTAACTATGCAGACTGGAAAGCACTAGCGGGTACTGTAGAAGCAGATGCTCTTGATGCTGTTGAAGTTGTTCCGTCTTTGATTCGCTGTGGTCCTGTTACAGGTGCTGTAGAAAATATCGGTTTTGCCAATGAAGGCGACTTTTATTATCCATATTTAAAAAATGCACATGCTGCAGGTTTTGGCCTTTGTATTGGCGACGGCTGCCCTGATGAAAAACTCAAGTTTGGAATTGAAGCAGTAGAGAAAATTGAACAGGAAAATGGTGCACCGCTCGATGCTGCTTTCTTTCTTAAGCCATATCCTCAAGAGAGACTTTTTGAGCGCATCGAATGGATTGGCAAACACGCCCGCTACATTGGAATTGATATTGATTCTTATAACATCCTTACAATGCGAAACCTTGTAAACCTTGAGCGAAAGACTGCTGCCCAGCTTGAAGAATTCCGCAAGGTTTCTGGAGTGCCTTTTGTAATTAAAGGCGTTTTCACAGATGAAGACATAGAGCTTGTAAAAGAAGTTCACCCGGATGTAGTTTATATTTCAAATCACGGTGGACGCGTAGAAACCCGCAAAGGAAGCACTGCTGATTTTCTTGCTGCTGAAGGACCTAAACTCAAAAAATATTGTGATCAGATTTGGGTAGATGGAGGCATCCGCACCCAGCGAGATATTCAGACAGCGTTGTACTATGGTGCAGATCAGGTTATTATGGCCCGCCCTCTTATCCGCGCAACCTTTGATGAAAATTACGAATCAGTTATTTCTTCATATACCAGTAAGAATACTCTTTCTTAAAGCCAAACTGTTTATAAAGATTCAAAGCCACATTATTAGTCTGCACAACCTGAAGATAAGAATGTTGTGCTCCCATTTCAAAAGCTTTCTTCAAAAGAGATCCGAATAATTTTTTCCCAAAGCCCTGCCCACGAACAGCTTCATCAACAATTATATTTTGAATGAGCGCATAGCCTTGTTCAATTGCAGCAGAACCGCAGGCTACAGTTTTTCCTTCGTAAGAAATGGAGCAATAAACTGTATCGACCATTACTTTATCAAGCATCTGCCTGAAGGTTTTTTGATCTGCCTTGCTTGTGATTTTTTCAAGCGCAAAATAATCGTCTACCCAATTGTCATGTTTTTTTGAAAATTTACACTTGCAGCCCTTAATGTTTGCGGCCGCTTTTTCAAGATTATCCAGAACCATCAGGTAAGTGGCATTACAATTTTTATACCCGCGCTTTTCCAAAAAATCAGAAAGCTCAGTATCATATTCTGTAAGCTTAAAGTTTGCAGGAAGCCCATGCTTAGCATAAAATTCTTCACAGTAAGCAACCTTTTCTTCCATAGGCAGTTTAGAAGGATAGATGCAGCTTACCGAATTAGCTCTTCCCGTATATCCGTTAGAAAATCGCAGGAGCCATCCGTCATACTGCACAACATTCAAGGCCACATGCCCGTTCGACGCGAGTTCTTCAAAAAATCTGACTTTTGCTTTCATAACAAATCCTCCTGCTATAGGTAAAATGTAGTGAATATGGGGAGGGTGGTCAATTAAAAGTTATGACAAAATCTGCTTTTTTCTATATAATACCCTCATGACTAATAAACATAATATGCAGGTTCTTCAGGAGCTTGCGGCAAAAAATGGACCATTGTGTGTGGGATTGGATACAGATCCTTCTTACATTCCGGAAAATATAATTAAGCAGTATGGTAGTGCGCCAGAAGCAGTACTTGCTTACAACAAGGCAATCATTGATCGTGTGGCTGCAGATAAATCTGCATGCTGTTTTAAAGTTCAGATTGCTTACTATGAGGCTATGGGGCTCGAAGGACTTAAGGTTTATTCACAGACTCTCAAGCTTGTGCGCAATACCGGGCTTATTGCAATTTCTGATATTAAACGCGGTGATATTGGTGCAACTTCTAAGGCATATGCCCGTGCTCATTTTACCGGCGATTTTGAAACTGATATAATCACACTTAATCCTTACATGGGTTTTGATACACTTCAGCCTTATACTGAATATGCAGATCCTGAACATGGTGGAAAAGGTGCCTTTGTTCTTTTGTGTACTTCTAACCCGGGCATGACTGATATTGAACATCAGGAGCTTAAGGCTGGCGGACTTTTGCTTGAACGAGTAGGCGATGAAATTGCACGCATTGGTACAGAGTTTGGAAAGTTCTACGACGGACAGACTTGTGGAGTTTACGGGGCAGTTGTTGGTGCAACTCAGGTTTCTGATGCACGATATCTTCGCGATAAATATGCCAACACCTTCTTTTTAATTCCAGGTTATGGTGCTCAGGGTGGAGACGCTGCAATTTGTAAAACTCTTCTTGAGCGTGCAGGTGGAACTGTAAACTCTAGCCGCGGTATTTTGTGTGCCTGGAAAAAAGATGCATCACTTGCAGAAAAAACAGCTGCCGGAACTCTCACTATGGATGATATTGCTGGTGCTGCTGCAAAGGCTGCCTGTGACAGTAAGATAGACTTAACGAGGTAGTATATGTCATCAGAATGTGGAAAAACATATCCTTTATATACTCAAGGGCTGGTAGTGCGATGCTCTGCTGTTGAAGGAGCCAGTCCAAAAGGCAGTGTATGGCAGCTTGTTGTAGAGCTTCCTTGGAACGACGATGCTCATCCAAAATCACTTCCGCTTGCAGGACAGTTTTATATGCTTCAGGCCGCAAGAACAAATACTCTGCTTGGACGTCCTATAAGTGTTTTTCATGTAAATAGAGGGGGCCAGCGCCCACAGATAGAATTTCTTATTCTTATAAAAGGGCAGGGTACTGTTGAACTTTGCAGTCTTATGCAGGGAGATAAAGTAAACCTGCTCGGACCTTGTGGAAATTGTTTTCCTGGTCCTTTGACTCCTTCGACAAGCTCAGGAACCGCAGCAAAAGTTTGTATCGTCGGCGGAGGCATTGGCGTTGCCCCGGTTGCTGGTTTTGCAGAAACTTTGCCTGATGGCAGTTATGATTTTTATGCTTCGTTTAAAAGCGGTTCATACGGACTTGAAAATATCAAACCTGCTGCACTCACTATCACAACTGATGACGGATCTGTAGGTGTTCACGGAATGCTTCCTGCTGCACTTACCGAACAGGCCCTTCGTGATGGAAACTACAATGCAGTTTATGCCTGTGGTCCAACTCCAATGCTCGCTTATGTAAAAAAGGTTGCCGAAGCCTGTGACCTTCCATGTTATCTTAGTCTTGAATCGCACATGGCTTGTGGAGTAGGCGTTTGTCTTGGCTGTACAATCCAAACAAGCGAAGGAAAGAAACGCTGCTGTACAGAAGGCCCTGTTTTCTACAGTCGCATTCTTGATTTTGAAAATCTTGACGGAACTAAAACCCGCGAAAGTGTTGCAGGCATAAAGGTTCAGCCACGCCGCGAGCCTCTCAAGGATGAGCCTGATCTTTCTGTAAATATCGCAGGTGTTACCTTCAAAAATCCTGTTATCGCAAGCTCAGGTACCTTTGGCTTTGGTACAGAATATGAATCTGTTTTTGATGTAAGCCGTCTTGGAGGCATTTCTTCTAAAGGTCTTACACTTGAACCTCGCCAGGGAAATGATGGAATCCGTGTTCACGAAACTCCATCTGGTCTTATGAACTCAATCGGGCTCCAGAATCCTGGAATCCCACATTTTATAGAACACGAGCTGCCTGCTATGCTTAAGCTTGGGCCTGTTGCAATTGCAAATCTCAGTGGAAGCTCGCTTGAAACATATACAAAGGGCGCAGAGCTTTTAGACAAAACTGATGTTCCGATGATTGAACTTAATATTTCTTGTCCTAACGTTTCTGCCGGTGGTGCTGCTTTTGGAATGAGTTGTGCCGCTGCAGGAGAAGTTGTTCGTGCTGTTCGTGCCGTAACAAAAAAGCCTCTTGTTGTAAAGCTTACTCCACAGTCGCTTGAACTCAATTCAGTTGCGTTAGAATGTATAAAAGCGGGAGCAGATGCAATCAGCCTTTGTAACTCCTTCCAGGGAATTGCAATTGATATTGAACGCGGCGTTCCTGTTTTTGATAAACTCAAAGCCGGACTTGGTGGCCCTGCAGTTCGCCCAATTGCTGTAAGACTCATTTACGAGCTTGTTCAGGCAATTAATACTTTGCCGGCTGAGCAGCGCGTACCAGTTATTGCTATTGGCGGAATTGCTACCTGGCAGGATGCTGTAGAATTCATTATGGCTGGTGCCGATGCAGTTCAGGTTGGAACAGCTACATTTGCAAATCCTCCAGCTATGGTTGAAATTATAGATGGTCTGGCTGCCTTTATGAAGCGCAAGGGCTACGCAAAGCTCGCCGACTTTAAGGGAATTATTCAAAAATGAAAAATGGCAAGGTGTTTTTAGAGGGCCTTCGCGATGGCGTCCCAATTGGCCTAGGTTATTTTGCAGTTGCTTTTTCTCTTGGTATAGTTGCCCGTAATGCAGGCCTTACTCCAATTCAGGGCTTTATTGCAAGTTTTTTTAATCTTGCTTCTGCAGGTGAATATGCGCTTTTTACTTCTATGCAGGCAGCCGCTTCTTTTATTGAAATTGCCATAATTACTCTTGTTGTAAACGCCCGCTACCTGCTCATGAGTTGTGCCTTAGCCCAGCGCTTTGATCCTGCTACTCCAATGGTTCACCGCTTTTTTGTAGGCTTTGGAATTACAGATGAAATCTTTGGTATAACAATTGCCCGCCCGGGAACAATTCAGCCGGTATATAATTACGGGGCAATCATTATAGCCGCATTCCTTTGGAGTCTTGGAACTTCAATGGGAATTATTGCAGGAAACTTTTTGCCTGCCCGTGTTGTAAGTGCCCTTTCTGTTGCATTGTACGGAATGTTCCTTGCAATCATCATTCCACCTGCACGTAAAAATCTTGTGATTGCAATTGCAGTTTTTGTAAGCTTTGTATGCAGTTATATTTGTGGAATTGTGCCTTATGTAAAGGAATTGTCGTCTGGAACAAGAACAATCATTCTTACAGTTGTGATTGCCACAATTGTTGCACTTATTAAGCCGATTGAAGAGGAGGCTGCTGAATGAACCCAACCCTCTACAACTACCTTGCCATCTTCACAGCCTTTGGTGTCTCTTATTTAATCCGCGTTCTCCCGCTAACTCTCATAAGAAAGCCAATTAAAAATCGCTTTATCCGCTCATTTCTGTATTACGTGCCATATGTAACTCTTGCAGTAATGACTTTTCCTGCTATTGTTCAGGCAACTCAGTCGCCGATTGCAGGTATTATTGCTCTTGCTGTTGGAATTATCCTTTCTTTCTTTGGAGCAGGCCTGTTCCCAGTTGCATGCGTGTGCTGCGCAGTAGTATTTATTGCAGAATTTTTCCTGTAAAAGATTGGATTTAATGTGCGGGCTGTGGGCAAAAAAAAGGCCGGGTCTTACCCGGCTCGTAATGTGCTCTCAGTAAACTCAGTACTGGCACTATATTTAATTCCAGCTCTAAGCGGCTGGTGGTCTTTTTTGTACTACATATTCTTTGAGCGTTGACCACGCTCTCTCAAATTTCCGGACTCCTCATATTTGCCTCCTACCAAGTAACCGGTGTACGTCCTCATCTCGTTCCTTGTTACAATTATATATTAGCATAAAAAAAACACCTTGCAACAAAAAAATATCGCTATCTTTTTGGAACAAGGTGTGGTATAATAGGAATTCCCTACTACTTAATAATTATCAGCACTAATTTCAAAATAACTCTTTGGATGAGCACAAACAGGGCAAACCTCAGGAGCTTTTGTTCCTACAATGATATGTCCACAGTTGCGGCATTCCCAAACTTTAACTTCGCTTCTTTCAAATACAGCGGCAGTTTCTACGTTCTTAAGAAGTGCACGGTAGCGCTCTTCGTGATGCTTTTCAATTGCAGCTACAGCACGGAATTTTGCAGCAAGACCAGGGAAGCCTTCTGCTTCTGCAGTCTTTGCAAAGCCTTCGTACATGTCTGTCCATTCGTGATTTTCACCGTCGGCAGCAGCTTTAAGGTTAGCAGCAGTATCACCAATTCCGTCCAATTCTTTGAACCACATTTTTGCGTGTTCTTTTTCGTTGTTTGCAGTTGCTTCAAAAATTGCTGCAATCTGTTCAAAGCCTTCTTTTTTAGCCTTTGATGCAAAGTATGTGTATTTGTTTCTTGCCTGACTTTCTCCAGCAAAAGCTTCCAATAAGTTTTTTTCTGTCTGTGTTCCTGCGTATTTGTTCATTTTTTCCTCCTGTGAA
>CAMKDH010000094.1 GCA_946411215.1 uncultured Treponema sp. | reverse complement strand
ATTCCTTTACGTCGCCCTTGAGCTTCATCTGGTCAAAGTGCTGGTAGTACTGACCAGTAAGACCTTCCTCCATCCAGTAGTAAGAAGCCTTTTCCTTTGCAACCTGCCAGCGCAAATCTGCAACGGCAGTAAGAACAGCAATCTTCAAATCTTTTGGATACATTGGAACTACAATACGTCCACGGCTTGTTACACGGTTATAGCGGTCAAATGGTTCCCAGCAGAAGCCTCTGTCTCCGTAAGTTGGAACAAGACAAACATAAGGAACAATTCGGTTTGGAATATTCTTGTGAACACGGCAGAAGCAGCCCGGGTCAATTGATTCAATCCAGCGGAGTACTTCAATTACATTTTCGCGGGTTCCTGTTCCGTTTTCTGTACAGTGATAGAATTCGCGTGTAAAGATTGGGAACTGATTACCACGGCGACCAATTGTCATTTTTGCCATCTGGCGGATTGTTTCAAATTCTGTATTAATTGCACTTGTATCAATCTGAACAATAGGACCTGAATCTGCAATTTTATTCTGAACGTTATCATAAACAGATTTTGCTTCCTGGAATTCTGCAAGGGCTTTTGAAAGCTCTTTATCGTTTCGGGAAATCCTGTGAAGTAAATCTGTGATTTCTGAAAAGAGTTTGCGCTGAGGTTCAGAAAGGCCTTGAGTATGTGGTTCCATACCAATAATCGGACTATGCTGGCAAAGAGAATCTATTCTGTTTTTAAGTTCAATTTCGAGCATTGAACGTTCATTTTCTTTTATGTTAAGGATATTTTCTGAGCTTTGAAGCTTTCCTGAGTTTTTAGACTGAAGCTGCATAAGTCGTGACTGTTCTGCAGTAGCAGCCTGTTCAGGTGAAAGGTTTCTCTGTGGAGTTTTCTTTTCATCTGTCATGGAATTGTTCATTCGGCCAGAAGCAATTTCTTTGAACCATTCATCAACGTAAAGAATAGGCTCCTGTGGTTTGTTTTCATAAATTATGCGAGAGAAGAATTCCTTTTGTTCAGCTTTGAAAAGTGAAGGAAGAAGAACACCAAATCTCATGAGCATGCGCTTTGGCATTGGCAGGTTGATATCTGCCATTTTTGGAGCCATTCCACGCAAAAGCTCCCAGTAGCATGTTACAATCTGCTGGCGGTAAACTGCACGGTCTTTTGGATCCTGGCATGTAAGATATTTAGAAAGAATCTGGTGAACACGCTGTGCCGACTGATTTTCGTTTGTTAAAACTGTTTTATAATATTTAGGGTCGTCATAAACTCCGCTTGATTCCTCATTCTTGAGTTTTTCCAAAGGCGCAAATTCTTTAAGACTTAAATTTACCTCGTGAACTCCTCCACCTGAGGTTGTGCTTGCTGGTGCCGAATTTTTAGACAAATCAAAAGAAGCCGAAGTGCTCGGCATATTATCTATATCTTCTATTGAAATTGATGATTCGGTACTTGCCCCTGCTCCCGAAAGTAAAGCAGCAATTTCTGGGTCTAACTCTGCGTCTGCCATTGAGGTATGCTCCTACTTATATAATACTTAATTATACCATAGATTCACATAAATGCAATTTAGAAAATTGATGTCTTGGAACTATTGTTCTGATTTATTAGCAGCTTCATTGTCTGGCGCATCTTTTGATTCTTCATTTGAATCGTTATTTGAATTGTTTTTTCTGTTTTCCAGTTCGCCAAGGAGTTTATCTGTTTTTGCATATTCTTGGACTGTAAGCTCTTCGCGAAGAACGGCTTTTACAAGTCCGCCTTGAAGCTTGAAAATAAGTTTTTTGTAATTTTCCGGAGAAATATTATCGTCCATATAGGATTTTAATGCCTTATCTACGCTGTCGACAACTAATTTTTCTTTTTTAGAGTTCCTCTTTCCCATATGAAATTCTTCCTTCTATATATAGTATATGGCAAAAGTCATTTAAAGCAACCAAAATAATTCACCAGAGTCTATTATACTTGTCAGTAGCATAAAATTTTAATATATTTATATATATGGAAAAATTTATGAGCATTATGACAAATTCTCCTCGTTTTGATGACGATGACGAAGAGAAAAAGCAGAAAAAAGAAGAGCCTTTTGCAGACAGGTTCCTTAAAACACGTCAGATAATCCTTACAGGCGAAATTAACAAAGACCTTGCAGATTCTATTGCACGTCAGCTTTTAATCCTTGATTCAGAGAATAATGAGCCGATTTATATGTACATTGACTCACCTGGTGGTGATGTAGATGCAGGTTTTGCAATTTATGATGTAATCCGCTTTGTAAAATCACCTGTTTATCTTGTTGGAATGGGTCTTATTGCTTCTGCAGCTACACTTGTTCTTCTTGCAGTTCCAAAGGAGCAGAGAGTTGGACTTCCAAACAGCCGTTATCTTATCCATCAGCCTTTAGGTGGAATGCGCGGTGTTGCAACTGATATTGAAATTTATGCAAAGGATATGGAAAAAATCCGTGCAAAATTAAACAAGATTATTTCTGATGCAACAGGTGTTTCACTTGAGCAGGTAACAAAAGATACAGATCGTGATTACTGGCTTGATGCAGATGAAGCTGTTAAGTATGGTTTAATCAGCAAGATTATTACAAAGCGTGAAGAATTAAAGTAATGACCTTTTCTTTGACCGAAAGTCTTTTGAATGAGATTCAATCTGCGCTCGAAAATCAGGAACAGCAGTTTCTTGTAGATGCGGCTCAGAATAAGCTTGTACAAAAAACTGACGGTCTTAAAGGTGATGACGAATTCTTCTACGATTTACCGGAATGGGATTCTGCTGCAGGCTTTAAACTTCGTGAGGATTTTGTTGAAAAACTTAATGCTCCTTTAGCGCACGAAGCTTTGCAGGAAGTACTTCATTCTGGAAGGGGGGTATTCAGAAATTTTAGAAATGTAATAAAAGATTATCCGGAAGTTGAAAAAAAGTGGCACATTTATAAAAACGAAAAAATGATGTGTTATATAAACAACTGGTATAATAACCTGCGTGAAGTATGGGGACTTGAAAAACTTGATTATGTGCCCGAGTCGGATGACAGTCTGATTCATGATGATTTTTCTTTTACGGCATATGAATCAAAGTCAAATAAAGAAGAGCTTGTACTTTTTGTGAACGCAGCTTTTAAAGCACGTAATGAAAATCTGGATGAAGAACTTGCTCAGGCAGTTTACAATTTATGGTATGAACAGTTTGAGTTAGCCGAATCTAAAGGCAATCTTGGATTTGTTTGCCGCAGTTTTTCTAATGATTTTGCAGGTTGCATTACGGCAGCTTACGTATCAAAGAAACAGGAAAAGGTTATGGTTTTGACAAGCCTTTTTGTTCCTGAAACTTTCCGTGGTTTGGGAATTGGTACAGAATTAATTTCTATGTGCCTTTCGGAATTTAAAAAACTCGGAAAGAACTGGCTTATTTTGCCAAAAATGTTTATACCCGATTTTCTTGAACCGTTATTATTACGTACAGGTTTTGACAAGATTGATTCGGGCTATGCAGTAAATCTGCAGTAATTTGTAAAAAAACGATGGCCTTTGAGGGCCTTACACAGGAGAATTTAATTATGGCATACAACAATTATAATCGTGGTTTTGAAATTGACGAAGAAAAAACAGCTGAATTTCTTGAAACTGCAGTTGAAAAAATTACAACAGAAGAGGATATTGATACACTTGTTGAATTAGCAAAGCTTTTTAAGAAGTATGTTCCTCTTACACGCCGCAAGTATGTTATTGCATACATGCTCAAAGAATCGCTTAAACATTTCCACTCTTTTGGAAGAGGCGGACGTAACTCTGGTCGCTTTAATTCAAAAAACAACCGCGACTTTAAAAATGATTATAAGAAGGATTTTAATAACAGCTACAAATCAGAATATAAGGCTGCAGAAAATACAACAACAGAAGCTGCTGCAGAAGAAAGACCTCATCACCCACGCGTAGAAATTGATCCGGATAAGGCAACTTCAATCTTTATCAGCATTGGTAAAAACCGCAGAGTTTATCCACGCGACCTTGTTGGTCTTATTGTTGCTGTAGGTGGAATTGACCGCGAAAGAATTGGTGATATTAAAGTTCTTGCAAACTATTCTTTTGTTCAGCTTTATACAGAAGATTGTCAGACAGTAATTGATAAACTCAATGGATATGATTACCGTGGACGCAAGCTTGCAGTAAGCTTCTCCCGCCAGAAGTCAGATGCAGACGAAGGCGATGTTGCTGCAACAGAAGATTCTGACTATTCAGAAAATGCAGAATCACAGACAACTGCAGAAGAAGCTCCAGCAATGACAGAAGAAGATGCTGCTGCATATGCTGCTGCAGAAAAAGCTGCTGCCGATAAAGAACCATTTGGAAATATCTAATTCATGAGCAGCAAGATTCATATAATCAGAACAGGCTTTTTCAAAGTAAATACACTCGTTGTTCCGCTTGAAAACAAAGCCTGTTTTGTAGTGGATCCGGCTGCTTCTTTTTATTCCGGTGACAAAGATGCTGTTACCGGCTATTTAAAAAATCATAAGCTTGATTGTAAAGCAATAATTCTTACACATTCACATTTTGACCACATCACGGGAATTGCTACAGTAAAAGAAGCATTCCCAAAAGCAAAAATCGCAATCCATAAAGCAGAAATAAATGAACTGATTAATCCTCCAGGACCAATGGGAGATTCTGTAATCCAGTTTTTTGGCCTTCATGAATTAGGGCAAGCTGTAGCAGATCAGCCTCCGGCTGATATTGCGTTGACAGACGGAATGACTCTTGAGAGTATAGTTGGAACTGGTCTTGGCGGTGAAAACTGGAAGGTTATTTCTACTCCGGGACATACACCGGGTTCAATCTGTTTATATAATGAAAAAGAAAAAGCCCTGATTTCCGGGGATACATTATTTGCTTATGGCGGTTACGGTCGTACAGATATGGCTGGCGGAGATCAGACCCAGATAATTCATAGTATTGCCATGCTTCGCGAAAATATCCCGGCTGGTACACATGTATATCCGGGGCATGATGAAGATTTTATTCTATAACATGCCATCCTTGAGACCTTCTTTGATAAGTTCAGAAACTTTAATACAAAAAACTACGTTGGTGAACAAACATAGTATAAAATTTTAATTCCAAAATACATATAGAACAGATGGTAAAAATGTCCCGACACGAGAAAGTCGGTCATTGACAGACTCTAGAAATGCAAATTGGATTTATGTTATCTTAAAGTAAGGAGGTGAGAATGAAAAAAATACAAATAATTATTCTTTTCATTCTTTGTAGCAAAGTATTTGCTGCAACAATTACGATAAATGGAAGTGATGGCCGAAAGATCATAAAATCAGTGGATAATAAAATTGAAAAGTTATTTTTAATTCAAGAGATTCCAGATATTCAAAGTATAGATGGGTTAGATGAATTATCAAATCTAAAGTATATTCAAATTTCATTTTCAGATTTATCTAATGTGAGTAGTTCTACATGGAAATCAATGAAAAGAATCGAAACATTAAAAATGGATTTTTGTACTTTGAATAATTTTGAATTTCTAAATTATTTACCAATGCTAAAAGTTATTTCCTTTACAGAAGGAATATCAATTGCTGATTCTTCCAGAATTGACTTACAGAATAATGAATTACTTGAATATTTTGAAATCCATATTAATAAGTTAGATAGCTTTCCTAAAATAGATTATTGCCCGAAAACATTGAAATATGTAATTTTTAATTTTTATGTATCAGATAAATGTAATATAGATATGAGTGATGATATTAATATTTATGTTAAGGAAGAATATCGATATCTGTGTAACAATAGGAATTTAATTAATGATACAATATATTCTTCCTTAATGGAAAAATATCAGATTTAAAATAGGTTTTTGAAAACGAGGAAAAGGTTATGAATAGGTATGAAGAATCAGGTTTCTTTGATTTTGAAGATTTCGTATCTGAATTGTCTGATGAGCAATTTATTGCGGTAAATGGTGGTAGTTGTGGAGGTGGATGTTCTTCATCGAATTGCTCAAGTGGCTCGCCAAGCTATACACCACAATCTTCTAAAATCTTTTTTTTATTATTTATATTATTATCTTTTTCTGTAAGTTGTTCTCAGGATCGGAAAGCTCAAGTATTATTCAATGAAGCAACTGTTATTTTTGAAAATGCAAATACAATAGATTGGATTCAATCAACACCGGAGAAAGAAAGTGCAATTCGAAAACTTGATGAAGCTATTGAAATTGCACCAAACTGGTGGCTTCCTTATAGAGAGAAAATTCAAATTATGAAAATTGGTTGTTGGCAAGATAATGCGCAAATTGTTAATGACGTTTACAACTTATGGTTAGATAATGGGAATGAGTTGAATGGCTATTCTGAATTTACATATGCTTGTTCCCTGTATTGTTGTAATAAAAAGAATCAAGCCATGGAAATTTTTGAAAAACTGTATCAAGAAATCTATAAAGAAAATATGACAGATCAAGAAAAAGTTGTTTATATATTAAGTGGTATAGTTATTGATAAAATTTCAGAAGAAGATTTTCAAACAAAAATCAGTAAAATGTTTGATGCTTCAATGATTGGTTATTTTGAAGAATTTTGGAATAATTTTAAAAAAGCGGATAAAGATACTATATGGGCATATGTAGGATAAGAAAAAACAAATAATATTTATTTTTATTGGAGGTGTTGGTGTTATGCGAAATGTAAAAATTTTTATTGCAATACTTTTTATTTCTTTAACAAGCCGAATATATGCGGAAAATAAGGTGAATATTCGAATTATTCAAGATAATTCGAATTCTACCAATATTAAAGTCGATGAAAATGTTACACATTTAACTTTTGCGGAACCGAAAATTAGAACCATAACTAGTATAGAGGGATTGGAAAATTTGAAAAATTTAGAAAGTTTGGATTTTTATAATTTGACTTTTATTAACATGGATTTTTTTAAATCTTGTAGAAAATTAAAACACATTTGGATTGCAGGTTGTACACTTCCTTCTTTTTCTTTTATTGAAGAAATGGAAAATCTTGAAGAAATAGAATTAGATTTTTATATCGATTATTCAATTAATGAGTTGATAAAAGGAAAAACAATAGATTTAAAAAAATTACAAAACCTGAAACGAATTTACTTTTTAGGCTTGATAATTAAAGATAATCAAATAACCAAATATAAAACAATACCTCGATTCCAAAATGTTCCATCTGGATGTACTCTTATTATGCAGGATCAAGATATAGAAAGATTGTCTGATATAGATATTAGTATTCTGAAACAATTTAAGAATGTCGATTTATTTGCCAATCCAGTATTGAAAACGAAGGATATTAATTCAATTGAAAGCATTTTAATAAAATATGAATAAATCAGTTAGGTGTAAAAAGTTCATATGAATGACTTTCACCAAACACATCTTTTATTTTCAAAAAAGCCGCATCAACAAAAGTTTTTTCCACAGTTAAAATCGCAAAGCTTGCAGGGCTGCCGCCTCTTGGTCTGCTTATGCTTCCCGGATTAATGAATGTAAAATCTCCCCGCTGTTCAAAAACAGGAATATGCGTATGTCCGTGAACTGCGTAATGTGCTCCAAGCATTTTTGCATCCAGGCCAAGCTTGTTGTAGCCGTAATCAACTCCTTCCATGTGGCCGTGAACAAAAAGAATGGACTGGCCGTTTGCTGTAAGAGTAAGTCTGTCTGGCATAAGGACTGAACCTTTTGGAAGTGTTCGCGCATTTGAGTTGTTCTTTCCAATATCATAAGAAACTGCAAAATAAGAAGGGTCTCCGTTTCCACGGACAAAGCCTAAAACAGGAGGAATTACCTGGCGTACGGCATCGTCTTCATCTGCAAGCTCGAGAAGTTCTTCAAGGTCGCGCCAGCAGTCGCCTGTTATTATAAGAGCATCGCAGGTTGGACCAAATTGCTTTACAATACGCAGCAGGCCTCTCCAGTCTCCGTGGGAATCGGAAATTGTAAGAATGCGCGCCTTTTCCTTTGTTTCAAGGGCCGCAATATCTTCAAGAGAACCTATAAGATAATTTGAGTTTTGCTGTAAAGTTATCATCAGTTAAGAACAAAATGATTTATAGACTGAATGCCAGATTCCGGATCAACATAATGATGAATCTTTTTGTTTTTAAGCATCTGAGTTATGTGCTTTGGAAGAGTGCTGTCTTTTACAAAAGGACCTTCAATTTCGAGCATATAATCAATACAGTCTGTAAGAACCTCTGGAGCTTCAAGAATAATTTCGCTCACAGTTTCTTCCGGGGCAACGTCTCCTGTTAAGTCGGTAACCTGTTCCTTGTCCAAAACAAAATCGCAGGTAGATTCAAGTCCCAAAACATCATCCTGAGGGAAGAGCGCATAAATAGGGTAGGGAACGCCCATCTCCCAAAAATCCTGAAGCTTTGCAAATGCCTTATGAGTGTTTTCCGGTGCACCAAGAATTATTATACCAGCCAGATCTTTATCTGTTCCTGTAAGGGCTGCAGTAAGCTCTGTAGCATATCCCTTAGCCCCATGCTTAAAGCTGTCCGGATAAATCATCGTATAAATGAGCCCCCCATCACTTTCAAGCCCATATCGCGCCCCCAAAAGCGCCGTAAACTTCTCCACCGCATCCGGCGAATTAAAATCATAACCAAAAATTATACAAACACGCTTATTTGTTACATGCCAAGTCTGATTTTGTGATTCCAGAACGCTTTCATTATTTGAAGGTTGAATATTTAATTGAATAGAGTCAGCCTCCACCACCGGCGCCTTATTCTTCTTACACCCGGCAAACATGATGAATGATATAAAAATAAAAAATAATAATCTTTTCATTTGCTGATATATTAGCACTTAAACAGAATTTTGTCATTGTATAACTATTCCAGTTACAGAAATCACATACAAAGAAGGCCTGCAAAAAAATGGCGCGAAGCCGAATTTCAGATTACAAAAATGCTCTACACTGCTGCCGCGAAAGCGGCAACGTATATAATTACAAGGCAGTGTAGCGCATAGGCGGTGAACCGCCGGTTTTGGAATCTGAAAATTCGGCTGGAAGCCATTTTTTTTCTACATGAATGCATTATGTGATTTCTGTCACTTGTATAAGAATTCATTGAAAAAAGTCTGTATTTTTATTATTATTCATCTTATGAGTGTCATAGCACCA
>CAMKDH010000093.1 GCA_946411215.1 uncultured Treponema sp. | reverse complement strand
AGGAAATTTCTGAAGATGTATACTCTTTTGCACCACAAAGTAAGGCTAATAATAATCCTCCGGCACTGCCCCACGAATACATAAGCCTTTTGAACTGCAAACGACACAAAGCACGAAAAAAATCAAGCCGTCCGTAAAAAGTCTCTGGGAAATCGGAACTCAAACAACGCTCCACATAAAAGCTTTGCCCGTCCCCTGAGAAATGGCCCTTTAGAGAATACAATCCTCCTGCTTCAAAAAAAGCTCCGTTTGCCACAGAATAAAGCTTCCCCGGAAAATATACTTCTGCAAGTTCACTTGGAATAAAAACTTTTACATTCCCGCTTGCAGACGACCTGACATAACCTGTCCCACTGCTCCAAACCTTAAGTTTCCCTGAATAATATTTTCCGTTTGAAGTTTTGCAGGGAGACGAAATCATCTGCCCGCTTAAAAAATCAACCTGTCCACAGGGAATTAAAGAATAAAATCTGTTCCTGTCTTGTAATTTTATGAGACCAGAATAAAAAACTAAAATACAGATTAAAGCTGCTAAAAAAACAGAATTATTTGAATACCTCTTTACCATCTTAAGCCTGCAAGGGCCTGGCGCGCTGCAGACAAAACTGGTTCAGGATAATTCAAATATGTTACAGAAAGTAGTGAATCGAATGCCTGTTTATCGCCAATAGCACCTAAAGAATTGATAACAGCAAGCACAACATTCTGAGCAACAGTATTGTTGTACTCAAGCTGCTGATTCAATTCGCCTAAGTATTTTATAAGCGGGTTAACAGCATCTAACGGTGAAATATTTACAAGCGATTCAATAAGTCCTACAAACTGATCTTCTGTAACTAACTCATTCTGGAAATCTTTTTGAGAAGCTGCAAAGAACGACAGTACACTGTTTGAGGCTCTTGTCCATTTGTGAGAATTCAAAATTGCAAGTGCATCGAATTTCAAAGAAATAAGCGGAGAATCGTTTAATATATTCTCTGCAATTTCACACAAATTTGTTGTAGATATTTCTGCATCTTTTACTAAATTAAAAATTCGCTGGGTATTAGCAGCATCATGACTATGAATAATCTGAAGAACTTCATTCATAGAAACTGGAATGAGCTTTTTAATTGTCTGCTCAATTTCAGGATAATATGCCGAATACCTTTTGTCGTTAAGATTGTTATATAAAATTGAAAAAGAGATGTTGTTGCCTATAAAACCTAAGGAGTTGATGACTGATTTCAAAAGACTTGAATCAGATGAAAGAACTGTAGAACCCTGCAGAAACTTGTTCAAAACTTCGGTAAACGATGCTGTATTCATGTTATCTTTAAGCGAAAGCACCTTAGACTGAACGGCAATTTGAACTGTATTACTACGTGAAAACTTTTCAAAAAGCTCAATAAATCTGTTCAAAACCTGAGTTTTTTCTGATTCTGAAAGGCCCGCAACATAATCATTTGGCAAAGAAAGAACTGCTGCTACTGCAAGACCGTCCATATCTCTGTCGGTACCGATTATGTCATTATTTTCCAAAACAAAATCAATTGCTTTTTGCGAAAGCCATATACCTTCCTGTCCGGAAGCTTCTCTTACGGCTGTTGTTTTGTCAGTAATATTTCCCTTAATAAATTTCTTTTTATATTCCTGACCAAAAACAGTACAAAGAAGAATTGAACTTAGCAAAAACAATGATATTAGTTTTTTCATAAAAATCCTTTATTCGCTTATATTTATATCAGGGCTTATCTGTTGTTTAATTGGCTCTGATATATCATCAGGCAGTTCTGGAAGATTAACTTTAGGCTCCTCCTTAAGTTCTTCCACTCTACCCATATCTGTTGCATTATTTAAAGTATTTTGAATGTCATTGGTAACAATTGAATCAGCATTTTGTTGGGCATTTGCATTTTCAAGGTTTTCGTCCCCTGCTTCAACTTCATCAGTATCTGTGAGTTTAAGAGCTTCGTAAACCTCTTTTTCACGTTCTGGAAGCATATTGTAAACAAAACTCAATACTTCATTTTTCATTGTCTGATCAAGATGAATACATTCAAAATGTAGCAGCGATTGATTTGAAGATTCGTTATATTCAACTGTACGGACAACACCAAACATAACAATGAGCATATTCTGGATATTAAACTGAAGCTTAATCTGAACGTTAGAAACACCTTTTCCACCAATGCGGATAAGTGCTCCTGCTTCCGAAATATCCTCAATAAGACATTTATAACCGTTCTGGGTTTCTACAGCGTTATAGTCAATTTTTTCACTTGTGATGATATATAGATTTGCTTTAATTTCGCATTTTGCACGAACAGCTTTTCTTTTTTGTGTACGAATAAGATTGCTTGAATGACGGATAGAAATTGAAGATTCACCAACAAAAAGTCCATGTCCGGTTACTGTAGTATCAAAAACATATCGTGCATCACCTTTTCGCCAAAGGTAAACGCTTACAAACTTTCCTACCCATTCTTCTGCAGTAAACGGAATCATATCTTTCTGGCGTGGTACTGCAATTATGAGTTCTTTACCGTTATTAAGGACTTTTGAAGAAAATACACCTTTTCCCGGAAGAATAATTCTAAGCTTCTGGTCGCGGTCAAGGTACATTGTTGATTCAATACCTTTTTTGTCATCAGTCTGATTTTGAAGCTTTGTACGGTAATCAAATAATTTTGTAATTAATGCCTGAGTTTTAGGATCGTTTTCTGTTCCGTTTGTTGCTGCCTGAGATGTAATATGAGACATGCATTTTGTAAGCGAAGGCATTGACCAGAAAAGTGCTTTAGGATAATCAAGATCGCAAAGCTGCGAAACATTCCATAAAAGATTCAAATCTGAAAAGGTGAATTTCTGGTCCAGGCCTGTTATATAAAACTCTATGCGCTGCTTGAATACAGAATACAATCCTGCAAGCGCGAGAATGATTGATATTGCTATAATTATTCCAATAAGAATGTACACAAAATCCTCTTTTAAATATATACTATTATTATAACACAAAAATTACAAAAAGACATCAAAAATGAAGCGACTTTACATATTTTTTGAAATCCTGATTTTTTTCCTCATATGTGCTTTTATAATTGTTCCTCCGTTTTTTACACCCCGAATTACTGATATTTCTCAGGTTTTTACGTGGACTTTTCCTTGGGTACAAGCGGGTTTCGCTGCTTTTTGTGTAGTCCTTTACTTTTTTACAAGAAAAATCTTTTGCAGTTCAAAAAAATTCTTTTATCCTTCAATGCTTTGTCTTGCAATTATGATTTGTACCGCTTTAATTCTTAATTTTATAAGTTCAAAAACTGGCGGTTCTACAGCCCTGCCTACAAAAACTTATTTGCCACAGACCGCGCTCGAAGGACTCTTTTGCTTTTTGACCTTTTTATTTGGCGCAATTTATGAAGAAATTATATACAGATATTATTTTACCGATGCTTTGAAACGGCTTTTGGAATATACAAAAATGCCTGATGGTCGAGTGATGTTTTTTATAACAGAAGGACTTGGTCTTTTAGTATTTGCTTTTGCACATTTATATATGGGGCCTTTGAGCGTTGTAAATGCAGCTATTGCTCATGTAGTTTTAAGGATTTTATATAAAAAGACAGGTCTTATCTGGAACAGCGTGCTGATTCATTTTGTGTTCAACATTATTTCGCTGATTTTGTTGTAAGTCCATGCGCTTATTTGCGTTTTGTATGTGAAGCTTTTTGCAAGTCGCTCTGATTCGAAAGTTGTATAAACTATATATTCGTTTTCAATTGCCGGATGTTCAAAAAGGTCCAGTGATATTTGAGATTTGTCGCCCATCTGGATTTTTACAGATGAAGTTTTGTTTTGAGGTTTATCTGATATTTGATTTGAGTCCGCTTCTACAAATCCTCCGTGACGTAAATCAAAAAGCTTTTGAATTGATTTTTTCTGCTCGTCATCGGATGTTGTAAAGGTTACGTGACTTTCAGTTTTATAATCAAAAAAGTCAGCAGTCTGAGCCAACCCCATAGAAAAGGCATCATTTAATAATTGTGTAGAAATTATATAAGGATCTGCCCACATTGAAACTGATGTTGTAAGAAATGGTTCAAACTCAGACCCCGCAAGAAATACCGCTTTGAGTTCCGTAGTTTTAAAATATCTTTGAGTTTGAGAAAAATTAAGGTCGCCAAAGCTTAAAGACTGATATGCAGTTCCATTTTTATAAAGTGTTATTACAGTGCTATCCTGTTTGTCCAGCCCGTAAGAGTTGTCGTTGTTTGCGCTGTTGCCCGCTTTTGTCAAACGATGTTTTGAAGCAAGAAAAACAAAAAATGATTTTAACCGTTCTGTGTTAGCCGGGATTTTATCATCTACATTATTTAGATTTGCAATAAGCCACATGTTATCTGTTCTGGTGAGGATAATTGCAGAATCCCCGCTTTGAATTGTGATTATGTCGATGTTTGAAATATCAGCCTCGTGGATAATCTGAAGCTGAAGACTGTGCCTTTTTTTATTTGCATTGCTCGAAGGCGAAAAAATTGTAATGGAAAGAACAAAAAGTATTGTAAACGCAGTTGCAACCGCATAAGTTATGCCCATTGTTTTTTTAGAAGGATTAATCATTTATGTTTATCCTCCTTTTATTGCGGATTATTCTGGTAGTAATAAAAGCAACTACGTAAATAAGCGGGATTATTACAAAACAAACTGCATATACAAGATACATAAGACGCAAAAGCTGTGCAAAATCATTTATTTTATAAAGACTTGTATCTCGTTTTGTCTTAGACTGAAGTTTTGCAAGCTCGCCTTCTCCATTTAAGTTCAAAATACAGTTAGAAATAAACTCAAAGTTTCTGTAGTCTCCAAAGTCTCCGCCAATATAACCTGTCATTGTTGTGTTCAAAAAGTACTGGTCTGGAATAACTATGATGTTTGAATCTTCGCACGAACCGTAATTAAATAAGCCTGTTAGCGGGCCTGTAATTTGAGCACCAATTACCTGAGTTCCTCTTTGATGATTAGCAGCGTCATCAATTTTTACTAAGAAAGGATTTGTTTCTAAAAGTCTTGAAGGACTTGCCTTGTCTGTCTGATAGTTATAGCCAAGAGAAGAAGTTACAAGATAAGGTTCTGCATTCTGCGAAAGCTCAAGGCATACAGGCCAGAAAAGTGTCATTCCAAGCAAACAGTTTTGCTGCGGCATAAGATTTGGCCAGAGCGGATAATTTAATACTTCTTTCTGGTCATCATCAGAATACATAGTGATTCTTGCACACGAAATATCAGCGGCTATTTTGTCTGTAAAGCGTACACCCCAGTTTTCAATCATTTCTACAACGTTTGTCCATTTGTTTGCAGTAACGCTCCAGTCATCTTCAATTGTTGCGCTATAAGGACTTACAGCAAACATTGCGTTGTGATTTTTAGTAAGAATATAATTTTCTATTGCAATTGCTTTTTCTATATTTATGTTACTGTCGCCTATTACAAAAAGCGGGCCTGTCCTGCTTGCAAGAACTTGTGTAAATGTTGGATCTTCAAGGTAAATTGGATTCACAAGTATTCCCTGCGAACTCAACCATGGAATTATATAACTGTAATCCTCAGTGAGTGACATTTCGTTTCCAACAAGGATGTTTACCGCAATATTCTTTTTAGTAATCAGATTTTTAAGGCGGATATCAAGATCATATTCAAGTGTCTGGCCAGACATTATAAAAGGAATAAGCTGAATGTTTCCTTTGTATTCAATAACAACTGCTGAATAAACATTTATAAATTGAGTTGAATTAACCCCTGTATTTTGAAGCTGCTGACTTGTGATTCCGTAATTTTCGAGCATTGTTTTTGTTTCAGAATCTTTGTCGGGGTCTTTTATTGTAAAATGAATCTGTTTATCAAGAATGGAAAAGGAATTAAGAAAATCTGTTACGTCACGAATCTGAGGATATAATTTAGAAAGCGAACCTGAACGGTAATATGTGATATTTAAAGTATCATCAAGACTTTCTACAACATTTTTTGTATACGCACTTATTGAAAATGATTTGTTTTTTGAAAGATCCAGGCGTGCAAAAAGATTATTACAGGTTGCAAGAGCCACAATGAAAATATAAACGATTACTGTAAAAAAGAGCTTCTGATTTTTTGAAGGCTTGTATCCTCTTTTTAATTCAACGGTAAAATAAGCTGCAAACAGGAAGAACACAGACCATAACAAAAGCCAGAGGACATCGCGGGTGTCAAAAATACCTTTTGAAGCAGCATCAAAGTGCCATGCAAAACTAAGCTGTTTGCATACTTCTGTAATAAAACCAGGTGCATTTACATAAAGAGAAACGTTATGAATTGAATTGAAAATTGCAAGAATTATTGCACTTACAGTAAATGCTGCAATACTGTTTGGAATAAGCTCATTTATAAAAATGCAAAGACTTATAAGACAGGCACCATAAAAAAGAAGACATATAAAGCTTGTAAAAATCTGCCCTGCGTCTGTACTTCCAAAAAGATTTACAAGCAGACAAACTGGCAGCATCATTAAAACCAGAACTGCAAAACGGATAAATGCCTGGTAAAAATCCTTCCACAGTTTTTTAAGCCGACTCTGAGGTATAAAATCATCGTAAATAGAAATTGAACGTTTATAGCAAAGGCATGGAATAACAATAATGCAGACATAAGGAACGCTTGAAAAATAAGTTAATAAATCTGTTGTTCCCGAGCCCGCAAAAAACTGGCCTTTTATAAAAAACATTGCGCTTGTAAAAACAGAAAAAAGAATTGCGGAAAAAAGTGTCATTTTGCTTCCTCCGCAGATGTGAGTTTTAAGTATTCGTTTTCGATGTTTGCAAGATTCTGAACGTGGTGAATCTGACCTTTGTGCATTATAAAAGCATTTTGGCAAAGGTTATTTACTTCGCTTAAAATATGAGTTGAAATGAGGATTGCCTTTGTCTTTGACTGTTCTTTTATGTAGCTTCTGAATGCAATTATTTGCGAAGGATCAAGTCCGTTTATTGGTTCATCAAGTATGAGGTTTGGCGGATTATGAATTAAAGCCTGTGCAAACGACACTCTTTGCTGCTGACCTTTTGATAGATTTTTTATTAAGTTGTTTAATAAATCAGACAATTGGAAGTCATTACAAAGCGTTTTGATTCTTTCTTTTGCAGTTTCCACGCTTAAATTGTGGCATTTAGCAGCATACATCAAAAAATCAATTACTTTCATGTCGGGCGGAAGCCTTGTAATTTCAGGAACGTAACCGCACAACTCCATTGCTTTTTCGTTTTGTTCGCAAATATCAACACGCTGATTTTCGTTGTCTGATATAAAAATGTGACCTGATGTAGGATAATGAAAGCCGCAGATTGCCTTGATTACTGTAGATTTTCCTGAACCGTTTGGACCAACAAGTCCTGTAATACTGCCCTTTTCTACTGTAAAACAAACATTCTGAACCTTGAAAACAGTTTTTGAGTGTGATTTATATTCTTTGCAAAAGCTTTCAACTTCTATCAAATCATCATCCCTGTTTAATCAACATAAGGAATATCAATATTCATTCTGTCGCGGCTAAGCTCAGCTTTTGGCCAGATTTCCTTTGCTTCCTGTAAAAGCTTATCAAGTTCACGGTCGGTATAACGCGGACTATAGTGAATCATACACATACGGCGAACGTCAGCATCTCGTGCAATTGTAGCGGCCTGTGCTGCTGTCATATGCTTTTTTTCTTTTGCCTGATCTATAAGTTCGTTTTCAAACATTCCTTCACATACAAGTAAATCAGAACCACGAACTTCTTCGGCAATTGTTTTTTTATAAAGTGTATCTGTTACAAAACTGAATTTGCGGCCGCTTCGTTTTTCTCCAAGCACCTGTTCTGGTTTTACAATTGAGCCGTCAGTAGCCTTAACTTCAAAACCCTGCTGTAACTGTGCCCAGAGTGGTCCAACTGGTACTCCAAGCTCGCGTGCCTTGTCCGGATTAAACTCTCCAGGGCGGTCAAGCTCTTCGAGTGTATAGCCAACACAGATTTTTGTATGGTCAAGCGGGAATGCACGTATATAAAAATCCTTTCCGGAATGAACAACGCAAGGTGCTTCAATTTCTTTTACAACAATCGGGTAATTTATATACATATCAAGAACCTTGCGGCTTGTTTCTACGTATTCTTTGATTTTTGGAGGCCCGTAAATATACAGCGGTTCAGTTCTGTCAACCTGAGCATTAAGCATAAGGATTCCAGGAAGGCCTGTAACATGGTCAGCATGTGTATGAGAAATAAAAATTGCATCGATTTTTTTCCACTTGAGGTTCAGGCGGCGTAAGCTTACCTGTGTGCCTTCTCCGCAGTCAAAAAGGAATAAATCACCTTCGCGGCGCAAAAGCACTGATGTAAGATGTCGATATGGCAGAGGCATCATTCCCCCGCAACCCAAAATAAATGCTTCCATGTTCATAAAATAATAATATCAGAAATAAGGAAATTATAAAAGATGAGTGATTTTAGAAGTTTTACAGTGATTCTATAAACTCTTTGAAATAATGATTTTCTACGCGCGCGTTGTTCATGAGGTCGCCGTAGGAATCGAATTTTTTGGTTTCGTAGATTGGACCGAATATTATGATATCTTTGCCGTCGGAGGTTTTGTCGTAGTTCAGGATATAGGTTGTGTCGTGATATTTGAACTCTAATTCTTTTTTGGCTTGTGTGTAAAAATAGATATCATCTTTAGTCATAATAACATCATACTTTTTCTGTATAGTAAATTCAACTTTATTATGCTAAAATGAGTTTATGACAACAATAAAACAAGTATCCGACAAGATTAAAGAATCTGTTGGTAAAGTATTTAAAGGTGATGAAAAAATTGTAGACATGATCCTGGCAGGCATTTTTGCTGGTGGTCATATTCTTTTGGAAGATGTTCCAGGAACCGGTAAAACAGTATTAGCAAAGGCAATTGCAAAATCAAGCGGACTGGCCTTTAGCCGCATTCAGTGTACTCCGGACCTTATGCCTTCTGATGTAACAGGAAGTTCTGTATGGCTCCCTGCCCGTTCTGAGTTTGAATTCCGTCCTGGACCATTAATGTCGAGCATTGTTCTTGTAGATGAATTAAACCGTGCTACACCGCGTACTCAGTCTGCACTTTTAGAGGCAATGGCCGAAGGACAAGTTAGTGCCGACGGTAAAAAGCACGAGCTTGATAAACCCTTCTTTGTAATTGCAACAGAAAATCCTGTTGAATCCGAAGGAACCTTCCCTCTGCCTGAAGCTCAAAAAGACC
>CAMKDH010000092.1 GCA_946411215.1 uncultured Treponema sp. | reverse complement strand
GCTTCTTCTGTTCAGAAAAAAGGAATGTCTGCAGTTGTAAAGGAATATGAAAAAAAGCTTGCTCATGATCCTCACAATGTAGAAGCCCTTAGTGCACTTGGAGATGTTTACTACAATGATCAGAATTGGGAAAAGGTTTTAAATATTTATAAAAAGCTTTATGAACTTTCTTCTGCACATACCGAAATTGTTATTGCCGATGTTACAAGACGCTGGGGAATTGCTTCTTTCTATTTAAAAAAATATGATGATGCAATTAATACGCTCATGCTTTCTGTAAAGAAGGTTCCTGATTCTTTTGAAACAAATTATTATCTTGGCTGTGCGTTCCTTGAAAAACAGGTTTATGATAAGGCTGCATACTGTTTGAAAAAATGCCGTCTGCTTTCTCCTGAAAATAATGAAATTAATAAACAGCTTGGTCTTTGTTTATTTAAAAGTCAGAAATATCGCGACAGTCTTCCTTATTTAAAAAAGGCTCTTGATGTTGAACCTGAAAATAAAGAACTTCTTTATGATATGGCTGTTGCAATGTCTGAATCGGGAATGGGCGATAAGGCTTTAAAAATCTTTGTACACCTTCGTCCAAATCCAACCTTTGGTGCCCAGTCTTGTCTTGAAGCAGGTAAGATGCACGAAAAGGTAAAGGATTATCAGGCCGCAATTACTGATTATGAAATTGCAGGAAAGCTTGAGAATGTTCCAGAACAGATTGCCCTTCAAATTAAATATCGCTGTGCAAACTGTTATATTGCTTCAAATAATATTCCAAAAGGTCTTGTTCTTCTTAAGCAGATTCAGGCTTCGCATCCCGGATATAAGGATGTAGACAGTCTTGTTTCTCGCTATCAGGAATTGAATCAGAACCAGAATCTTCAGGTTTATCTTATGTCTGGTACAAGTGATTTTGTTGCTTTGTGCCGCAAGTTCATTACGATTTTCTTTAAGAATGCGTTTGTAAAAATTGAAGATGTTTCGGTTGCTGCAGAAAGTATTGAAATTATCTGTGATGTTGAAAGCAATAAATGGGAAGCTAAAAATATGTTCCGTTTCTACAGAACTCAGACTGTTATTGGTGATATTTATGTTCGCGAGTTCCATGCAAAAATGCGTGATGCCCGCTGCGATAACGGCTACTGCGTAACAATGGGTTCTTTCTCTGAAAGTGCACATCAGTACACCGAAGGCCGCCCGATTGATTTAATTGAAAAAGATGCGCTTTGTGCGGCACTTAAGAAAATCAACATGCTCAATTAGTCTGGCAGGCTCCAAATGAATATCTGCCTTTTTGAACAAAACGAAATTGCTTCTCCGCTAAGCTTTGATGATGCGCGTGGAGATCATATTTTAAAAGTTCTTAAAAAAAAGCAGGGTGATGATTTTACTGCGGGAATAATTGGTGGAAGTAGTGGAGTAGCGCATATAACAAAAATTGATGAAACTGCGCGACAGATTTTTTTTGACTTCACTGCAACCGGAGACGGTAAACCTCTTAATCCGCTAAAAATGATTGTTGGATTTCCACGTCCAATTCAGTTGCGTCGTCTTATGCGCGATGTTGCTGCTTTAGGTGTGAGCGAGCTTCACCTTACAGGCACAGAGCTTGGCGAAAAATCCTATATGCAAAGTGATCTTGCGCAGCCACAAAATGCCCGGGAACTTTTGCTGGAAGGAACTGTGCAAGCAGGAAGCACTCATGTGCCGCAGGTTTTTATACATAAAACGCTGAAGGAATGTTTGCAGTCGTTGGATGGAGCGGGGGAAAACCTCATCTGCCTTGACAACATCAATCCAAAATGTGCTTTAGGCGAAGTGCATTTTTCAAAACAAGTGCCTGTCATTGCCGCCATTGGTAGTGAACGTGGCTGGACCGACAAGGAACGGAAACTTTTAGAAGATGCCGGCTTTATCCGCTGTGGAATGGGCTCTCGCATAATGAGAACCGAAACAGCCGTCACAGTAGCCGGTGCAATTATACTTAATTCTATGGGAGTGTTGAATTAAAATGACAAACGAAAAAATAAAAGAAATGCTACTTGATATTCAAGCCTGCGAAATAGATTTTACTGTAATTCAGACTGGAAAAGAAAGCAAACGTGTAAACGGTTTTTACAAGCCTGACACTCACGAAATCTATCTTCATAATCTGAATTTTAAATCAGAAAACGAACTTGTTTATACAGCCGTTCATGAGTTTACACATCATCTTATGACAATCAAAAAGCAGGAAAGTGACCCAAGTTATGGAACTGCCTGCAAAGTTCATACTCAGGAATTTTGGGCAAAGTTCGGCGATTTGATTGAGCTTGCAGAAAAAAAAGGTTATTATTCTATTGGTTGGGAAAGCAACCAGGAACTTAAGGAACTTACAGAAGATATTAAGACAAACTATCTTGCAAAGAACGGTGAGCTCATGCAGGAGTTTGGTAAAAAACTTGCAAAAGCAATGGAGCTTTGTAAAGCTGCAAATATCCGTTATGAAGATTATATCGACAGAGTTTTGTGCCTTCCACGAAATACTGCTAAAGATCTTCGTAGAGTTTCTGCTGCCGACGTAAATCCAGCAATCGGTTTTGATAATATGAAGGTTGTTGCTTCTGTAAAAAAGAAGGATGACCGGGCCGCAGTTGAACAGGAATTTATGAATGGCGGAAAGTCTCCTGCAAGTGTTCGCGAAATGATGAAGCAAAAGGCAGCACAGCAAAGAGGTGTTGATCCAAAAACTCGTCTTGAACGCGAAAAGAATCGCCTTGAAAAAACAATTGCTCAGCTTACCCAGCGCCTTGAATATGTGGAGGAAAGTCTTGCAAATATGTAGAAAATCTTTTTGTGTAATTGCTGCTGCTTTTTTAGTAAATGCAGTTGTTTTTGCACAGGCAATGGAAATGCCGGATATGCCTTCAATCTCCATGCCAGATATGCCAACAATTTCGTCTCCAACAATGGATGGTAAATTTTATAAACCATCTGTTCCTCAGCAAAAACAGTCAAAGGTAAATAATACAAATACCAAAACTACCGAACCTAAAAAAACAACAGAAGCAGTTTTAAGTGATGCAACTTCTACAGAAGATTTGCTGCAGTCTCTTCTTTCAAATTCAAACCTTCTTTCTGCTAATGATATTTCGAGCTTGTACAATTCCGGCTCTTTTGACACTCTTTCTTCTTTGACAAGCCTCACCGGAAAAACAAGCAGTACAACTTCAACTTCCGATTTGTCAAACAATCTTTTGCTTCGTGAAATTCTTGATAAATTGAATGATCTTAAAGTTGAACAGAATTCTGCAAGTGCTGCTGAACAGGAAATGTATGCTGCAAAACAACAGGATTCTGAAACTTTCAAAAAGCGCAAACCTTCTATCCTTCGTTTTAAGATAAATAATTACAGCGTAAAAGATTCTATCACACAGGAATTTTTCAGCGAGCCTGAGCCTGATGGTTCTTTCCTTCTTACTGCCGATAGAAAATACTATTTGAATAATCGTGCCTGCACCGAAACTTTCTATTTATTATTCAAAGCAATTAAAAGTAATGGAAGCAGTACAACTTTTTCGGTAACACCTTCTGTTGCCCAGGGCACCGAAAATAAAAATTCATACATTTATAAGATGTGTCAGCAAAAAGACATTACTGCCGAAAAAACAGGAAACCTTGTTGTAGTTCATTACAACGATAACGGTGTAGCCGCTGACCTTTTACTTGATATTGATAAGTAATTGTGTAATTGTCGGGCTTGATAAAATTGTGTCATTGTCGGGCTTGACCCGACAATCTTTACAGAGGATTGCATGCAAAATATTTTAGAACAAGGAATTATTTCAACAGTGCCGGGCCTGAATAACGAGGCTCTCTCTTCCCTTGTTTCAAAAATGGAACAATACATAAAAGAAATAATCCTTTTTAATTCTGCATATAATCTTACAAACACTTCAGATCATGATGAACTTGTAATTCGTCATATTCTTGATTCTCTTGCCGGATATGAAATTATTAAAAAATCTTTGAGTTCGCGCACTGATAACGCTTCGCCTCTTGTTGTAGGTGATATTGGTTCTGGCGGAGGTCTTCCTGGAGTTCCTCTGGCAGCTAGCTTTTTGTGTTCAGATGATTTTGGAAAGCCCGTACAGTTTAAGCTTGTTGAACGCATGGAAAAACGCTGTTCTTTTTTGGAAAACTGTAAAGCGATGTTAGGGTTGACTAACATAGAAATTTGGAATACTGTTGCAGAACAGGTTGAACCGGAATGTTTTGATTTAATAACTTTCCGTGCCTTCCGTCCGCTTGATGAAAAAATGACAAAAACACTTTTGCGCATGGTAAAAAAAGGCGGAATCTTATGTGCGTATAAAGCGAAACTTGAAAACATAAAAGAAGAAATGCAGGGAATCAAAAAGCTTGTCCCAGAATATGAGGTGCACCCTCTGACTGTCCCAGGCCTCGAAGATTCCGAAAGAAATATAGTTTTAGTGAGGAAATAAATGTTATTAGATAAACTAAAAAATAAAATTGACACCCCTGCCAAGGACCGAACTCCCGCTCAGGTAGTCGTTCAGGATGTTGTAGCTGTAAAAAAGGGCGAAAGGGTTCTTATAATTGCAAATCCTGCAACAAACGAAATTGCCCAAGACTTGTTTATGGCAAGCAGTCAGGCAGGAGCTTTACCAACTTTAATTTTTCAGCCGGATAAAACAAGCTTTGATAATGCAAATCCCGAAGTTCTTGCTGCAATTGCAACAGAACCAGAAGTTTGTTTTTCAATTTCAAATATCAAGCTTGGAAAAGATCCTGGAGCCACAGCAAATCCTTATAAAACAGAAGACGGCCAGGAGTTTACTCACATTTTTGATTATCTTTTAGACGGTAAAAAAACAATGCGTGGTGCCTGGACTCCAGGAATCACTGTAGATATGATGAACCGCACAGCCGCTATTGATTACAAGGAACTAGGGGAACGTTGTAAAAAATTAGACGAGCTTTTTAATGGCGCTGTAAACGTTTTTGTAACAGCACCTGGTGGAACAGATATTAAGATTCCTGTAAATGGCCGCAAGCTCATGTTTGATGATGGCGATTTTACAAAGCCGGGAACTGGTGGAAATATTCCTGCGGGCGAAGTTTTTATAAGTCCTGTTGTTGGTGGCAGTGAAGGTGTAATCGTTTATGATGGTTCAATGACTTTTGCCGATGGAGACTCAATTCTTGAAACACCAATCACCTGTACTGTAGAAAACGGATTTGTTAAAAATATTGATGGAGGAGCCGAAGCAAAGCGACTTCTCAAAACAATCACCGAAGCAGAGCAGCGTTCAATGACTTACGAAAAAGAAAAGAAGCTTCCGCAGGGGCAGGGTGCAGTTTACAAAAAGAATGCCCGCAACATTGGAGAGCTTGGAATTGGTCTGAACCCTGCTGCTCAGATTACAGGAAATATGCTCGAAGACGAAAAAGCCTTCCACACCTGTCATTTTGCAATCGGCGAAAATTACGACAACGATGCACCAAGCCTTATTCACCTTGATGGAGTAGTGCGCGACCCAACAATCACTCTAGAATACGGCGACGGTTCAAAGAAACAGATTTTAGTTAGAGGACAGATAATTTAAAAGCGTGGATTGCCACGTCGTCATTGCGAGGCCGAAGGCCGTGGCAATCCATAAACATATAAAGGTATATCTATATGAAAAGAACATTTATAGTATCATTGATTTTTATCATCTCATTTTTTACTGCCTGTGCCAAACCAAAACAGAACAGTGCCCCTGTTGAATCTCAGGCAATCCCGGAGCCTGTTCCAGAACCAGCACCACTCGATCCAAAAATCGAAAAACTAAATCGTGTGCTTGTAAGCATGACCGACAGCTGCAAAGATGCTATTCCAAACGGAGATCCAAACGAGTTCCTTGCAGACTTAGAAAAAGTTTTGCAGATAGAAAAAGCATTTCCTTCTGATGATTTAAGTCTTTACTATTTAATAGATAAAACTCACAAGGTTGGTGCAGACTACGAACCAAAACATCTTCGTAAGCTTGTTGCCAACGACGACTATATTATCAATAAAACAACTCTGGCGCTTCGCGAAGATGCTGATGATGCGCTTCACGAAATGGCACGTGCTGCTAAAAAAGACGGAATCATTCTTGATGTAAGTTCAACCTACCGTTCATATTCAACACAGGAACGCACCTTTAATTATTGGGTTAGTGTAGACGGTCTTGAAGAAGCAGAACGTGAATCTGCCCGTCCTGGAACAAGTCAGCATCAGCTTGGAGCCGCAGTTGATTTTGGAAACATTGATGATTCTTATGCTTTGACTGATGGTTGCAAATGGCTCAATGCTCATTCAGAAGAATACGGCTGGAGCTTGAGCTTTCCGCAGGGCTACGAAGATATAACTGGTTACCGTTGGGAATGCTGGCACTTCCGCTACATTGGAATAGAAGCCTGCAAGTTCCAGAAAAAATGGTTCAGCGACATTCAGCAGTTCATGTTTGAATTTATAGACGCCTGGAAAAATATGGATTAATTCCACAACTCCTGTGCAATTTTAAGATCGCCCAAAATCTGCGGGCGGTCTTTTTTTATTTGGGCTTTTTCTTTCTTTACCGCTCTAATCAAAATATTTTTAGGCGTATGCTCTTCATCAATAAACTCAAGCATTTGAACCCGGTATCCCTGCTGTTCAAGCCATTCCCCACGCAAAGCATCTGTTAAAAGCGAACTGAATTTTTCACGCAAAAGTCCGTGCTTAAGAATCGGTTCCAGAGCACTGTCATCCTGTTTAATTTTTCCTTTGCGATTATTTGTAAGCTCAGTATTTATCTGGTGCTGGCAGCACGGAACACTCAAGATAGCCTTTGCATTTCTGCTAACTGCATATTCCAAAGCAAAATCAGTAGCCGTGTCACAGGCATGAAGTGTCATGACAATATCAGGGTCTGCAGTACCAGAATAATCAGAAATATTACCCACTCGGAAAATTAGATTTTCAAGTCCAAGCTTCTGCACTGTCTGATTACAAAAATCAATTACATCTTTTTTAAGGTCAAGCCCTTCAATCTGGCATGGAATCTTCTTAATTTCAGTTAAAAAATAATGTACCGCAAAAGTAAGATAAGATTTTCCGCATCCAAAATCGGCAATACGAACAGGTTCTCCCTCGGTAACAACGGAAGGCAAAACATCATCAACAAATTCCAGAAATCTGTTTATCTGTCGGAATTTACTGTAACGAGAAGCCACAACCTTTCCTTGTGGAGTCATTACCCCCAGCACAACCAAAAATGGAACCGGCAACCCTTCCTGAATAATGTAATTCTTGCTTGTTTCAGCCTTAACCGCAGGTACATCATCAAGTTTTTTCACTATTTTAGTGATTTTCCCCTTTTTATTTGCAAGAATCGTTATTTCTTCACTATCAGTCCGTTCAACGCAATTCTTAAAAGTCTTCCCCGCATGCTCTTTTACAAATTCATCAAGCTCCGTTTCACTAAAATGCCTATGAAAAACCTGCTTTTCCGTAAAAAACTCCCCAAAATACCCAGTTTTCCCATCAGCATTTTCAATCTTTATTTTGATTTTCTTGTATTCTCTACCAAGTTTTTCCTGTACATCACTACCTGGTTTTGAAAATGTTACACTTAATATCATATTTAAATAGTATACCTTTTTCCAAATAATTGTTATACTGTTTTTTATGGGAAAGACAATCGTTTTTGTAAATCAGAAGGGTGGTGTCGGGAAAACAACCTCCGCAATAAATATTGGTGCATACATCGCACTTGCAGGAAAAAAAGTACTTCTTGTAGACTTTGACTCACAGGGCAACATGTCTAGTGGTGTTGGAGTTTCAAAAGACAAGCCTACAATTTATGAATTGCTTGCCGGAACTTGTACTGCACAGGCTGCCGTAAAAAAATCTTCTATAGAAAATCTTGATGCTATTAGTGCCTCAATTGATTTGTCTGGTGCTGCAATTGAGCTTGTTGATCAGGAAAACTGGGAATATTACCTTAAAAATGCCCTTGCGCCTCTTACCGATAAATACGATTACATACTTATTGATTGTCCTCCTTCACTTGGAATCTTGACTCTTAATGGTCTTGCTGCTGCTGATTCTGTTTTAGTTCCTATGCAGTGTGAATATTTTGCTTTGGAAGGAATCACACTTTTGCTTCAGACAGTTCAGAAGGTTCAGAAAGAAATCAATCCAAATCTTACAATCGGCGGAATCTTTTTTACAATGTACGATTCCCGCACACGTCTTGCTCAGGATGTTGTACTTCAGGTTAAATCATATTTTAAGGATGTAGTATTCAATACTATTATTCCTCGCAATGTAAGACTTTCAGAAGCTCCATCGCATGGACTTCCTATCTGCAAATATGACCCTGAATGTATGGGCGCAAAAAGTTATGAAAAATTGGCGGAGGAGGTAATCCGTCGTGGCTAAAAAAGGATTAGGTAAAGGCCTTGATGCATTAATTAAAAATAATCCCGGGGCAAATGAAGAAGTATTGATTTCTACAGGACTTGGACTTCATAATGTTCAGGTTGCAAAAAGCGGAAGACCCGCAAATGTTCCTGCTTGCATTGAAGTAGATGCAGATGGCGGTTTGTGGTGTGATGTAAATTTCCTTAAACCAAACCCAAAGCAGCCGCGTGCCGATTTTAACCAGAAGCTGCTTGAAGAGCTTTGTGATTCTATTAAACAGAATGGAATTCTTGAGCCAATCATTGTTGAACAGGTTGAAGGTAAAGATAACGAATTTTATATTATTGCCGGAGAGCGCCGTACCCGTGCCGCAAAAATGGCAGGCCTCGATAAGGTTCCGGTTCAGATCCGCAAGTTTGATGAACAGCAGAAGCTTGAGTTTGCCCTTATCGAAAATATTCAGCGTGCAGACTTAAACCCAATTGAAGAAGCTACCGCATATTATAATTTAATTCAGATGAGTGATCTTACTCAGGATGAAGTTGCAAAGAGAGTAGGAAAGAATCGTTCTACAGTTGCAAACTCTTTGCGCCTTCTTAAACTTCCAGAGGATATTAAAAAATCACTTATTACCGGACAGATTTCCAGCGGTCATGCGCGTGCACTTTTAATGGTAAAAAACGATGCCGACATGCGCATTCTTTTTGGAAAAATCTTAGGCTCAGGACTTTCTGTTCGTGAATGTGAAGCTCTTGCCGATGCCTACAATAACGGTGGTCGCGCAGTTGCTAAAAAGACAGAAAAACGAAAGACCCGCAAGGATCCTGATATTGCCTTGTTCGAGCAGGAACT